>JALYUQ010000151.1 GCA_030853685.1 Actinomycetota bacterium | reverse complement strand
ATAGGCGCTCTCTCGTGCCCGGGACAGGTGCTGTGCGTTGCTGTGGCGCATGGCGGGACGATCATCTATGGAGAGCCCTTCCATCAGCGCGTCTGGGATGTCGTCCCCGGGATCGGCGAGATCAGCGGCATCTCGTGCCTGTCCACGCGTGCCTGCATCGCCGTCGGCAGTGGCGGGACCGTCACCGCCGGTAGGGCCTTGCCGTAGACACACGGAGGACACGGCTCCCTGCACCGCCGTCGCCGAGCGTCAGCGCTCGTGGCAGGCAGGCATCGAGGGTCCTGCGCTTGCGTACCTGTCGCCCGTCGCAATGTAGCCCACGGCCAGCGTCATGCGCGACCTCACGCGTGGCGTCACAACGAGGGGATCACGCGGGAGCTTGCTGGGGCGAGCTGCGCGCTGCGCGGCTGCCCGTCGTGCAGCCAACTCGCAGTCTGTCCCGACTCGTGCAGGGCGGCGATCGGGGGCGCTGGTCCGGTCTGGACGGCTGAGTCGAGCACTCGCCTCCCGTGGCTGTCGTGGGCGCTGATCGTGTAGCTGGTGGTCGGGTTGGAGTCCATCGTCGTGGTCGTCACGGTCGTAATCGTGGCGCCTGACGCCGAAGTCGTGGTCGACGTGGTCGAGCTCGTCCTCGATGCGTAGCCGCGCGTCTGGGTAAGCCACGTGACCGCGCCGCTGGCGCCGACCAGCAGCGAGTCGATCCGTAAGCCCGTGTTGACGATTTGCGATGTGAGTCCCAATGTGCCGTCGCCGGACGGATCGGTGTGTCCGGCCGCGTCGTCGAACAACTGTCCGCGGGCGAGGTCGTAGGCGACGACGTCGTAGCTGGTCCCCTCTCCCACCACGTAGGTCGCAACCTGAAATGCGACGTAGCGCCCGGCGGACGCGAACCCGAACACGTGGCGAAAGCCGTAGAGCTCGTAGCTGGTGTCGAGTAGCCGCAAAATTCCGCGCCGGCGGTCACACGCCATGTAGGCGACGTGTCCAGCGTGGTCGCGCGTGTCGGTGATCGTCACTTCGGGCGTTCGCATCAGCACCCTTGATCGGGCGGGGAGCTCGCATCGGGGTAAACCGGGGACGAGTGGCTGCCAGTCGACGTGGTGGCCGCGAACGTGTCCTAGCCGGCGCGCGATCCCACCGCGCGCGGCGATAACCGAGACGTAGCGGGCCGGGTCCAGGAACGCCAACCAGCGTCCGTTCGGCGACCACGCGGGCGCGCTGCCACGGACCAGCGTGCGGGTGCCGCCACCCGCCGCCGCGACGATCTCCACCCGTCCCGCGTGCGCGAACGCGAGTGAGCGTCCGTCGGGGGACCAGGACGGCGCGCCTCCGAGCGCGACCGCGCTCGCCCGGGTGCGGGCCGGGTTGGTAACGAATACGTTGTCCTGGCCGTGGGTGTGGCGGACGAACGCGATCCTTCCGTCGACCGAGACCGCGGGGGAGCGCCCGCCGGCGCCAACCGGGAGTGGGTGCGCATCGACGACCGATGTGAAGCTCCTAGCGCCGATCCCGTCCTCCCCGATCGTCCACAGTCCCTGATGGCCAAAGGGCTCGTCAGTGAAGATGAGACGACTCCCGCCGCGGTCGAACGCCGGGTTCGAGGCATGTCCGTCGCCCCCCTCGTACTCGAGTCCGCACGCCAGGCAGGAACCGTCGGCGTAGACGATCGACAATTCGGCCGACGGTCCGAATAACGCCAGCTCGCGTCCGTCGGGTGAGAACACGGGATCATGGACGACCGGGCAGCTTCTCACGAGCGCAGGACACACACGCCGCCGCACCTTTCCGGAGGTCGTCATCAGCAGCACGCCCGCGCCCCGGGCCGGCTGCACCGACAGCAGTCCGTCGCGACCCGGCCACGCCGCGACAGCGTCCGGGGGCACGATCAGCGCCAGCATCGTCGCCACGATCGGCACCGCCGTCCTCGCCACGATCCGCGTCGCCGTCTCCATAGCCGTGCGCGCACCCCGTCGTGGGCGCCGAGAGCCACCGCGGGAAGCGTCGCGTTCGTCGATCGTCATCGCTCTCAGCGCAGCTCCACGCTGCGTGGTTGACCGTCGTGCTGCCAGGTCACCGTCCGTCCCGATATCTGCAAGGCAGTGAGCGGCGGGCTCCGGCCGGTCTCCACGGCCGAGTCCACCACGCGTAGGCCGAGGCGATCGTGGACCGTGATCTCGTAGACGGTCTCGGGCTTGGATTGTGTCGTCGTCATGGTGGTCGTGGTGTCGGTTCCCCCGGCAGTCGTGCCGGTGGTGGTCGTGGTCACGATGGTCGTCGTGAAGCTCGTCGAATAGGAGCGCCATGCCACCGCGCCGCTCGCACCAACCCGCAGCTCGTCGACCCGGAAATCCGTGTCGGTGACCGGCGGTGCGATCGGGCTGGAGCCATCCACGACCCCTGCGGGATCATCGAACGTCGAGCGCCCGGAAAGGAGGTCGAACGCGGCGACGCTGTAGAGATCGGGGGTGTTCCCGTAGTGGTCGGAGTTGGTGAGGATCTGGTAGGCGACATACCCACCGTCGAGCACGAAGCCGAACACCCGATGGGTGCTGTAGCCATCGTCGTTGAAGGCCGTGATCAGCCGTAGCTGCCCGCGCGGGAGCAGGCAGCCCAGGTAGGCGTAGTTGCCGTTGAAGTCGCCGCGGTAGGTCACGGTCTCCTCGCTGCCGCGCGCCGCCACGCGCGAGACCGCGAGCCGGTTCGAGGCCGCCGGGAGCGCGCACCGCGCGCGGCTGTGTACGAGCGGCTGCCAGGCCACGTGCCCGGCGCGCAGGTGCCCGACCCGTACTGCCGCCCCGCCGCGAGCGGGTACGACCCGGACCCTCTCCCGGCGATCCAGGAAAGCGATCCTCACCCCGCTCGGCGACCACGCCGGTCCATGCCCGGGCGCCAACCGGTGCGAGAAGCCTCCACCGGCGGCGGCCGCAACCGCTACCCATCCATCCTGCTCAAACGCCAGCATCCGTCCGTCAGGCGAGAAGTCAGGCGCCGCGCCGGGGACCAGGCGCCGGGCGCGAGTCGTTCCGCGAGTCCTCACGAAGATCCAGTCGCGTCCTTTCACCGTGCGAACGAACGCCAGGCCGCCCTCTGCGGACACCGTGGGTGAGGAACCGCCCAAGGGCGGGGGACCGGTAACAGTGAAGTCGGCGGGGCTGAGCCCGTCCTCGTCGGTCGTCCACAGCTCGGAGCCGGTTGAACCGGACGGCGTGGGATTGAGCGCATAAACAAGTCGAGTCCCGCGACTGTCGAATGCGGGGGTGCCAAGTCTCGAGTAGGGCATTCCGTCCCCGGGGTCAAGTCCGCAGGCGAGGCACGATCCGTTCTGATACACGATCGAGAGTCCGTGCCCAGGCGAGGAGAAGGCGAGCTCACGCCCGTCGGGGGACCACACGGGCCCCAATGCCGTCGCGCAGCCACGCCCCACCGCAGGACAAACCCTCTGCACCACCCGACCTTGGGCGGTCGCCAGCACGAGCCCCCGCCCGGCGATCGGTGCAAGCGCCAGCAACCCGTCACGACCCGGCCAAGCCGCGGAGGCGCCCGTCGGCGCGATCAGCGCCACCGCCGCGCCGAGGACAAGCACCAGGGGCCTACAAGGCGCAATGCGCCGCCAGTTTAGTCGCGCGCGGATCGGGCGCGAGCGACAACGCGTGCCAGTCGCGCCGCCAGCTGTCTGGGCACCGCGCAGTCCGTTGCGCTCCTCATTCAAAGTAACGCGGCGAGCTCCTCCGGCGTGGTAACGGGTGCCTTGCAGGTGAAGTGCTCGCAGACGTAGGCGGCGGCGTGGCCGTCGACCGGCTCGCGGCCGGCGAGGAGGGGGACGCCGGCCGCCCCGCCCTCGCCCTCGCGCTCGCTTGCGTCGCCGTCGCCGCCGGCGAGCACCACGTGGGGGCGGAACCGGCCGCGCACGATGCGCTCCAGCGCGCGCGCCTCTTCACCTGATCCGACGATCGCCACCTCCTTGACCGCCGCCAGGTGGAAGTCAGCGGCCGCGAGCAGGTGCCCGAAGGCGTGCGGGTGGCGCAGCGCGAGCGGGTGGAGCAGGCGCAGGACGCCGACCGCGTGGCGCTCGTAGTCGGCTTCGCCAGAGAGCGCCGCCAGGCGCAGCAGCCCGAATGCGGCGGCCGAGCTCCCGGAAGGGATCGGCGAGTCCTCCATGTCCTTGCGCCGCGCCGCAAGCTGCTCGTGCTCAGCAGCCGTACTGAAGAAGCCGCCGCGCTCGGGGTCCGCGAAGCGCTCGATCATGGTGTCCGCCAGCGCTGTGGCCTCGCGATAGAAGCGCGGATCGAAGGTCGCCTCGTAGAGCGCGATCAGCGCCTGCAGCAGGAACGCGTGGTCCTCCAAGTACGCCCCCAGGCGCCCCCCGCCGTCCTTCCAGGTGCGCAGCAACCGGCCACGAGCGTCACGCAGCTCCCTGAGCACGAAGTCGGCGCACTCGGTCGCCGCCTGAACGTAGTCGGCGCGCTGCAGGGTGGCGCCCGCGAGTGCGAGCGCTGAGATCATCAGCGCGTTCCAGGAGGTCAGGCGCTTGTCGTCCAGGCCCGGCCACACGCGCTCTGAGCGCACGCCGTAGAGCTTGCAGCGGATCTCGGGTAGCCGTTCGGGCTCGGCGCCGCGGCCCTCCAGGACGTTCAGTCCGCGCTCGAAGTTCCCCCGCTCGCTGGCCCCGAAGTAGGCGATCGCCGCCTCGGCGAGCTGCGGCGAGCCGAGCACCTCGCGCAGCTCCTGGACGCCCCAAACGTAGAACTTGCCCTCGGCGCCCTCGGAGTCGGCGTCCAGCGCCGAGTAGAACCCGCCTTCGGGCCCGCGCATCTCGCGCAGGGCCCAGTCGAGCGTCTCGCAGCACACGCGGCGAAAGCGATCCTCGCCCGATACCTGGTACCCGTGCAGGTAGGCGGGCGCCAGCAGCGCGTTGTCGTAGAGCATCTTCTCGAAGTGGGGCACGGTCCACGTCGCGTCGACAGCGTAGCGCGAGAAGCCGCCACCCACCTGGTCATAGATCCCGCCAGCCGCCATCGCCCGCAGCGTGGCCAATGACATCTCGCGCTCGCCCCGCGCCAGGAGAAATTCGATCGTCGAGGCCGGCGGGAACTTCGGTGCGCTGCCGAAGCCCCCGTTCACGGAGTCATAGGAGCCGCCCAGGGCGGACACCGCGCCGGCCAGAGCCGACTCCCGGATCGGCTCCGCAGAGGGCTCCAAGCGCGCGCTCGCGCCCAATGACCTGCGCATCTGCGCGCCCTGGCCCAGGATCTCGTCGCGGCGCTTCTCCCACGCGTCGGCCACCGCCAGCAGCACCATGCGCCAGCTCGGCAGCCCGTGACGGGGGGCGGGGGGAAAATAAGTGCCGGCGTGAAAAGGGACCCCCTGCGGGGTCATGAAGGTGTTCAGCGGCCAGCCGCCTTGCCCGGTCATCGCCTGGCAGGCCTGCATGCAGATCGCGTCGATGTCAGGGCGCTCCTCGCGGTCCACCTTCACGCAGACGAAGCGCTCGTTCATGAGCGCCGCTATCTCCGGGTCCTCGAATGACTCGCGCTCCATCACGTGGCACCAGTGACACGCGGAGTAGCCGACCGACACGAGCAGCGGCCGGTCCTGAACTTGGGAGCGCGAGCGCGCCTCCTCGCCCCAGGAGAACCAGTCGACCGGGTTGTCCTTGTGCTGGCGCAGGTAGGGCGAGGTCTCGGCGGCTAGGCGGTTGGGCACGGTTGCAGGCTACCGAGGGGAGGCATGCACCCGAGCCGGGCTCCCCCTTTTTCATTTCGATCTGGCTGGGCGGACTACCCGAGGCGGGAGCCGCGCACTATCCGGCGGGACGCACGGAGTCGGGGCCCACTATCCGGGCGGGACGCAACCTCCCGGCGGGGCGCAACCTCCCGGCGGGGCGCAATGCCCGAGCTGGGCGTGAGCAATACCCTTGCACGAGCATCCCCGGACGGAGGAGATCAGTTGTCAGCGCACCGCGAGCCGGTCACCGCCCCCGACGCCCCAGCGGCGGTCGGTCAGTACGTACACGCCATCCGCGCCGGGGGGCTCCTCTTCTGCTCGGGCCAGATCCCCCTCGATCCGCGGACCGGGGACCTTGTCGGAACGTCTTGCGCGCAGCAGGCCGGGCGTTGCCTGGAGAACCTCGCCGCCGTCTGCCAGGCGGGCGGGACGAGCCTCGGCGACGCCGTCAAGCTGACCGTCTACCTGACCGACATGGGCTCCTTCGCCGCGGTCGACGAGGTGTACGCGTCCTTCTTCGAGTCCGATCCGCCGGCGCGCGTGGCGATCGGCGTGGCGGCCCTGCCGCGCGGTGCGATGGTGGAGATCGACGCGGTGGTGGCGCTGCCCGCATGACTGACCGCTGCGAGCGCCTAGCGGTCGCGCGCCGCCTCGACCAGGGCCTCGATCAGCCGGCTGTGCTCGTCTGCCTCGGGGTGCCACTGGACGCCCAGCACGAAGCGCCGCGCCGGCGCTTCGATTGCCTCGGAGAGCTCGTCGAGCATCGACCAGCCTGTGACCTCCAAGCCGGCGCCGATCGTCGCGACGCCCTGATGATGGTGTGACTTCGTGACGTGACGCTCCTCGCCGGCCGCGTGAGCGGCGAGCGAGCCGGGTCTCAGCCGGACGTCGTGGTCGGCGTTGTCGAACGTGCCGGGGTTGCGGCGGTGCTCGTCGTGGCCGACCTCGTCGGGGAGGTGCTGGCGCAGGGTCCCCCCGAGGGCGACGTTGAGTAGCTGCATCCCGCGGCAGATCCCGAGCACCGGCATATCGCGCTGCACGGCGCGCCGCGCGAGCGCCAGCTCAGCACCGTCGCGCTCGGGCACCGGTTCGCCGGTTTCGGGGTGGGGCTTGGCCCCATAGCAGGCGGGGTCGATGTCCGCGCCGCCGGCGAAGATCAGGCCGTCGATGCGGTCGAGGATCTCGTCGGGCGTGCGCTCCAGCGTCCGATCGGGCGCGATCATCAGCGCGAGGGCGCCCGCTCGCTGGATCGCGGCGATGTAGGTAAAGGGCAGGAGCGCGGCGCGCTGGTCCCAGGGCCCCCACCTCGCGCGCACGAGACTGGTGCAGATTCCGATCGCGGGACGGGAGGCGCTCATGCGCGTGGAGCCTAGCGGCGGGTTCCAGGCAACCGCGCGCACCGGCTAACAACACTTTTACTGCTCGGACATGTGGCGTTGACTTCCGGGCTACAACGTGGTCACGGCATTTTGGTGTCTACATGAACCAGCGCCACCCAAGAAGAGAACCGACCCCTGCAAACACAGGCGATCGGACCTCAACTCCTCAAAAACTTTCGGCTAGATTGGGCCGATGCGGGTGCTCGTGACCGGCGGCGCCGGATTTGTCGGCGCGAATGTCGCCATCGGTCTCGCGGCGCGCCATCCGGAATGGGAGATCACCGTCCTGGACAACCTGCGCCGGCGGGGGGGCGAGCTCAATCTCTACCGGCTGCGCGAGGCCGGCGTGGCCTTCGTCCACGGCGACGTGCGCGTGCTCTCAGACCTTGACGGGCTCGGCCAGCACGACGCGCTGGTGGAATGCTCGGCGGAGCCCTCGGCGCTGGCCGGAGTCGACGGGACCCCGAACTATGTTGTCCAGTCCAACCTGATCGGGGCCTACCACTGCCTCGAGCTGGCCCGCCGCGACGGCGCGGCGCTGGTGTTCCTCTCCACCAGCCGGGTGTACCCCGTGGCAGCGCTCTGTGAGCTGGCGCTCGAGGAGCACGAGACCCGCTTTGAGCTGGCCGGCGCCCAGCGCGTCCCGGGGGCTTCGGCGGCCGGGATCGGGGAGGACTTTCCGCTGGCCGGCGCAAGGACGATCTACGGCGCCACCAAGCTCGCCGCCGAGCTGCTGATCGAGGAGTACCGGGCCGCCTACGGGCTCCGGGCGGTGGTCAACCGGTGTGGGGTGATCGCCGGGCCGTGGCAGATGGGAAGGGTCGACCAGGGCGTGTTCACCTACTGGATGCTCGCCCATCACTTTCGGCGGCCCTTGCGCTACATCGGCTTCGGGGGCAAGCAGGTGCGCGACCTGCTGCACGTCGACGATCTGCTGGCGCTGCTGGACGAGCAGCTGGGCGCCGCGGACGATTGGGACGGCGTGACCGCCAACGTCGGCGGCGGCCGGGGGTGCAGCCTGTCGCTGCTGGAGACCACCGCGCTGTGTGAGGAGATCACCGGGCACCGGGTCGATCCGGGCACCGTGGCCGACGCCCGGGCGGGGGACGTTCCCCTGTACATCTCTGACTGCGCGCGCGTGAGCGCGCTCAGCCCCTGGCGGGCCGAGCGCGGACCCCGGGAGATCCTGGCCGACACGCACGCGTGGATCTGCGCCAACGAGGCCGCGGTCCGCCAGGCGCTGTGATCGAAGGCCCGACCCGTCGTGGTTCACTGCTGCGTTGATGGCGACCGCGCTCATAACCGGCTCGGGGGGCCTGATCGGCTCTGAGTCGACCCGGCACTTCGTGCAGGCCGGCTATGACGTCGTGGGCATCGAGAACGACATGCGGGCGCGGTTCTTTGGCCCATCCGCGTCGACGGCACCCACGACCGAGCGTCTGCGGGCGACGCTGGGCGGGGCGTTCGTCTCCCACGAGATCGATATCCGTGACGCCGCCGCGCTCGAGCGCGTGTTCGCCGCCCACGCGCGGACGCTGGAGCTGGTGATCCACACCGCCGCGCAGCCCTCGCACGACTGGGCGGCCTTCGATCCCGAGACCGACTTCACCGTCAACGCCAACGGCACCCTGAACCTGCTGCAGGCGACCCGCCGGCACGCTCCCGCGGCCACCTTCATCTTCTGCTCCACCAACAAGGTCTACGGCGATCGGCCCAACCAGCTGCCGCTGCTCGACGTCGGCGAGCGACTCGAGCTGCCCGCCTCTCACCGGTACTTCGGTGGGATCGACACGTCGATGTCGATCGACAGCTCGACGCACTCGCTGTTCGGCGTCTCCAAGGCGGCAGCCGATCTGCTGGTGCAGGAGCACGGGCGCTACTTCGGGATGCCCACGGTGTGCTTTCGCGGCGGGTGCCTTACCGGCCCCTGCCACGCGGCTGCGCGGCTGCACGGCTTCCTCTCCTACCTGATGCGCTGCACAGTCGCCGGCGAGCCCTACACGGTGTTCGGCTATCAGGGAAAGCAGGTTCGCGACAACGTGCACTCAGCCGATCTCGTGGCCGCGTTTGATGCCTTTCACCGCACCCCGCGAGTCGGCGCGGTCTACAACATCGGTGGCGGTCGCCACAGCAACTGCTCGATGCGGGAGGCGATCGACCTCTGCCAGCGGATCGCCGGACGCGAGCTGGGCTGGGAGCTCTCCAGCGAGCATCGGATCGGCGATCACCGCTGGTGGATCTCTGACCTGGAGCCCTTCCAGCGCGACTATCCGCGCTGGCGCGTCACCTACGACATCGACGCGATCCTGCGAGAGATCTACGAGTACAACGCCGAGCTGTGGCTGGCGGCGCGATGAAGCTGTCGGTCGTGATCCCGGCGCACGACGAAGCGGAGTCGATCTCAGAGACCGTCGCCAGCACGGTTGCCGAGTTGCAACGGGCAGGGATCGAGTACGAGATCCTGGTGATCGACGACGCCAGTGCCGACGGGACCGGCGAGGCGGTGGCCGCGATCGCTGAGGGCAACTCGCGGGTCCGCTGCGTGCGCTCGCACCGCCCCCCCGGCTACGGGCACGCCGTCCGGGCCGGTCTCGAGCTCTACACCGGCGACTACGTGGCGATCATGATGGCCGACCTGTCGGACTCCCCGAAGGACCTCGCGCTCTACTACCGCGTGCTCGAGCAGGGCTATGACTGCGCCTTCGGGACGCGCTTTGGCCGCGGCGGCCAGACCCACGCCTACCCACTGCCCAAGCTCGTGCTCAACCGGATCGTCAACCTGGGCGTCCGGATCCTCTTCCGCCACGAGTACAACGACACCACCAACGCCTTCAAGGCCTATCGCCGCCCGGTCATCGAGCAGCTCCAGCCCCTGCTCTCCAATCACTTCAACCTGACCGTCGAGATGCCGCTCAAGGCGATCGTCCGAGGCTACTCGTACGCGATCGTGCCGGTGACCTGGACCGGGCGCCGGCACGGCGTCTCCAAGCTCCAGCTCCACGAGATGGGCAGCCGATACCTGTTCATCGTCCTGTACGTCTGGCTCGAGCATCATCTGAGCCGCGGCGACTACCGCCGACCGGACACCTCGACGCAGCCGCCGAGGCAGCGCGCGGGCTACGGGGTCACCGCGGCAGCGGCATGGCCGGCTCCGCTCCCTGAGGCGCAGGCGCCCCCACCCTCCGGACCCGTAGGGTCTTCGCGGTGAGCACGGAGGCGAGCACGATTCCGCGCCTCGGCCTGCCGTTGGCCCCCCCGGGCCGAGGATGCGCTGGAATGAGCTTCGACGCGCGATCGCGACCGCTGGCCCGAGCCGCCGCCCGGCGACGGTCGCCCCGTGATGCTGCCCCCGGGCTTCCTAGCCGGCGACACTAGCCTGACCCGGATGGCGCTGTGGCTGCGGACCGGCGGCTACGTGCTGGCCCGCGGCGGCCTCCGCCGGAACGCCATCCGCATGGAGCCGACGGGTCCAGCGCGTGACGCGAGCGGTGCGGGCAGCGCCGATGACCGCGATGCCGGGGCGGCTCGCGAGCGCTCATGCGGAGGGGCGGCGACCAGGCTCACCAGGAGCCTTCACCTCCGCCTGGAGTACATTCCCCGCGGTGGACGGCGGCGTTGCCATCGAGAGCCGAGTCCGCCCCGGCTCTTGATCCGATCGCCGCGGCCGGCGATGCATCCTGGCCGGCTCAGAGACCTGCTTCGCGCCTTCCCGGCCTTTCCGGCCTCACCGGCCGCGACGGCCGTGGTGGCCGTGTTCGCGGGTGGCCTCGCGATTCGCGTCGTGTTCATGGCCCTCGACCGGCCGGCGTTCCTGGGCGTGCCCGACTCCGGCACTTACATCGACTCCGCCCACCACGCCCTGTTCTCAGACGTGTACGAGACGGCCGGTTACTCGTTCGTGATCCGGGTCGTGCACGCCGTCTTCCCGCACCTGTCGGCGCTTATCCTGCTCCAACATCTGCTCGGGATCGCCACGGCAGTCCTGCTCTACTACGCCGTGCGCCGCGTCACCGGCTCGATGCTCCTGGGTCTGATCCCGGCGGCGGTGGTGCTGTTCGACGGCTTCGGACTGTGGGTGGAGCACAGCCCGCTCAGCGACCCGCTGTTCAGCTTCCTGGTGACCTGCGTGCTGGTGCTCGGGCTCCTGGCCGCGGAGGGCCGGCCCTGGGTGCTGGCCGGGGAAGGGGCGCTGATCGGGGTGACGGCGGTTGTGCGCCCGGTGGGCCTGGTGCTGGTCCCGATCGTGGTCGTCTGGATGGTCGGAAACCGCTCCGGGGAGACCACTTCACGCATCCTAGCCGCGGTGGCGCTGATCGTGCCTACCTGTGCTGTTCTCGGGGCCTACATCTTCGCGCAGGGCGCCGACACCGGCTTCTTCGGCCTCACCCAGACGACGGGTCGCCTGATCTACGCGCGTGGGGCGCCGTTCGCCAACTGCTCGCGCTTTCAGCCGCCCGCGGGGACGGCGGCCCTATGCCAGAAGACGCCTTTTCGCGACCGCGGCAGCGTCAACGAGTACGAGACCGGCTATCCAGATCACACGGCCGCGGGACTGGCGGTCAATCGCTCCATCAGCCCCGCCTGGCGGGTCTTCGGCCCGCCGCCGAACGACGACGGCAAGCTGCTGGCCTTTGGTCTGGAGACGATCGTCCACCAGCCGCTCGACTACCTTTCGACCGTCGCCCACGATGTCCGCTACTTGTGGTCGGACAATCATCATGCCTTCATCTTCGGCGACGCCGTCGTCGACCCTGACGTGGAACGAGCCGTGACCGGCTACTACGCCACCGGCGCGGGCGTCGCAGGCGGCGGTCTCGGATTCCTGCGCTGGTATGGAAGGTCGATTCAGCTACGCGGCGTCCTGGTGATCGTGCTGCTGCTGAGCCCGCTGCTTGGCGTGTTCACGCGCGAGCGCGCCGCCCGACGGGCGGCGATCCTGTTCGCGGTGGCGGGTTGGCTGGTGCCACTGGCCACCGTCGCGACCGCCGCGGGCAACCCCCGCTACCTGCTGCCGGGGTATGGCCCGCTGGCGGCGGCGGCGGCCCTGGGGCTCGTGGGACGGCAGCGGCGGGGCCAGCGAGACCGCGACGCTGCGCACGACCAAATCGCGCGTCGCGCGCCGGCGGCCTGACCCGGCGTTGCGAGTCGCGCTCGTCTCCCGCGAGCTGCACCCGTCGGCGGCGGGGAATCGCCCAGTTCGTCAACGCCCTGGCAACACTACTCTCGCGGATTGCCGAGGTCACGGTTCTCACCACGTCGCTCTTTGAGTCCGAGTACGCGCGGCGGCGAACGGCGAACGATCCCGAGCTGCCCCCGCCCGCGGTCCACTTTGCGTTCGTGCCCGAGCCGTCAGTCGAAGAGCAGGCACCCTGCTGCTACGCGGCGCGGGTCTACGACCGGCTGAAGGAGCTGTATCGGGACGGCGGCCGCCGACGAGGGGCCGCGTTCGAGCTGGCGGTCTCTTCTAAGACCGGGCGCGCAGGAGCGCGCGCTGAACCTTCCCGCTGGCGGTTTTCGGAAGCTCGTCGGCGAACTCGACGATACGGGGGTACTTGTAGGGCGCTGTGATCCGCTTGACGTGCTCCTGGAGCTCGGCGGCCAGGCCGGGGCTTGGCGCCACCCCGTCGCGTAGCACTACGACCGCGCGCACCAGGGACCCTCGCTCCTCGTCGGGCGCCGCGACGACCGCGGCCTCCGCGACCGCTGCGTGGGAGAACAGCGCGGACTCGACCTCGAAGGGTCCGATGCGGTAGCCGGCCGAGACGATCACATCGTCTGTGCGGCCCTCGAAGTACAGATAGCCCTCCTCGTCCTGGCGTACCCGATCGCCGGTGCGCCACGGCGCACCGGCCGGCTCGGGCTGACCATCAAGACTGCCTATGAAGAAGGTAGGATCGGTCAGGGGGTCGGCCAGCACGAGCTCGCCCTCGCACCCGATGGCTGGGCTTACGGCTTCGCTGGCGTGGGCCCTCCCTGAGTCATCAGTCCGCACCCGCAGCTCGATGCCCGGCAGCGCGCGCCCCATCGAGCCCGGGCGGACCGGCTCGCCAATCGGCATGCCGGTGAGCTGCCCCGTCTCGGTCTGGCCATAGCCGTCACGAATCTCGCGCCCCGTCCCTTCCCGGAACGCGCGCAGCACCTCGGGGTTGAGCGCCTCGCCGGCTGCCACCAGCTCCCGCAGCGCCGGCAGCGGCCGCAGCATCGCGCGCTTTGCGATTACGCGGTACTCGGTGGGCGCCATGCAGAGGACGTTCACGCGCTCGGACGCGAGGAGCTCCAGGCGCTGGGCCGGATCGAAGTGCGCGTCGTGGAGCAGGGCGGCCGCGCCGCGCAGCCAGGGAGCGACGAACGCATTTCGCGCTGACTTCGACCAGCCGGTCGAAGCCGTGCACCAGACCAGGTCGCCTGCGCGCGCGCCGAGCCAGCGCTCGGCCTGAAGGCGCTGGCCATGCAAGTAACGCTGACCGTGGACGACGCCCTTCGGATCCCCGGTGGTTCCGCTCGTGAACGTGATCAGGCAGGGGTCGCTTCCAGACAGCTCGGCCGGCTGGGCGGGCTCGTGTGCGAACAGCGACTCGTCGGGGACGCTCAGCACCGGGCAGCTCGCGCCGGCTCCTGAAAGCTCGACCACGTTCCGCACGTCTGCGACGATCAGCTTCGGACGGGCCGCGTCGATCCGCAGCCGCAGGTCCTTGGCGCGAAGCTGCTCGTTGCAGGGGAGTACCACGGCGCCGATCCGGAAGCAGGCAACCATCGTCAGCACCCACTCTGCCCGGTTGCCGATCAGCGTCAGGACCACGTCGCCGCGCCCTATCCCATGCCCGATCAAGGCGCCGGCTAGGCGAGCGCTACGATCGGAGACCTCGGCGAAGGACCATGCGCGCCGGCTGCCATCGCGCGCCAGCTCCACCAGCGCCCGGCGCCCGGGCGGCGCGGCGTCGACGACATCGCGGGCGAAGTTCATCGGGGCGCAGTCTGGCAATCCCGCGTCTGTGTAGGCGAGCACACGGATCCCTTCCTTTCGACCGCCAGGCCGCGGGAGCGCTCGGCCAAGCGGGCCGCGACCTGGAGCGCAAGGAGAGGCGACTCGCTGATCCTGATCTTCGGATCGCGGCGACGGTCCTCACCTGTGGAGCGACGCTCATCTCCGGCCATGTCCGGCACTCCGCGCGGGGGTCCAGCCTGGCGGCCGAGGACTGGCTCGGCGGTCGAGGACTGGCTCCGCGCTTGACGGGGCGCACCAGCCAGCCCTCGGCTCTTCATAGCCCCGCTTGCTAGGCTCGCACCCGTGGGCCTGATGAGCGGCACGGGCCCGTTCGGCGCTGAGCCAGCGGGTCACTTCAACTTCGATCCGCCTACCGAGGGCGCGCTGTACCTCGAACCGACCCCCAAGCGCATTCGTGTGGTGCTCGCTGGCGAGACGATCGCCGACAGCCGCACCGCGATGCTGCTCCACGAGACCCGGCATCAGCCGATCTACTACTTTCCGCCTGAAGACGTCCGCACGGGCACGTTGGAGCCCAGCGACCGCCATACGCGGTGCCCGATGAAGGGCGAGGCTTCCTACTACACGATCCGCGCCGGCGACCGAACGATCGATCCCGGCGCCTGGTATTACCCGCATCCGCTCGCGGGCGCGCCGCCGATCAGGGATTTGATCGCGTTCTACTGGAACCGCATGGATCGCTGGCTCGAGGAGGACGAGGAGGTGCTCGTGCACCCACGCGACCCATATCACCGCATCGACGTGCTGCAGACCAACCGCTGCGTACGGGTCTCGCTCCAGGGGGAGGTTCTCGCCGAGAGCAACGGCGCGCTGGCGCTGTTCGAGTCCAACCTGCCGCCGCGCTGGTACCTGCCGCGTGAGGACGTCCGGGCGGAGCTCGAGCCCAGCGAGACAGTTACCCGCTGCCCTTACAAGGGGAAGGCCGCCTACCACTCGGTCAAGCTCCCCAGCGACAGGGTTGTGAGCGATCTGGTCTGGAGCTATGCCGAGCCCTTCGCCGAAGCCGCGCGCATCAAGGATCGCTTGTGCTTCCTCGACGAGAAGGTCGACCTCGAGCTCGACGGCGAACCCCAGGCGCGCCCCGCGTCGCCTTGGCAGGACGGCACAGGCGCACGAGAGGCACAGAATGCTCCGCCGGCCCAGACGCGCGGCTGAGCCTGAGCCGCCGAGCACGTCCGCGAGCATGGCTATAGCCACCCCGTTCACCGACAGGACCGACGAGCAGAAGGCGATCTGCGAGATGGTCCGCCAGTTCGCCGACGAGCAGATTCTCCCCAACGCCGAGCACTACGACCACGAGGACTCCTTCCCCGAGCCGATCGTGGCGCAGATGAAGGAGCTCGGGCTGTTCGGCGTCACGATCCCCGAGGAGCACGGCGGGATGGCGCTCGACTTGACGACGTACGCGATGATCGTCGAGGAACTGTCGCGGGGCTGGATCTCGATTTCCGGGATCGTCAACACGCACTTCATCGGCTCCTATCTGCTGATGAAGTTCGGCACCGAGGAGCAGCAGCGCCGCTACCTGCCGCGTATGGCTACCGGGGAGATCCGCGCCGCGTTCTCGCTCTCGGAGCCGGAATGTGGCTCCGATGTGCAGGCGATCAAGGCGACTGCGAAGCGCCTGCCCGACGGCCAGTACGAGATCAACGGCCAGAAGATGTGGGTCACCAACGGCCTGCTTTCGGCGCTGGTGTTCGTGTTAGTCAAGACCGACCCGAGCGCCGAGCCACGGCACAGGGGGATGACGTGCTTCATCGCCGAGAAGGAGCCCGGGGTCGCTGAGAACACGGGCCAGTACGCCGGCTTCAACGTCCCGCCGAAGATCAAGAAGCTCGGCTACAAGGGCGTCGAATCGACCGAGCTGGTGTTCGACGGCTATCGCTGCCCTGCCGAGAACATCCTCGGCGGCGAGGACGCGGGGCTCGGCCGGGGGTTCGTGCAGATGATGGACGCGCTGGAGGTCGGGCGTGTCAACGTCGCCGCGCGCGGGGTCGGGATCGCGCAGCGCGCGCTGGAGCTCGCGCTGAAGTACTCTCAGGAGCGCAAGGCGTTCGGTAAGCCGATCGCCCAGCACCAGGCGATCCAGTTCAAGCTCGCCGACATGGCCACCCAGCTCGAGGCCGCACGCCTGCTGACTCTGAGGGCCGCGCGACTGAAGGACGCCGGCGAGCGCTCGGAGCTCGAGGCCGGGATGGCAAAGCTGTTCGCATCGGAGGCCGGGCGCTTCTGCGTCGAGGAGTCCTTCCGCATCCACGGCGGCTACGGCTACTCCAAGGAGTACGAGATCGAGCGCCTGTACCGCGACGCGCCGCTGCTCTTGATCGGCGAGGGCACCTCCGAGATCCAGCGGATGGTGATCGGCCGCAAGCTGCTGGAGCGCCACAAGCTGTAGAGCCCCGCTCTCGCGGAAAGCTGCGCCTCGCGGGGCGCCCGGGCGGGGGGCGATCCGTCTCGACACCGGCGGGGGGGCCGATCCGCCTCGACACCCGGGCGGGGCGACCCGCCTCGACACCGAGCGGGGGGGCGATCTGCCTCGACACCCGAATCTTCACCTCAGACTGGCGGCTGATCACTTGGCCGGCAATCCGGGCCGTCAGGGGGCGGCCCAAGCGCGTTTCCGGCGCGTCATAACTCGACACTCGAAGTCAACGGCGAGGCGAGTGTCGTGTGCGTGTCGTTATCCGCGCTCGGTGCGACAGTCGACCTTCGGAGGAGCTCGACTGTCGAGTTGTGGTTTATGTGCTGCCTGAGCAGCGTCGGTCATGTAGCGCTCAGAGCGCTGGCGCTCGCCTCCGGCGCTCACTCGCGCCCTGAGAGCCTGCCTCATCTCACTAGGAGGGTCCCGGGCGCGGGGCGGAAACCCCGGGTTGTTGAGGCGGGCCCTTAGATCCCGTTCACCGCTTGGAAGCGGAAGGCTTCGCTCTTGCGCCCGCCCCGGGCCCGGCGCGCGGCCGCCCCGCGGATCGGTGACCCGCGGATCGGTGACCTGGGTGGCTCGCGCCTTGGCAGCATCTGGTACAGGCTCGAGTATCCGTTCAAGTAGATCGCATCGTAATCGGCGATCACCGGGTTGAAGGCACCGTCCGCGAATGAGAACACCTGCCGGCCGGTGCGAACGT
>JALYUQ010000109.1 GCA_030853685.1 Actinomycetota bacterium | reverse complement strand
ATCGGGCTTGACGAGGTCGAGGATTGTCTGCATCGAGACGCCACCCCATTTCGCGATGCCCGACCAGCCCTGGATACAGAAGTGCTGGGTGATCTGCTCGTGGTGAGCCAGCGCCCGCAGCTGCGCCAGGTCAAGCTCGACGGGGTTGGCCACGAGCCCGTTGATCCGTAGGCGGTAGTCGGCGAAGTTGCCGTCAAACAGCGCCTTGTACTCGTCGGAGTCGGGGTACTGGCCGTTGTGCCAGAAGTACGGGGAGATGTCCTGCTCGCCGTACTCGCGCTCGAGGCCCGGAGGTGCTGCGGTCTGCTGCTGGGCGGTCGTCTGTCTCGCCGGACTTGGTTCGCAGTTATCGCTGGCAGCTGACCCCGGGCGAGGATGTCATCGACACGGCTACCTGGGCGGGGTCTGTTCCGCATGTGAACGGTGTCGCTCCGCGGGTGCGCGTTGGACGCAGTCGGTGGTTCAACCTGCTGTGGCTGCTGCCGATCGGCTTGGGTCTTCTGCTGATCGCTGTCGCTGTCGCTAAGGGTCTGCGCGGTGAGGCGTGGATGCAGCGGTTCATCCGGCACTACCCGGGGACAACGGTGGCCTCGCCCGCGGGGACGATGGGTTTCTCAGGCTGGGTGCGCCTGCAGCATCTCTTCAACGCCTTCTTTTTGATCTTCATCATCCGCTCGGGGGTGCAGATCCTGTCTGACCACCCGCGGCTGTACTGGACGCGGCATTGCACTCCCGGCCGGGACTGGTTTCGGATTCAGAAGCCGGTGCCGGAGGATCCGCTGTGGACGGCCAAGCAGGATTCGATCAGCCTCCCGGGTCAGGTCGGTCTGCCCGGGTTGCGTCACTCGATCGGCCTGGCGCGCTGGTGGCATCTCGGCGTCGATGCCTTGTGGCTGCTTAATGGGCTGGTTTTCTTCGTGCTGTTGTTCGCGACGGGCCGTTGGCAGCGGTTGGTGCCGACCAGCTGAAACGTGTTTCCCAACGCGTTGTCGACGCTGGTGCAGTATCTGTCGTTGAACTGGCCGACGGATCATGCCTGGGTGGCGTACAACGGCCTGCAGTTGATCGCGTATTTCGTCACGGTGTTCATCGCTGCTCCTTTGGCTCTGATCACGGGGCTCGGGATGTCGCCGGCATTGTCAACGCCCTACCGGGGAGCGGACCATGAGTTCGGGGACCTGGTTCCCGCCGCCGGTCAGGGCGGTTGAGATCCCCAAGCCGCACGGCGGCGGGGTTCGCACGCTGGGCGTGCCGACGATCGCGGACAGGGTCGCGCAGACGGTGGTAGCCATGCAGCTTGAGCCGGTGGTGGAACCTCGGTTTCATCCCGACTCCTATGGCTATCGGCCGGGCCGCTCGGCTCACGATGCGCTCGCGGCCTGCCGGCAGCGGTGCCGGAAGTACGACTGGATCATTGATTTGGATGTCCAGAAGTTCTTCGACGAGGTGCCGTGGGACCTGATCGTCAAAGCGGTGGAGGCGGTCACTGACTGCCGCTGGGTGCTGTTGTATGTGAAGCGGTGGCTGGCTGCGCCGCTGCAGCATCCGGACGGCTTCCTTGAGCAGCGCAGCAGGGGAACTCCGCAAGGGTCGGCGGTCTCGCCGGTCCTGGCGAACCTGTTCATGCACGTGTGTCCTGAAAGGAAAGCGAGGCGATGTAGAAGGTCGTTTTGGAGCGCCGGGAGTGCGCCACGAGGCGCTGTCAGATCGGGTGGGATGAAAGGACCCACCAGGCGGCCCGTCGCAGCGGGTCGTGAAGCTGGGGGCAGCCTGACCTCGGAGACGCGAGCGAGGGCGGGAGCAGCCCCGACAACGACGAGACGGATCGGCACTGCCAGACGGTCCGGGCTCGGCAAGCAAGGCAGAAAGGCGTAATGCGCAGTGAACCAGTGGTGGAACCCCCTCGAGTCCAGTTCTCGGCTGAAACCTGGCGGATATGGGCCGAGCAGGCAGCGCACGCACGCTCCTCGAGGGGAGCACGCGACTCCGACGGCCGGTTTACGCGGCCGGCCGGGAGGCTGCGAGGAAGGTCTGCGGCGTACTCGTGGCGAGGCTGTCAGGGGAAAAGCTGGGCGTCGACCCTGCCGACCGATCGACAGTGAACGTGGGAACCATCCGGCGTCGCCCTTCCCGCCTTCGGGTGGGTGGGCAGGCCCGTCGTCGGCTGATGGCCTCGGATGGGGCGGAGCCTTCGTAGTAGTCCGAGGACGGGAGAGCCGTCCACATGGCGAAGGGAGGCAGCAGGCTTGCAGAGTGGGCCTGGAAGGCGAGGAGGTCGTCGTTGAATAGCGACGCGCCGCTGGTGGAGCCGATGGTGGCTCAGGAGCGGGTACTCGGGATCCAGCGCAAGCTGCACAAGTGGGCTCAGGATGA
>JALYUQ010000107.1 GCA_030853685.1 Actinomycetota bacterium | reverse complement strand
CCGGCTAGACTGCTGGTGCAGGCTGAGCAGTCGCGGAGGTGAAGGAGCCTTCGAGGAAAGTCCGGACATCAAAGGGCAGGGTGGTCGGTAACGCCGACCCGGGGAAACCCGCGGGAAAGTGCCACAGAAATGACACCGCCTAAGCCTGGGGCCGCTGCACAGCTCCGGGCCGGCAAGGGTGAAATGGTGCGGTAAGAGCGCACCGGCGTCGCGGCGACGCGACGGCCAGGCAAACCCCACCCGATGCTAGGCCAAGCAGGACCGTTCGCAGGTGGCCCGCCGAGGTCCGGGTAGGCCGCTCAGATGGATGATTGCTCCAGACAAGATCCGGCTTACAGGCCTGCTACGGAAAGGCCCCGCTACGGCGGGGCTTTTCTATGCTGAAGCCAGCCTCTTTCACGTGCGCCTGGCGGTCGCACAACCACTGGACGCCTTCCGGCTTGCTCGTGCCCGGCGATCCGATCAAGCTGAGCGACCCAAACATCGCGCTGAGCCGACGAGTGCGAGTCAGCTCGTCGTTGCCCAATCGGGGAGATCGTTGGGGTCGTCGGTGTCGTAAACCATGATGTCTGAACCGCGGCTCGTGGACGCAACGCGATTAGCTTCAGCAACCGCCTCGGCGATTGTGTCGTGGGTGGAGCGCGTAAAGACAAGCGAGGGCCCGTCGGTGACCACGAACTGCCCGCCGTGGGGAACGATGCAGATTTGCAGCCGTGCGCCACCGTGGCGGCGCACCCAGCGGGCCAAGAGCGGGTCTACGATTCGTAGGTGCTCTTCCTCGGCGTTGTGCTCGTGCTCGCGGTTGCGTTCGATGATCGCGCTGCCCTCCAGACGTCCAACCGCGCGCGCGGCGCTGCTGCGATTGGCCAGGCCCATCAATAGCTGGGCCTCCTGCTGGTAGGGCGTGAAGCCTGAGGCGAACGCGCCCAAGACGCGCCGTTCGTTGGGGGTCAAGGCATCCCATAGGTAGCGCAGCTCAGGATCGACCGCACGCATCGCCGTATCGTGCGCAGAGCGGAGGTCGCTCAGTGTCGCGGGCTGCCCATCGGCGACCCGATCCCACAGTAGGTGTGACATCAGCATCAGTCGCTGGGGATGACCCTCGGCGGCCAGTACCAGCTCGACCGCAGCTTCGCCGCAGTCCTTACCGGTCTCGCTGAAGCGGTCAACGACGAAGTCGTGGGCAGCGTCGAACTCGAGGCGTCCGAGCCGTAGCCGCTCGGCCTGCCCGTACAGCGGTCTTGCCCGGTCCTCGAACAGCGTGCGCAGTAGCGACGGCTCGGATCCGGCAAAGATATAGCTGACGTTGCTGTGATGCTGAATGTGGCTGCGAAAGACTCCGTCCATACCCTCGAGGCTCATCAGCGATTGAACCTCGTCGAGCACAACCAGCACGCGGTGGCCATGGCGCGCGGCGATTTGGGCGGGTAGCTCGAGGAGCGTGTGGACAGCGGTGATCGGGTCGGCCGGCGCCGGAGCCCGCCGCGAGAGCGAGAACCCAGCGACGGCGACGGTGCCCAGTTCCTTGGCGATGAGGCGGCGCAGATTTCCGGGCCACGCACGGAATGCCTGTTCGAGTCGAGCGGCGACATCGGCCACGCTGAGCACATCGCTGAGGTCGATGAGCACTCCGGGCATGTCGCGCTCAAATGCGTCCCGCAGCACCTGCTTGAGCAGCGTCGTCTTGCCAAAGCGCCGCGGCGCATGCACAACAGCGTTATGGCCGCCTGCGGACAGCTCGACAAGTCGCCCGCGTTCGTGGCGTTCGATGCTCTCGCTGGGCGTGAGCGCACGTGCGTGAACGAACGGATTTCTCGGCGGTGGGAGGACGGACTTCGGCACCACAACAATCGTAGTTCGCTAAATGCGAACTATCAAGTTTCTATCATGCGTACGATCTTGTCGCCTATCTACGAACGATTATGTTCGCAAGTGGCGACCATAACTTCCTAGCGCAGACTGCAGGCCACCCGTCCGAGGCGAGGCCAAACCTACTGCCAACCGGCTCGTCGCTCAGCCGTCTGTTAACGACTCGGACCCGAAACCGCCTCAGGGTGAGCTCAGCCACAGGCTCCGTCCGAAGCCCACGCTACCCTGAAATGTCAGTCCAATGCCGAAATTCGAACTCGATGCGACGTATAGCCCGGCCGCGGATCAGCCGGCGGCGATCGAGTCGCTGGCGCGGGGGATCGAGGCCGGCGCACGGTTCATGACGCTGCTCGGCGCCACCGGGACCGGCAAGACGATGACGATGGCGGCGACGATCGAGGCCGTGCAGAAGCCCGCACTCGTGATCGCGCACAACAAGACACTCGCGGCGCAGCTGTGCAACGAGTTTCGCACCTACTTCCCTCGCAATGCGGTCGAGTACTTCGTCTCCTACTACGACTACTACCAGCCCGAGGCGTACGTCCCCAGCAGGGACCTCTACATCGAGAAGGACTCGGCGATCAACCAGGAGATCGACCGGCTGCGCCATTCCGCCACGGCGGCGCTGTTCGCGCGGCGGGACGTGCTGATCGTCGCGAGCGTGTCCTGCATCTACGGCCTTGGCTCACCGGAGGTCTACGACGAGAATCTCCAGACCTTGCGCAAGGGCGAGATGGTCGATCGCGACGCGCTGCTGCGGAAGCTGGTCTCGATCCAGTACACCCGCAACGACACGGCACTCGCGCGGGGGACGTTTCGCGTCCGGGGGGAGACGCTCGAGATCTTCCCGGCCTACGCCGAGACCGCGTTCCGGATCGTGCTGTTCGGCGACGAGGTCGAGCGGCTGCAGCACTTCGATCCTTTGACCGGAGAGCTGATCGAGGACGACCTGGAGCACGTCGGCATCTGGCCCGCGAGCCACTACAACGTGCGCGAGGGGATGATCGAGGATGCGGTCGCGGAGATCGGCAAGGAATTGAACGAGCGCTGCGCGGAGCTCGACGCGGCGGGCAAGCTGCTCGAGTCCCATCGCCTGCGCCAGCGAACGCAGTACGACATGGAGATGCTGCGCGAGCTCGGCTTTTGCTCGGGGATCGAGAACTACTCGCGGATTCTCGACGGGCGCCGGCCGGGCGACCGTCCCTACTGCCTGCTTGACTACTTCCCGGAGGACTTCGTCTGCTTCGTGGACGAATCCCATCAGACGATTCCGCAGATCGGCGGCATGCACGAAGGCGATCGGTCGCGCAAGCAGACGCTCGTGGACTATGGCTTCAGGTTGCCGAGCGCACTCGACAACCGTCCCCAAACCTTCGCCGAGTTCCTCTCAATCACGCCCCAGCTCGCGTTCGTCTCGGCGACGCCGGGCATATATGAGCGCACCCACTCCAAGCAGATCGTCGAACAGATCGTGCGCCCGACTGGGATCGTCGATCCCGAGATCGAGGTGCGCGAGACGCGCAACCAGATCGACGACCTGATGAACGAGGTCCGGGATCGCGCCGACCGGAACGAGCGCACGCTGGTCACGACGCTCACCAAGAAGATGTCCGAGGACCTGACCGATTACATGCTCGAGATGGGATTTCGGGTCCGCTACCTGCACTCGGAGATCGACACGCTGGAGCGGATTCAGATCCTCCGCCAGCTACGGCTGGGGGAGTTCGACGTGCTCGTGGGTGTCAACCTGCTGCGCGAGGGCCTCGACCTGCCCGAGGTGTCGCTCGTGGCGATCCTCGACGCCGACAAGGAGGGCTTCCTGCGCGGGGAGACCTCGCTGATCCAGACGATCGGCCGCGCCGCCCGCAACGTCGAGGGCAAGGTGCTGATGTACGCCGACAAGCAGACGGCGGCGATGCGGGCGGCGATCGGGGAGACTGATCGCCGCCGCGCGATTCAGCGCGAGTACAACGAGCGCCACGACATCACGCCGGAGACGATCGTCAAGGGGATCTCCGACATCGCCGAATTCCTCCAGTCGTCCGACTCCAAGGTGCCGCGCTCTCGGCGCAGGCGAGCCCGCGCGGCGGCGGCCGCCGCCGGGATGGCGCCGGCGGAGCTGGAACGGGCGATCGTCGAGCTGGAGGAGGAGATGCTGGCGGCGGCCGAGGAACTGCGCTTCGAGTACGCGGCCAAGCTGCGCGACGAGATCCGTGATCTCAAGCAGGAGCTCGATCAAGCGGTCGCAGCCGGATGACTCGCGCCCCGCGCCGTTTTTGCGGGCTGGATGCCGAGAGCCGGATGACTCGCGCCGCACCCAATCCAGCGAGGCTGGATGCCGAGCGCGCGGCTGGCGCGAAGGGTCGCGCGCCGATCGGCTGAGCGCCGGCCCCACGGCTGGCGCCCGGGTCAGGTAGGCTCCGGGCTTCTCTCAGATTCTGACATGGAGGTGACGCGTGGCACTCGAGCGACAGAGCATCGAGAAGAAGGACTTTCCCATCGGGCGCCGGGGCTATGACCCCGATGCCGTCGACGCCCATCTGCGCGCTGTCGCCGAGGAGATCGACGAGTTCAAGCATTCATCGCGGCGTCGCAGCGAGACATTGGCGTCCTCGGCCAGCGAGCAGGTACGTGCGATCGTCGAGGCTGCCGAGACGAGCGCCGCAGATATCCAGCGCGAGGCCGAGGAGGAGGCTCGCGACATCCGCGCCGAGGCGAGCAGCGAGGCGCAGAGCTCCCGGGAGCAGGCAACCGCGCAGGCACGAGACTACGTAGGCAGGGTCTCGGAGTCCACCGCGGTCATGCTCCAACGGCTCGATGCGATGGAGGGTGAGCTGGGAGCGCTGATCGAGTCGCTGCGGACCGGGTCCAACCGGCTGGGCGCCGACCTCCAGCTACTGGAGGGGAACCTGGCCGAGGTCGGCGAAGCGGTCGCGCCACGGCAGCGCTTCGAGGCCGAGCCCGAGCCGGAGGACGAGTTCGTGCTCGAGACCGAAGGCACCGGGATGGAGGAGTTGCAGGCGATCGAGGGACCGGACGCCTACACGGAGCCGGGAGATCTCGAAACCGCGGAGCTGGGGCCCGCCGACGAGCCTCTATCCGGACCCGCTCACACAACCGAGCCTGGGCCGGAGCCAGAGCCCGCCGGGGTTCCTCGGGAAGCCGCCTCGCCGGCAGACGGCTCCGACGATGCCGAAGGCGCACGGCTCATCGCGTTGAACATGGCGCTCAACGGGACTCCTCGCGAGGAGACCGACAGGTACCTGGAGGAGAACTTCCGGCTGAACGATCGCGCCGGGCTGGTCGACGACGTATACGCATCGGTCGAGGCATAACGCCGGGCGAGGGGTGAACTCGGCCGCGGCATGACATCGGCCGAAATGGCCGGACATTGGGGGAAATGGCCTCAGGGGAAGGTCTGGCCGGGCATCTAGAATCGTCTGCGTGGATCAACTCGTAGTCTCGGGAGCCCGGGAGCACAACCTCAAGGACATAACCGTCTCCATTCCGCGCGGGTCACTGACGGTGATCACCGGTCTGTCGGGGTCAGGGAAATCCTCGCTGGCCTTCGACACGATCTACGCCGAGGGTCAGCGACGGTACGTCGAGTCGCTATCGGCGTACGCGCGCCAGTTCCTCGGGCAGATGGACAAGCCCGACGTGGACTCGATCGAAGGCCTTTCTCCCGCGATCTCGATCGATCAGAAGACGACCTCCCGCAACCCGCGCTCCACGGTCGGCACGGTCACCGAGATATACGACTACCTGCGCCTGCTGTGGGCGCGGATCGGCCATCCACACTGCCACGTCTGCGGGCGTCCGATCAGCGGACAGTCCGCCGAGCAGATCATCGACCAGGTGATGGAGCTGGCGGAGGGCACCCGCTTCATGGTCCTTGCACCGATCGTCCGCGGGCGTAAGGGCGAATACGGCAAGCGGCTCGAGGAGCTCCGGAGCGAGGGCTTCGGCCGCGTCAAGATCGACGGCGAGCTGCGTCGCCTCGACGAGGAGATTGCGCTCGACAAGAAGTACAAGCACGACATCGCGGTGGTGGTCGATCGCCTGGTGATGAAGGGGGAGCTCCGCAAGCGCCTCGCGGACTCGATCGAGACCTCCGTCGCGCTGGCCGATGGGCTCGTCGAGATCGAGATGGTGGACGAGGCGCCGGACGACGCGCGCGCCGCGCATTCAAGCGAGGCTGGATGCCGAGCGCGCGGCGAGCGCGAGCGGACCCTGACCTTCTCGGAGAAGTTCGCCTGCCCGGTCCACGGGCCGAGCCTCGCAGAGCTCGAGCCGCGGATCTTCTCCTTCAACTCTCCGCACGGCGCATGCCCGCGCTGCACGGGGCTCGGCTCCCAGATGGAGATCGACCCCGAGCTCGTGGTGCCCGATCCGTCGCTGTCGATCGGAGAGGGCGCGATCGCTCCCTGGGCCGTAAGCGCATCTGACTACTACGACCAGCTCACCCAAGCGATCGCCGAGCGATACGAGGTCGACCTGGAGACTCCGTGGCAGAAGCTGCCGGCGGCCTCGCGCGACTTCTTCCTCCATGGCACCAATGGCGACCGGGTCCAGGTCTCTTACCGCAACCGCTTCGGGCGCCGGCGCTCGTACGCCACCCGCTTCGAGGGAATCGTCCCGAACCTAGAGCGCCGCTACCGGGAGACCGACTCCGACTTCTCCCGCGAGCGGATAGAGGAGTACATGACGCTGCGCCCGTGCCCGGAGTGCAAGGGCGCCCGCCTGCGCCCGGAGTCACGTGCGGTGCTCGTGGCCGGGACCGCGATTCACGAGTTCGCGGCGCTGTCGGCCCGGCGCGCGCTGGAGTGGGTGAGCGGGCTGGAGCTGACCGAGCACGACCGCCGGATCGCGCGCATGGTCCTCAGAGAGATAGAGGAGCGGCTGCGCTTCCTGGACAACGTCGGCGTCGGCTATCTGTCGATTGAGCGCGCCGCGGCCACGCTTTCGGGCGGTGAGGCGCAGCGCATCCGGCTCGCGACGCAGATCGGGTCCTCGCTGGTCGGGGTCCTCTACATCCTCGACGAGCCCTCGATCGGGCTGCACCAGCGCGACAACGAGAAGCTGATCGCGACCCTGCAGCGGCTGCGGGACGTCGGCAACACGGTGCTGGTGGTCGAGCACGACGAGGGCACGATGCGCGCCTCCGACCACATCGTCGACATGGGTCCGCTCGCCGGAGAGCACGGCGGCTACGTCGTCGCCCAAGGCACAGCGCAGGAGGTCACCGCGGTGCCCGACTCGCTGACCGGCCAGTTCCTGGCCGGCACGCGCGTGATCGAGACGCCGCGCCGGCGCCGGAAGCCCTCCGGCTACGTGGAGATCGAAGGCGCCACCCAGCACAACCTCCAGGCGATCGACGTCAAGGTTCCGCTCGGGGTGATGTGCTGCGTCACCGGCGTGTCGGGATCGGGGAAGTCGACGCTCGTCAACGAGGTGCTGTTCAAGGCGGTCGCCAATCGGCTGCACCGCAGCAGGCAGCGCGCCGGCCTGCACCGCCAGATCACGGGACTGGATCAGCTCGACAAGGTCATCTCGGTCAACCAGTCGCCGATCGGGCGCACGCCGCGCTCGAACCCGGCCACCTACATCGGCCTCTTCGACCAGGTCCGCGAGCTCTACTCCAAGACCCAGGAGGCCCGCGCGCGCGGCTACAAGCCGGGGCGGTTCTCGTTCAACGTCAAGGGCGGGCGCTGCGAGGTCTGCCGCGGCGACGGGCAGATCAAGATCGAGATGCACTTCCTCCCTGACGTGTACGTGCCGTGCGAGCAGTGCGACGGCAAGCGCTACAACCGTGAGACGCTGGAGGTCCGCTTCAAGGGCAAGACGATCGCCGACGTGCTCGAGATGCCGATCGAGGAGGGGCTCGAGTTCTTCGCACACATTCCGAAGATCCAGCGTCGGGTGCAGACGCTCAACGACGTCGGCCTGGGCTACATGCGCCTCGGGCAGCCGGCGACGACGCTCTCAGGCGGCGAGGCGCAGCGCGTCAAGCTGGCCGCCGAGCTGTGCCGGGTAGCGACCGGGCGAACCCTCTACATCCTGGACGAACCCACGACCGGCCTTCACTTCGCCGACATCCAGAACCTGCTCGAGGTGCTCGACCGTTTGGTGGCGGCGGGCAACTCGATGGTCGTGATCGAGCACAACCTCGACGTGATCAAGGTCGCTGACCGGGTCATCGACCTGGGGCCGGATGGGGGCGAGGAGGGGGGCCGCGTGATAGCGACTGGCACGCCCGAGCAGGTGGCGGCGGTGCGGGAGTCCTACACCGGGCTCTTTCTCGCCGACATGCTGCCCGGGCACGGAGCGGAGCAGGCCAAGCCAGCGCCCCGCCGGCGCGCCCCACGACGCCGGGCGGCGGCGGCGGCGGGCTGAGCGGTCGCCGTTGGCCTCGCTCGAGCCCCCGCTGTCGCCCCCGCGAGCGTCGCCGTCGCCCCGCGCGAGCGCGCGCGGGGCTGAGGGGTTCGTCCATGGCTCCACAGCAGAGTGCCGGGCTCCGGGCTCGGCACAAGGCGTTGGCATAGCGACCTGTGCTACGTGCCGCGGCGCGCCCGCGCTCGCGCGCTCCTGAGCAGCGCGCCACCCCCGCGCCGCCCGCCCGTCCCGAGGCGGCGCTCGATCTGGATCGGGCTACTCGCGGTGCTCGCGCTCGGGCTCTCGTGCGGGTCCGCTTCGGCTACTGGCTCCGGCCCTTCTCCTGAGGGGTTCGACTTCTCCAAGATCGATCCCGGGTCCTTTCCTAACCTGAGCGCGGTCTCCTGCACGACGACCAGGCTCTGCGTGGCCGTGGATGGCAGGGGAAACGTGCTCAGCTCGCCCGACCCGAGCCGAGTAGCGTGGAGCATCGCAAGCGTCGGCGGTCCAGACGCCGTCTCGTGCACGATGAGCGGGCTTTGCGCGGTGGTCGGCAACGGCGGGGAGGTGGATGTCTCGACTGACCCCACCGGCGGAGTCAGCGCCTGGAGCGCGCGCAAGATCAGCCACACCGACTTAACGGACGTTTCGTGCCCCAGCAACAGGCTGTGCGTGGCGGTCGACTACAGGGGCAACGTCCTGGCCTCCGCTCACCCCCTGGGCGCGGCGAGCACGTGGCACAGGACACTCCTGACCAGCAGCGCTTATGACCTCCAATCGGTCTCCTGCCCGACGGTGTCCTTCTGCGTGGCCTCCGGCTATCACGATGGGGAATCGATATACGGAGACGTCTCCGTCTCCCACCACCCCACGGGCGGTCGCCGCGCCTGGTCCACGTTCCGCCTTCATACTCACGAAGCCACTGGCCTTGGTGTCTCGTGCCCATCACCCAAGCTGTGCGTCGCGGAGGGCGGTGCCGAGTTCTTGACTTCCACAAATCCTGCGGGCGGCCCCGTCGCCTGGAGGGACACCTACCTGGGCGGCCAGGGTCAGCCCGGCAGCGCAAGCGGCGGCCCGCTCGACCTGGTCGCGCTCTCCTGCGCCTCGACCAGGCTGTGCGTCGCGATCGACATCTCGGGCTACGCCTTCACCTCGATCGAGCCCACCGCCGGTCGCAGGGCGTGGGTCAGGACTCGATCGCCACGCCCTTCGAGCACGGTTTCCAGCTGACCGCCATCTCCTGCGTGCCCGGGCTCTGCGTCGCGCTCGACGACGTCGGTGAGGCCTACGTGTCAACGGACCCCGCCGCTCCGGCCGTCCAGGCGGCCAGGCCGCGCCTCTCGGGCGCCTCGCTGAGCGGCGTGGCCGCCGACCGCCCGCGCCTGGCGTTCAGCGTCGGCGCGGGGATCCCACCGGGTCGGTCGCTTCGGTCGATAGCGATTGACGCCCCGCCCGGGATCGCCCTCTCGCACTCCCGGCAGGCCCTGCGCAGAGGGCTCGCCGTCAAGGACTCCAAGGGTCGGCGCCTGAGCTTCACGGTCAGGCTCGAGCGCGGCGGGATGCTGACGCTCGAACTCGCGCACCCGGCGCCCCGTGTGCAGATCACGATCTCCGGGGCCGCGATCAGAGCGAGCGGCGCCATTGGCGGAGCAGTGAGGCAGGGCAAGGCCGGCACGCTGAGCTTCGTCGTAGGGATCACCGGCGCAGGGCACGCACGGACGACGCTGTCGCTGAGAGTCAAGCCTTCGTAGGCTCACTCGCTGGATCGCTGCAGCCAACCAGCAGTTCGAGTGATCGTCTCGCTGGATCGCTACAGCGAACCAGCACGTGGAGCGGTCGCCTCACCCCCGCGCGAGCGCGCGCGGGGCGTGCCACAATCTCTCGGATGGCTGTCCACTACCAGCGCCCCGGGTGGATCACCACCAACGTCCTCAACCGGCTGGTCGCGGGGCTCACGCGGGCCGGGGTCAGCGTGAGAGGCTCACGCGTGCTGGAGGTGCTGGGGCGCACTTCCGGTGAGTGGCGGCGAACCCCCGTTTACCTGCTGCGGGTCGAAGGAGCCGACTATCTAGTCGCGCCACGCGGGCACACTCAATGGGTGCGCAACCTCCGCGCCAGCGGGGGGTCGGGACGCTTGATCCTCGGGCGCCGGACCAGAGCATTCACCGCCACGGAGGTCGGCGATGACGACAAGCCGCCGCTTCTACGGGCCTACCTGAAGCGCTGGGGGCGGGAAACCGGCGCGTACTTCGGGGGGGTCGGCACCAACTCCCCCGACGAGGAACTGCGCCGGAACGCGCCAGAGCACCCCGTGTTCCGCGTGGTGCTGTCCTGAGCGGTCCGGCGCCGGCAACGCTTTCACAGCTCAGGCTCTGGGCGCAGAAGTGGCGCGGGTACGAGCGCAACTCGCTGCCGTGGAACCGCGCCCGCATTCATTGGGAGCTGGCCCGACGCGGGGCATTCGCGCGCTGGCCGCTCCACGGTGATGTGCTCGAGGCCCTGCGGGAAGGACGACTCGAGATCGGCGCTCAGACACTGCTGGAGCCCGATGTCTGGATCACTCACCGTCGCCGGCACGGGTACGGATCGGTGGGGGCACGTTCCTGAACATCAGCGTGATGATCGCCGCGCTGGAGCTCGTCGAGATCGGAGAGCACTGCATGTTCGCCAACGGCTGCTTGATCACCGACGCCGATCACCGCTTCGACGACCCCGAGCGACCCGTCCCGTGGCAGGGCTTCACGACCAAGGGACCGACCCGCGTCGGCGACAACGTCTGGTGCGGCGCGCACGTCGTGATCACGAGCGGCGTGAGCTTCGGCGAGCGCTGCGTGATCGGAGCCAACTCCGTCGTGACCGAAAACATCCCGCCGTTCTCGGTGGCGGCGGGGGCGCCGGCAAAGGTCGTAAGAGGCTGGCATAGCGATATGTGCTGGTGATCGTCGGTGTTGCGGATGAGGATCGAGAACGCGATACGGCGCCACAACTGACGCAAATCGTCCGCTGCGTTAGGCGACTGCTCTTCGATGACTTCAGCCGTTTCGAGGTAGCTGCCGGAGTCGCCATCGGTGGCCTCGAGCATCGTCATTGCGCTCACGTAGCCCAGGCGGCGCTGTCCTGCGCGGTCGAAACGCTCCACAACGAGCAAGCCGGCTTGGCGTCGATCAGGTGCAGCTTGCTGGCCGGGACACGGATCCTGGAGTCGCGAGCGAGCTGAGTGCCACAGACTCCTAGCGCATCACGTCCCATTCGTCGGCCATGGGACTCGGGAACTTCGCTATGGCGATGCGCGCGACGACGGTTTCGGGTTTCGGCATCGAACGCTGACTCTGCGGTCTCCTGCCATGCGCCGTCCGGGCCGGCAGCTACGTTGCAATCGTGGCCGCCGCGATCACGGAACTCGGCGACATCGGATTATCCGATGTCGAAACGGCCGTGGGAGCGCAGTCCTTCCAGCGCGGGCGCGGCTACGCGCGCGGCAACAAGGTACTGGCGATCGAATGGGACGAGAGTGCTGAGACATTGACAGGCTCGGTGATCGGCCATGGCGCGCTCTACCGCACCATCGCGTTCTTCGCCGCCGACCGCGACGGCGCGATAGCGTTCGACGACGGCGAATGTAGCTGCCCCGTGGGACACAATTGCAAGCATGTAGCGGCGATCGTGGTCGCCGCCAGCGACGGTCGCGGTGCCAGTCGGTCAAGGCGCGCCGCGCGGTCGCCCAGCGCGCCGAGCCCAGCGCGCCGGGCGCTCGACGAAGCCCAACCGCTCGACGAAGCCCAACCATTGTCCTGGGAGAAGCCGCTGCGCGCGTTGATCGACGCGCCGCTCGCGCACGCGAAGGGGAATCCGCTGGCGATTGAGCTGACGTTGCGCGCCGCGGCGCCGGGCGGGGGTGGGCCCCGGCTGATGGCCCGGCTGATGCGACCTGGCGCCCGCGGCGGCTGGGTCAACGGCTCGCTGACATGGAGCGGACTGGATTCCTGGGCTGTCCGGGACGGTGAGTACCGACCTGATCACCTGACGCTGGTCCGCGAGCTGTACGCCGTTCACCGCGCGCGCGAGGGACGCGCGCGCTACTACTACCAATACGGCAGCGATAAGACGCTCGATCTGAGCGACTGCGAGAGCTCACAGCTGTGGTCGCTGCTGGACGAGGCGGACCGGCTGGGACTCGCGCTGGTCCACGCCCGCCCGGGGCTCGGCGAGCTGCGGCGCTATGAGCGCGGCGAGCTGATCATCGACGTAACCCGTCGGGGCGATAGAGGCTCGCTCGTGACGGCACGCATCCGCGGTGACGGCGGCGACCCCGACGGTATCGAGCCGGTGCTGTTCCTGGGCTCGACTGGACACGGGATCGTGTACGTCGAGCGCGCCGAGCATGACGAGTGCGTCGAGCGCTTCCAGCGCGCCGGCATCGTCGGCGGTGACGGTTTCGAGAGCTGCCGGCTGCGGTTGTTGCGCCTGGCCAGGCCCGCGGCACCGCAGCTGCGGCGGATGGTCCTCGACGACGAGCGGCTCGAGATCCCGGCCAGCGAGCTGCACCAGTTCGCCGAGGAGCTCTGCCCGGCCCTGCGCAACGTCGCCGCCGTGGTGTCGTCGGACGGATCTTTCACCCCGCCGGAAATCTCAGCGCCAGCGCTCGTGCTGCGTGCAAGCTACGGCGCCGACCACACCATCGAGGCCGCGTGGGAATGGGCCTATCAGGTCGGCGAGACGCCCAGGCGCGCCCCCCTCGGCGGCGAGGCTGCCGGCGGCCCTGGGTTCCGCGATCGTGAAGCTGAGCGCGCGATCCTCGCCGACATGGTCCTCACGCAGACCGGCCTCGAGCGCTTCGGACTGATCGACGGCACCGGGCGGCCGGCGGCCGCGGAGGTGGTCTCGCTCAGAGGCGTCGACAGCATGCGGCTCACGACGGAGGAACTGCCGCGACTGGTGCAGCAACCGGGGCTGAGCGTCGAAATCACCGGAGAGCCGCCGGAGTACCGCGACGTCGACGACTCGGTGACGATCGGCGTGTCGACCGCGGCGATCGCCGGAGAGCGCGACTGGTTCGACCTCGGCGTGACGATCAGCGCCGAGGGTCGCGAGCTGCCGTTCGCGGACGTGTTCGTGGCCCTCGCCAGCGGCGAGTCGCGCCTGCTGCTCGATGACGGCGCTCACTTCTCGCTGCTCGCCCCCCGCCTGCAGTCACTGCGTCAGCTGATCGAGGAGGCCCGGGCGCTGACGGAGTCGCCATCGGCGCCGCTGCGGATCAGCCGCTACCAAGCCGGCCTTTGGGCCGAGCTCGCAGCGCTCGGCATCGTGACCGAGCAGGCGCAGGCGTGGCAGCGTCAGGTGAGCGCGTTGCTCGAGCTCGACGCGCTGCCCGAGCCCGTCCCCCCAGCGGCACTTGCAGCCCGGCTGCGGCCCTATCAGCTGGATGGGTTCGGATGGCTGGCGTCGCTGTGGGAGCTCGAGCTCGGCGGGATCCTCGCCGACGACATGGGGCTCGGCAAGACCCTGCAGGCGCTCGCGCTGATCTGCCATGCCCGTGACAGCGACTCCGCTCTCGCCCCGTTCCTGGTGGTCGCTCCGACGAGCGTCGTGTCCAACTGGGTCGGCGAGGCTGCGCGCTTCGCTCCCGAGCTCAGAGTCGCCGCGGTCACCGACACGCTGGCGCGCTCCGGTCGCCAGATCGACGACGTGCTCGCCGGCGTCGATGTCGTGGTCACGACCTACACGCTGTTCCGGCTCGAAGCGGACGCTTACAACAGCGTGGGGTGGGCGGGCCTGATTCTCGACGAGGCCCAGTTCGTCAAGAACCACCAGGCCAAGACGTACCGCTGCGTTCGCCAGTCGGCGGCGCCGTTCAAGCTGGCGATCACCGGCACGCCGATGGAGAACAACCTGATGGAGTTGTGGTCGCTGCTCTCGATCACCGCCCCCGGGCTGTTCCCTGATCCGGGGCGGTTCGCCAACCAGTACGCGCGGCCGATCGAGCGCGGCGGGGACGCCGACCAGCTCGAACGGCTACGGCGCAGGATCAAGCCGCTGGTCAAGCGGCGCACCAAGAAGCTCGTGGCCGGCGACCTGCCGGCAAAGCAGGAGCAATCCCTCGACGTGACACTGCATGCGCGTCACCGCAAGCTCTACGACACGCACTTGCAGCGTGAGCGTCAGAAGGTCCTCGGGCTGATCGACGACTTCGACCGCAACCGCTTCACGATCCTGCGCTCGATCACCTCGCTGCGTCAGCTCAGCCTGCACGCGGGGCTCGTCGATGAGCGCTACGACCGCGTGCCCTGCGGCAAGCTCGACGCTTTCGTCGAGCAGTTGGATGACATCGTGGGCGGCGGCCACAGAGCGCTCGTGTTCAGCCAGTTCACGAGATTCCTGACCAAGGTCCGCGACCGCCTCGACCACGAGGGCATCGACTACTGCTACCTCGACGGCCGCACGCGCCGGCGCGATCGCGTGATCGACCGCTTCAAGCAGGGCACGGCGCCGGTGTTCCTGATCAGTCTGAAGGCCGGCGGGTTGGGCCTGAACCTCACCGAAGCCGACTACTGCTTCCTGCTGGACCCGTGGTGGAACCCCGCCACCGAGGCCCAGGCGATCGACCGCACCCACCGCATCGGCCAGACCCGTCCGGTGAACGTCTACAGGATGATCGCCCGGGACACGATCGAGGAGAAGGTCGTCGCGCTCGCCCGTCGCAAAGCCGCCCTGTTCACTGGGGTGATGGACCAGGGTGACCTGTTCGCGACCAGTCTCACCGCCGAAGACATACGCGGGCTGCTCGACTGAATGACGGACTGGCGATGCCAGATCCAGCGACCATCGCCACCACAGCCAACCCTGAGGCCGAACCGTCCAGCTCGACACAGCGGCGTGGAATCATGTGTTCGAGGAGCATCCTGGGGTGGCCGCGCACCTTGCCGATACGATGAGCGCCATCGAATCCCCCGACCACCGCGAACGAGATGTCCGTGCAGGCCGTGAACGCTACTTCCGCCGCGGTGGCCCGCTAATCTGATCCGCGGTATCACTAAGTTCCGTGGCCAGGTTGACCGCGTGGTTACCGCCTTCCCGCAGACGAACGACCCCGTCCGCCCACGCTGCGCCGATGACGATAACCGTCGGTCAATACCGCTTCGATCACGCAAGCTACGACGAAACTGGGGATGTCAATATCTGCGCCCGGGGGAGTAACGGCCGGCAGCGGATACGCACGGGACGCCCGAAGGCCACGCGGTGCGGCTCGACCAGCAGGGCAACGTGATCGGCATCACGATCGTGAACGCCAAGTGGCTAATCGAGCGCGACGGCAAGATCGCGATTACCGTGCCAAGCTGCATCGAGGCCAGCGCCGAGGACCTACTCGAGACAGGACCCGCGGGCCGCGCACGGTGAGACTCGCCAGCGGCGACACCGCGACCGCAGTGCTGCGGAGGGTCGAGGCGGGAGGCTTTTCGCGCTTCAGCTGCCGCCAGACGAGCGCGGCGGGCTTACGTGTCTTCCCGCCCAACCGAACCGAGGCGAAGGTCATCCCGTTTCCATTCGCCCGTGCTCGCGTACGGGACCGGTCTACCTCAGCGTGCAGGGCCGTGCGGGGGACATAGCGGAGCGCTGGCAGGATCTGTTGGGGAGGCCGCGCCCCGAACTCCGCGGATTGCTGAGCGAACCCGTGCGAACATGGCTTGCGAGCGCGGGAGCAGCTCGTCGGCGGCGTCCTGAGCGCCCTGCTCAGCAGGCGCTCGGCCTGCGACAGCGGCCGAGAAATGGTAAGGACCGGAGCCGATGACTTACAGCTCGAGCGGGACGCGGTGACGGCGCTCCCAAGGTGTTGACAGCCCGGCCGGATTACGCCCTCGGTGCGGTCTGCCCGGCTCAGGCTCGCCAGCACATCTCGGGTTCCGCCGGCGTCCCGGCCAAGATCCAGTATGAGGCTGAGCCGCCTCGCGAGAAACGAGATGCGGCTGTACAGCATCGCCTCTGAGGATGTCGAGAGGACGATCAGCGGCCCCGTTACGCGAGAGGTCGATGATCGCGGAAACGCGCGCCTCGCCGGCATTGCGGCGGATGGTCGGCCTATCCTTGTTGTCGTAGCGGCGGATGACCCCGACTTCGTGATCACCGTCTTTCGTCGGACCCGATAATGCGAGCTGACTACGACAGCGCTGCCAACGCGATCTCGATCGCGATCACCGACGCACCGCACGCGGAGGCCAGCGACGAGGTTCATGCTCGCGCGATCGTCGCCGTTGCCCAGGGCAGACCGGTTGAGGTGCAACTTCTGTATCCCGACATGGGGACCAGCGAACCGCTCGCAGCGGTGGCCGACCGCTACGGCATCGATCGCGAAGCGCTCCAAGCAGCCGCGCAGTCCCAGCTCGCGGCGTCGTCGGCCGGACCTATAAGCGGCGTACAGGGCGGGATCGTCGATGTCGAACGCCCCCGCCTGGGAGCCCTGGCGCACGAGATCGATGAGGTAGTCGCTCTCGGGGTTTAACTCGGCGCCGAGGCCGGTTCGGACCGAGGTCGTCACCGGCACGTGCGAGAACAGGGCCTCGTGGAGCCGCTCGTGGTGTCCGCGCCGCACCGGCCGGTCGACAGCACGAGAGCTCAGGGCGCTCGCTCGCTATGTGGTGTCGAGTGGCGGCGTGACAGGATGCCCGCACTCGCGGGCAGCGGTGGCCAGCTCGCGGTCCCAGATAACGATCAGCAACTCGGGATCATCGATGCCGAGAGCCGTCGCGAGGTGCACAGCGTCGTAGCCGCGGAGCGCGTGTGCGGCAGCTAGCCGACCGGCATCGGTCGCGAGCGTGTGATCGACCCCGACCAGCCTCATCGCCGTCGTGGCGTGGTTGAGATCACCGACCCCGCGGCGCAAGGCACGGGCGTCGATCCGCCCCGCGCGTGCTGCAGCTGCCAGTGCGGCCCGCGCCTCGGGATAGATGAGGTGGCTGGAAATTCGCAACGCCGAGGTCGCCCACAGCCCGTCGGCTAATTCCGACCCGTCCTCGGCCACGACGAGCTTGACGATCGCCGACGTGTCAAAGTACGCGTTCAGCGTCGCTGGTCTCCGACCAGATCAGCGACCGGCGACGTCGAAGCGGCGCGACCGCCCCCTCGCGGACACCAATCAGCGGTCGGATCTGACACGAGCCCGCGAGCACGTAGTCTGCCGAGCGGATCCGTGCCCTCCTCCGGAGCCAGGCGCGCGATGCGCTTGCCGCGGACGGTGACGACGACCTCACCGCCATCGGCGACGTGCCTGAGGTATCGACTGAGGTGATCGTGAAGCTCCCGCACCTTATGAGTTCTTGATGACGACCCCTTCGAGGATGTTCGCGACGTGCTCCGTTGCGTCGATCGCGGCTTCCAGGCGCTCGAACAGATCCTTCCAGCGGATCACGACCATCGGATCGACGCCATCGTCGAATAGGGACGCGATCGCCCCCCGCGTGATGCGGTCGCCTTCGTTCTCTAGGCGGTGGATCTCGACCGTGTACTGCGAGATGTCCTTGAAGCCACGCAGCTTCGGGATCGCTTCGGCGATCTGCCCCGATGCGGCTTTCAGCACGTGCGCGAGCTGGATCGCTTGGTCCATCGGCGCCTCGACCTTGTACAGCCCGAGGTAGTCGGCGACTTCCTCGGTGTAGTCGACGGTGTCGTCGAGCGCCGAGGCGAGCGCGAGGATGTCCTCGCGGTCGATCGGCGTCGCGGGACTCTGGTTGAGGCGGTGGATGATGTCGTGCGTGATCCGATCGCCATCGTGCTCGCGTTCGGTGATCTGGCGCGCTAGATCCTTGCTGTCCGGATAATCGGACAGCATCCGGTCGAGCAGGTCGCAGGCCAGCAGCAAATTCTGGCCAGCCTCCTCGAAGCGCTCGAAGTACTCGCGGTCCCGGGACGAGAACACATGCGCGAGGCGCGGCATCGCGATGATGGTAGTCCTCCGCGGGCCATCCGGGCCCGCGTCCTGAAATCGAGGGGCTCCGTCCGGTCGCCCTTGACCGCTCGCGCTACGCGCTCGCTCCGAGTCCCTGCCGGAAGCGCTCCAGCTCGTCGGCGTCGATCGAGTAGGTGTGCTCGGGCTCGATGGGGAAGGACCCGCCGCGCACCTCGGCCGCGTACTGGGCGACCGCGGCGACCATCGCCGGCCTCAGCTCCGCGTAGCGCTTGGCGAAGCGGGGCGTGTGCCCGCCGTAGATGCCGAGCAGGTCGTGGAAGACGAGCACCTGGCCGTCGGTGCCAGCGCCCGCGCCGATCCCGATCGCCGGGATCTCCAGGCGCTCCACTAAGACCTGCGCGACCGCGGCCGGAATCGCTTCGAAGACGATCGAGAAGCAGCCGGCCTGCTGTAGCGCGAAAGCATCGCGGGCGAGGGCTAGTGCGCGCTCGGCGGTCCGGCCCTGCGCGCGGTAGCCGCCGAGCGCCGTGGCGCTCTGCGGTGTCAGGCCGACGTGTCCCATCACGGGAATGCCCGACTGGACGATCGCGCCGGCGCGCTCCACGCTCGTGCCGCCCCGCTCCAGCTTGACGGCGTGACAACCGGCCTCCTTGATGAAGCGCTGCGCCGTTGAGACTGCCTGCTCGTCTGAGGTCTCGTACGATCCGAACGGAAGGTCGCCGACGAGCAGCGGCGTCTGCAAGCCGCGCCGGACGGCCGCGGCGAGCATGAGCATCTCCTCGGTCGTGACCGGGAGGGTGGACGGATATCCGAGCACCGTCATCGCGCCCGAGTCGCCGACGAGGACCACGTCCACGCCAGCTTCCTGCGCGACCTGCGCGGAGGGGTAGTCGTATGCGGTCACCATCACGATCGGCTCGTGCAGACGGCGCTTCTCCGCCAAGCGCGGCAGGGTCATCGGCAGCGGGGCGCTGAGAAAAGGGGGAACAGGGCTGTGCGGCGTCGTGGACATCGGGGCGCCGGCCATCAGTAGGTGGGCGCTTGGCCCGCGCTCGCGAAGCGAGTGCTCGCCCCGAGCAGGGTCGCAGCCTCGCTGTCCACTTTCAGGATCTGGTTGCGGGCGTCGACGTGGACGACGCGCGGCTTGTAGTCCTGAAGCTCGCGGTGCTCGTAGGCGGCGTAGGAGATGACGATGATCGTGTCGCCGCGGTGCACTAGCCGCGCCGCCGCGCCGTTGAGCTTCATCTCCCCAGAGCCGCGCTCACCGGCGATCGTGTAGGTCTGCAAGCGAGCGCCATTGTCCACGTCGAGGACCGCGACCTGCTCGAACTCGCGGATGTCGGCTGCGTCGAGCAGATCCTGATCGACGGTGACCGAGCCGGCGTAGTGCAGGTCGCAGTCGGTCACCGTCGCGCGGTGGATCTTCGACTTCAGCATCGTTCGCTGCATCTCAGCATCTCCCGTGGTTGGTGCATGCGGTGGAGAGCGGTTGGTTGTCGATCAGCCTCGTGGCGCCGACGCGGGCGGCGAGCACTGCGAGCACGTCGCCCTCGAGGTGCGGCACGGCCGCCAGCGTGGCTGCGGATACGAGCTCCAGGTACTCGGGCTCGATGCCCGCTGCGTGAAGCTCTCTCAGCGCCGGCGCCTTGACCGCCTCCGGATCGCGCTCTCCTTCCACCACCGCGCGCTCCGCCGCGGCGAGCGCGCGGTGCAGTGCCCTCGCGCGCTCTCGCTCGGCCGCCGAGAGGCGTACGTTCCGGCTGGACATCGCCAGTCCGTCCGGCTCACGCATTGTCGGGCAGACTTCGATTCGCACCGGGATGTTCAGGTCGCGTACCAGGCGCTTGATCACGAGCGTCTGCTGGACGTCTTTGTGGCCGAAGTAGGCAACGTCGGGCGAGACGATGTTGAAGAGCTTGGTCAGGACGGTCGTCACGGCGTCGAAGTGCCCGTACCCGCGGTGTGCTCCCTCGAGCGTGTGCGTGATCGCGCCCACCGACACGGTCGTATCGAAGCCGGGCGGATAGATCTCTTCGCCGGCTGGGGCGAACAGGTGGTCGACCCCGAGCTGGGCCGCGAGCATCGCATCGCGGCGCTCGTCGCGCGGGTACTCGCGCAGGTCGTCTGCCTCGGCGAACTGCGCCGCGTTGACGAACAGCGACACGACTAGCTCGTCGCAATCCCGGCGGGCGCGGCGCATCAGCGACAGGTGGCCGTCGTGGAACGCCCCCATCGTGGGGACAAGGCCGATCACGCGTCCGGCCCGGCGCGGCTCGCGCAGCGCGGCCCGGACCTCGGCGACGGTGCGCAGAGATCTCATTCGGTTCCGTTCCAGTTCCAATCAGATACCGGTCGGCGGTGAAAAGATGTTGAAGCTACTGAGGTCCGTCCCGCGACGGGTGACGGCCTCTTCCGTAGATGGTACCCCGTCGTGCGCTGGGGTTACCATCGCCTGGGATGAAGGGTGCCACCGAGCGCCGTGAGCTGCTGAAGGCCGTCTACGAGCAGGCGCACGGATGCGTGCGCTGTCCGCTCCACCAGACGCGCACGACCGTTGTGTTCGGCGCCGGCAACGCCGACGCAGAGCTGATGTTCATCGGCGAGGCTCCCGGGGCCACCGAGGACAGAATGGGGCTGCCGTTTGTCGGCCAGGCGGGCAAGCTGCTGGACAAGTTGCTGCAGGAGATCGGGATGCAGCGCCAAGATGTGTTTGTGGCGAACGTCATCAAGTGCCGCCCTCCGGACAACCGCGATCCCCATCCCCGGGAGATCGAGTCCTGCCAGGGCTACCTGCGCCGCCAGATCGACCTAATCGAGCCGAGCGTGATCTGCACGCTGGGAAACTTCTCGACCAAGCTGCTGCGCGCGGACACCACCGCGATCTCTCGGCTCCACGGCCGCGACGAGGTGCGCGTGATCGGGACTCGGGCTGTACGGCTCTATCCGCTCTATCACCCGGCCGCGGCGCTCTACGCGTCTTCGACGCTCGAGCTGCTGCGGGCCGACTTCCACCGCATCCCCGAGGTGCTCGCGCTCGGCGCCCCGGAGCAGCCTGAGCCCCCGAAGCAGCCTGAGCCCACGGAGCCGCCTGACCCCATGGAGCCGCCTGACCCCATGGAGCCGCCGGATGCGATTCCTCAGCTCTCAGAGGACCGCGAGGCTCTCTCAGAGGACCGGGACGCTCTCTCAGAGGACCGGGAGGCTCTCTCAGAGGACCGCGAGGAGCTCTCCGAAAACCGCAAGGCTCGCGGGGCGGCCCAGTCGCAAGCGCCGGCACCGCCGGCTGGCGACCGCGAGCCGGCGGTGCAGCTCGGGCTGTTCTGAGCCGCAGTTTCGACGCGGCGCTACGCCGGAACGCGATCGACCAGGAACGCCACGCGGACGTGCGCGCGCCATTCGTCGAGATTCTCGCCGCGCAGTCCGACCGAGACTATGTCCACCGCCTTGATGTTGCGCAGCGTCCCCTTGGCGTCTGCGAGCGCCTCTTTGACGGCTTCGTCGGAGCTGGTGGGCGAGCTGCCCACCAGCTCGATGATCTTGATGACAGACATTTGTCCTCCAATGCTGGATGCGTGGTTCTAGGCCATGTCCGATCGGACGATATCGGGGCCGCCGCTGCGGCGGCGCCCCGTGGCACGCCACGGCATCAGAGCGTGACGCCATTCGCCGGCGGGATTGCCGTAAGACGACACTCGCCGCTCGAGCTTGGTGGGGCGTGCCGTCTCACGTCAGCTCAGCGCACCTCAAGCCGTCTCCGCTGCGACAGCCACAGCCGCATCGTCAGGCTGGCTCGAGTTGACCGCCGGCGATGGCGCCGCCGTCGGAGTGCCCCGGCGCAGCGCGATCGCGAAGGCGAGCAGGGCTCCGACCGCTTGCACCGCGAGCACCACCGTCGCGAAGTCGGCGGGCTTGCGCGAGGCTTGCAGCAGCAGCACCGGCTCGGCGACCGCGACGGCGCCGACGACGATCAAAAACCAGAACCGTTTCAGCGCAAGCATGTACTGGATAGCGAGGTAGGTAGCCGCCAGCACCGTGAACGCGGCACCGAGCGGGAGCAGCGAGGCGGAGGCGGAAGTAAGCTTTGAGCCGAACGCCAGCCGGAGCAGCAGCTTGGACTCAAAGCCAAAGATCAACAGGCACGGGATCGCGCAGACGAGGATGATCCCCAGCACGCGCGCGAGTACCGGTCGCGGGTCCTGGCCCGCAGCTCGGCGCCTGGAAACCTCGGGCACGAGGTAGAAGCCCGCGCCCATCGCGATCCAGATCACCACCTTGGCGGCCACCGCCGTCGCTCCGTAAGAGCTCGCGATGTCCTTGGTGAAGCGATGCTTGGCGGCGATGAGGTCTATGTTCTGAAGCACAGCGATCACTGCCAAGCCGGCGATCGGCGCCCAGGCGCGCCGGACATGCGTCCATAGGGCGAGCGCCGCGGCGTGTGCGGGCGCACCACGCCCGGAATTGGCCTCGGTTTTGCCGCTCACCGCCTCCGCGTGACGCCGCAGGCGCACCGCGCAGAAAGCTCCCATCGCGATCAGCGAGAGCGGGGTCCCTAGGTAGGCGCCCGTGACCCCTAGCCCGACTACCGCTAGTACCGCGCCCGAGATGAGCCGCACGGCCTGCTCGCCCATCAGGCTGAACCCCACGCCCTTGTAGTCCTCGACCCCCTGCAGGGCGCCGCGGAGGATCGAGAGCTCGAGCCATATGCAGCCGGCCGGCAGTCCTGCGGCCGCCGCCCACGACGGGATCCCCTTTCCGACAGCGTGAGCGATTGGATCGCGCAGCAGGATCGAGAGCACGGTGACCACCGCCGTGAACATCACCATCGACCGCGTCCACCGCTTGAGCGTTGCGGTAAGCCCGTGGCCGACGCCCAGGTGCCCGAGCACCCCTTCGCGGGCGGTCGCGACCTGGATCGCCTGGCCGGCTACCGTGAGGATCAGGTAGTAGCTGATCAGCGCAGCGAGTGCGCCGTAGTCGTTCAGCACGCGAGCAAAGACGATGTTCGACACGAGCCCGAGCACGTTGGTGGCGATCATCGCGCCGGCGAGGCCCGCGGCCTTCGCGGTGCCAGATTCGCGCAGGCCGGCAATCGACGGTGGCAAGGTGCCGCGCACCTCGCGTATCCGCCGCCGCAGGGCGCCAATGGGGCCAGTGGCCGGTTCGCTCGCGGGAACGCTCATTGCGTCAATGACGGTATCGAACGGCGGCGGGTCCTATCGAACGGCGCCTGTCGATGAATGTGTCAGCGGGACGATAAGTGTGTGTCAGCGGGATCGCGTGGGTAGCGGGGATGAGGATGGGAGCGGGATCGCGGGTAGCGGGGATGAGAGCACACACCCCCAGGGCCGTACACGGGCTTGCCCTCTCAACTTCGCATAGCGGGGATGAGAGCACACACCCCGTCAACACGTCGGGGGCTTGTCCTCGCAGCCCCGGTTTCCTCTTCATTGCCGCGCCCGCTGCCGTAGGACGCCAGGCGCAGCGAGAAGCGCTGTAAGAGGCCCCGGTTTCCTCTTCATTGCCGCGCCCGCTGCCGTGGCTCGGTCATCCCGATCGCGAGCTTTGCCGCCGGCCGCTTCTCTAAAGTGTCTAGCAGCGATGTCGCGTCACCGAACAGCCGTGGTTCTCCTCACCTGGATCGGCCTCGCGTGTCCATGCAGCGCGGCCGCCGCTGCGCCTTCGACGCTGTCCCCGAAGCCGCCCGTCTGGCTGCCACATGGGTCAGCCGATCGCCCCAGCCCTCCGGCCGGGGCAGGAGCGCAGCAGCCTGTGGCGGCGCGCGCGCCCGACCCCGCAGTTACGCCCGGCATCCCCAAGGACACGCCCGGTACCAAGGCGGTGCAGTCCACGCCGGGCACGCTCCCCCGGACGGGACTCGACGTGGGGCTCGAGGCGCTGATGGCGGCGGTGATGCTAGGCGCCGGGGCGACGCTCAGGACGCGCCGCGCGGACACGCGATAGAAGCGGCGAGCGGGCGTGCGCCGTCGCTGCGAGACCACCGGCGCGGCGCAGACGGAGGCGCTGGGCGCCGATCTCGCGCGCACGCTCGGCGCCGGGGACGTGGTGCTCGTAGAGGGTGAGCTCGGCGCCGGCAAGACGACCTTCGTGCGGGGCGCGTGCCGGGCACTGGGGGTGACCGGCTTGGTCACGAGCCCCACGTTCACGATCGGCCAGCGCTACGCCCTGTCAGACGGGGTCTGGGTGGCACACGTCGATCTCTACCGGGTGCAGGGACTGGCCGGCGAGGATCCCGGCCTGCTGGCCGATTACCTGGGAGCGCAGACGGTCTCATTCGTGGAGTGGCCCGAGGGTGACGAGCGGACGCTGGAGGGCTTGGCCCGGATCGGCGCCCGCGTGCTACTGGAGCACGCGGGCGGTGACCGCCGCAGGGTGGAGATCACGTGAAGGTCCTGGGCTTCGACACCGCGACGGCGGCCACGACAGTGGCGATATTGGATCAGGCCGGCCCGCGGGCCGGCCTGAGGACCGGCACGTGGGCCCCGCCCTGGCTCGAGCTGCAAGCGCGCGACGATCCTCCACGAGGCCAGCGGCCGAGGCACATGACGAGGTTGATGGCGCTGGTCGTCGAGCTGCTGGAGCGAAGCGGATTGGATTGGCCCCAGATCGACCGGATCGCCGTCGGCGTCGGGCCTGGCACGTTCACGGGCTTGCGGATCGGGATCGCCACGGCGCGGGCGCTCGGTCAGGCGCGCGGGATCCGGCTCGTGGGCGTCTCGACGCTCCGGTCCCTGGCGCTGAACGCGAGCTCGCCGTCGCTGGCGCTGAACGCGAGCTCGCCTCCGCTGGCGCTGGGCGCGGGGTCCGGCCCCGCCGGCGCCCAGCAGCCCGCCGGCCTGGGCGCGCAAGCCGTCCTCGGCGTGCTGGATGCCAGGCGAAAGGAAGTGTTCGCGGCGGGATGGCGCTTGTGCAGCGACCAATACAGCGACAGGGGGTCGCCGGGGCAACCACTGATCGCTCCCAGCGCGCTTGCTCCCGAGCGCCTCGCCGAGCTGATCGGAGCGCTGCGCTGTCGCGTGTTGGCACTCGGGGATGGGGCGATAGAATTCCGGTCGGTCCTGGAGCGCTCGGGAGCGCTGATTCCAGATGACGAATCGAGGCTTCACAGGGTCACCGCGATCAACCACTGCCGGCTGGCCGTCCAGATGCCCCCATGCGCCCCCGATCAGGTTCAGCCCGAGTACCTCCGCCTCCCCGACGCCACCATCCGCCGCGCCGCGGGCACCAGATGACACAGGCAGAGCCCGCCATAATCCGCCCGCTCGCGTACACCGACCTTCCGCAGCTCATCGGGATCGAGCGGCGAGCGTTTCCGACTCCGTGGTCGCTGCCGATGTTCGTGCTCGAGCTTTCAAAGCCATCTGGCATTTGCCTGGCCGCCTCGCAGGCAGGCAGGCTGCTGGGATATCTCGTCTGCTCGCGCTATGACCGCGATTGGCACCTGATGAACATCGCTGTCGATCCGCCGGCCCGCCGCCGCGGGCTCGCGCGGGCACTGATGGTGGCGCTGCTGGAGCGCGCGGGATCAGAGCAGCAGTACACGCTCGAGGTGCGACCATCGAACGCACCCGCGATTGCCCTCTACGAGAGCCTGGGCTTTCGCAGCGCCGGCACCCGCCCCCGTTACTACCACGACACCGGAGAGGACGCGATGATCATGTGGCGCTGCGCTGAGGCGCCCTCGGGTGCGCCGGGGGTGATGCCCGGGTGATCCTGGCGCTCGAGACGAGCTGTGACGACACCTGTGCCGCGGTGCTGGGAGCCGAGGATGAAATTTGCTCGAACGTGATCTCCTCGCAGGGCGTTCATGCCCGCTATGGCGGCGTCGTGCCCGAGATCGCCTCGCGCCATCACCTGGAGCTGATCGGTGCCGTTGTCGAGGACGCTTTGAGCACGGCGCAGGCGTCGCTGTCCGAGCTCGACTTGATAGCGGTGACGCGCGGCCCGGGGCTCGTGGCGGCGCTGCTCGTAGGTTTTGCGACCGCCAAGGCGCTGGCCGGCGCCCACCGCCTTCCGCTGGCGCCCGTTGACCACCTGCACGGGCACGTTGCCGCGAGCCTGCTCGGGCCCCGGCCGCTGCAGCCACCATTCCTGAGCCTCGTCGCCAGCGGGGGTCACACGCTGCTGGCGCGGGTAACGGACCCAGGGGCGGAGCTCGAGATCCTGGGCCAGACCCTCGACGACGCGGCGGGCGAAGCGTTCGACAAGGGTGCGCGGCTGCTCGGTCTCGACTACCCCGGCGGCGCCGCGCTCGAGCGCCTGGCGCGAGAGGGAGATCCGCAGGCGTTCAAGTTCCCAACCGGAGAGCAGCTGGCGGGCCTGAACTTCTCCTTCTCGGGCTTGAAGACGTCGCTCCTGTATCGCGTGCGCGAGCTCGGCGAGGCGCAGGCCGAGCTTCACCGTGCAGACCTCGCGGCCTCCTATCAGCGTGCGATCGTCGAGTCGCTCGCGATCCGGGTGCAGCGGGCATTGTCTGGCACCGGGCTGCAGCGCCTCGCCGCTGGCGGTGGCGTGGCCGCCAACGGAGCGCTGCGAGATCGCCTCGCGATGCTGGACGCCGAGCTCCATGTGCCCCCGCCCGAGCTGTGCACCGACAATGCAGCGATGATCGCCAGCGCCGCCCGATTCGTGCACGCGCTCCCGTATCCCGACTACCTGGAGCTCGACGTCTACGCCACCGGCGAAAGGGCGCCGGAGACGCGATGAGAACGGTAGTGCTCTACGGGCGCAAGGAATGCTGCCTTTGCGCCGACGCGCGAGCGGTGCTGATGCGCGCTCGCGCCAAGCACCCGTTCGTGCTGCAGGAGCGCGACATCGATGCGGACGACCGCTTGCAGCGAGCCTACCTCGAGCGCGTTCCAGTTGTTACAATCGACGGGATCGAGGTCTTTGAGCTGTTCGTGGACGAAGCCGAGCTGGGGCGCCGGCTCGGTATGGTGCAGGCCGGATGAACGACGCGACCGGGCGCGACCAGCCTTTCCCCGCCCAGGGCGGGGCGCTTCTCGGAGGGAAGCTTGCATTCGGCGTCGCCGCACGGCTGTCGCGCTACCTGCAGGTGCTTACGCAGGCGCACAAGACGGGCACCGAGACGATCTCCTCGCAGGAGCTCGCCGAGTATACGAACGTCAACGCGACCCAGATCCGCCGCGACCTCTCGGCGTTCGGGAAGTTCGGCAAGCGGGGTGTCGGATACGAGATCGAGCCGCTGATGACGGAGATCCGCAACATCCTGTGCAGCTCCGGGCAGCACAGCATCGCCCTGTTCGGGGCCGGGAACCTGGGGACGGCGATCGTGACCTCGGACGTGTTCGCCGACCACGGCTTCAAGGTGGTGGGGTTGTTCGACATCGACCAGCAGAAGGTGGGGACGCAGATCGGCTCGCTTAGGGTCCGCCAAAACTCGGAGCTGCCCGCCGTGATGGAGGACGAAGAGATAGTCATCGCGGTGCTCGCGGTGCCGCCGGAGGAAGCCCAGGCAGCGGCCGACGATGTGGTGCGGGCCGGCGTGAAGATCATCTTCAACTACTCCGAGGCCCTGCTGGAGGTTCCCCACGAAGTGACGGTGCACACGTCCAACCCCGCCGTCGAGCTGCTCTACGCGCTGTATTTCTATTTCACCTAAAGGACGCTCCAGGTGGACCTCGACGTGGACAAGAACGCGCCCTCCGTGGATAAGAACGCGCCCTCCGTGGACCTCGACGTGGACAACGCCCGCGCAGCCTTTGAGGCATCGACCGACTTCACCGTTGGCCTGGAGGAGGAGTTCGCGCTGCTCGATCGGATCGACCTGGCGCTCGTGCCGCGCTTCGCCGAGCTGGCGGAGGCCACGAGTGCGGACCCCGTGCTGGCGCAATCGATCGCTGGTGAGCTGATCTCCTCCGAGATCGAGATCCGCTCGGGTCGCGGCGAGGACTTGGAGCGAGCGCTGGGCGCGCAGCGAGATCGCCGGCGGCGGCTGTTCGCGCTCGCGGCCCAGCACGGAGTGGCGCTCGGCGCGACCGGCACCCATCCGTGGTCTGACTACCGCCGCCAGTACGTGATCGAGACCGAGCACTACCGGCGGGTCGAGGAGGGACTGAAGTACGTCGCCTGGAGGAACAACACCTTTTCGCTACACGTACACGTGGGGGTGCGTGGAGCTGACCGGGCGGTGCTCGTCTGCGATCGGCTGCGCCCCGTGCTGCCGCTGCTGCTGGCGCTCTCGGCCAGCTCGCCGTTCCTGGACGGCCGCGACTCCGGCCTGCACAGCGCGCGGACGCAGATCTTCACCAGGAGCTTCCCGCGCTGCGGGGTCCCGGACGCGTTCGGGAGCTGGAGTGCCTTTGCGCAGTACATCGACTTTCTCGTGCGCACACGCTCGATCGTCGAGTACACCCAGGTGTGGTGGTCGATCCGTCCCCACTTCACGTTCGGGACCGTAGAGGTTCGGATCTGTGACGCGCAGCCGACGGCCGCCGAGTCTGACGGGCTCGCCTCGCTGATCGTCGCGTGCGTGGCGCAGGCTGCGCGGGATGTCGATGCGGGGGTTCCGTTCGAAGACCTGCCCGGTCGCATGATCGAGGAGAACGTTTGGCGGGCGCTGCGATATGGCCTCGACGGCGAGCTGCTCGACCTCGAGCGGGGACGCGGCTACCCGGCGGGGGAGGTGCTGGAGCGGCTGTTGCGATGGAGCGCTCCGGCGCGCGCTGAGTTCGGAATCGAGGTGGTGCTCCCCGAGCTCAACGGGGCCCAGCGCCAGCGGCGAATGAGCGATGCGGGCGCGAGTCTGGCCGAGATCTATGAGACGAGCGTCGCGCAGACGCGGGACACGTATGCTGGGACAGTGGGAAGCGCAGCCGAGCTCGCCCGATGAGCACGACAGAGCCCAGAGACAACCGTCCTCCGATGAGCACGACAGAGCCAGAGCCGACAGAGGAGCAGCTTCGCAGCGCATACGAGGCGGAGCTGAAGAACATTCGCATCGAGCACGTGTTGCTGGAGCACGTCGTGTCGCTCGTCAACCTGGGGATGCGCCGTACGGGCCTCGCGCCAGGCACCGAAGACGAGCGCGACCCGGCTCAGGTGAGGCTCGCGATCGAAGCCATCCGAGCGGTGCTGCCATTGCTGGAGCCTGTGGCGCCAGAGCAGATGAAGCCGATTCGGGATGCCCTCTCCCAGCTACAGCTCGCCTTCGTGCGGATCGGCGGTGATCCGGCAAGTTCTGGTGTGCCGGGGGCCCAGCCGCCGGCCACCGCTGCGGGCGGGCCGGGCGCGGGAGCGCCGGCTCCCGGCG
>JALYUQ010000094.1 GCA_030853685.1 Actinomycetota bacterium | reverse complement strand
AGCGTCGTCACGGGATGCACTCGCTCAGGCACACGCTCGCGACCCGGTTGATGGAGGACGGAACGCCGGTCGAGCAGATCGCCGAGATCCTCGGCCACCAGTCCGTGGAGTCGACCGGCGTTTATCTGAAGTCGTCGCTCGGCCTGTTGGCCAGGTGCGCGCTGGACCCGGACAGGCCCGCGCGAGAGGGGCTGGCACGATGACCGTTCAGATCACGCTGGCTGACGCGATCGCCGGGCTGATCTCAGAGAAGCGTGCGCTCGGCTACAAGTACGTGAGCGAGGAGCGGGCGCTGGCCCGCTTTCACGCGTTCTGCGTCGTCGAGTTCCCCGGCCTGGAGACGGTCACGCGAGCGTCGGTGCAGGCGTGGATCGCTTGCGCCCAGCTGCGGGCGGTGACGCCCGCGACCATGAACACGCTGATCGCGCCTGTCCGCGAGCTCGCCCGCTGGCTTGGCCGTCGCGGCGTTGACGCATACGTGCTCCCGGCGGGAATATTGCCCAAGCCTGCCCGGTACGTCCCGTACATCTACAGCGACCGAGAGCTCGCGGCGCTGTTCGCGGCGACGGACCGCTGCCGCTACTGCTCGGAGGTGCCGTTCCGGCATCTGGTGATGCCGGTCCTGTTCCGCACGATCTACGCGTGCGGGCTGCGCTGCTCGGAAGCCCGGCTGCTGCGCGTCGCCGATGTCGACATCGACACCGGCGTGCTGCAGATCCCGGACGCGAAAGGCGGCAAAGACCGGCAGCTGCCCGTCTCAGAGCCGCTACGCGAGCGGCTCGCCGGCTACCACGCGAAGCTCGCGGGACAGCCGGGCTGGGAGTGGTTCTTCCCCGGCGCCACGCCGGGCGTGCCGTTGACGCTGGGCAACGTCAACCGGAACTTCCGGCGGTTTCTGTGGCAGGCGCGGATCCCGCACGGCGGCCGCGGACACGGCCCGAGGGTCCATGACCTGCGTCACGTGATGGCCGTTCACAACCTGCGGTCCTGGTTTGCGCGCGGCGAGAACGTCGATGCGCTCCTACCGGTCCTGCAAACGTACCTGGGGCACTCATCGATCGGCGACACCGCCTACTACCTGCACCTGACCGCGGAGTCCTACCCGGACATCACCGCCCGCGTCAAGCAGACGCTCGGCGACATCGTCCCCTCGATGACGGGAGGGGCAGATCATGGCGACTGACTTCGCCCTCAGCCTGCGCCGGTTCTTCACCGATCACCTCGCCGGACTGCGCGACTGCTCACCGAACACGATCGTCTCCTACCGCGACGCGTTCAAGCTGCTGATCGTCTATTTCCGTGACGAGCGGTCGATCCCGCCCGAACGGCTCACCCTCGAGCTGATCGACGCCGCCGCGGTCACCGGATTCCTCGCCTGGCTGCGCACCAGCCGGCACAACAGCGCATCGACATGCAGCCAGCGGCTCGCCGCGATCAGCTCGTTCTACCGCTGGATGCAAACCCAGGATCCGGCGCGAATGGCGTGCTGCCAGGACATCCTCCAGATCCCGTCGAGCAAACAGGCCCGGCCGGCCGTGGCGCACCTGACCGTCAAGCAAACCCGGCTGCTGCTCGCCCTGCCCGACCGCTCGACCCGCCAGGGCCGGCGTGATGCGACCTTGCTGGCCACCCTCTACGACACCGCCGCCCGCGTCCAAGAGACCGCCGATCTGACAGTCCGGGACATCCGACTCGAAGACCCTCCGATCGTTGCGCTGACCGGCAAAGGCCGCAAAACCAGGCACGTCCCGATCGACACCAACACGGCGGCGCTGCTCGCCGCCTACCTCGCCGAGCGGCAACTCGACCGCCCCGGCCGTGACGACCGCCCGGTGTTCTTCAACCAACATCGAGCGAAACTCACCCGCGGCGGGATCGCCTGGATCCTTCGCAAATACCAAGCCCGCTCAGCGGATCCGACGCTCGCCGGCGCCCAACTGAGCCCGCACGTGCTGAGACACAGCCGGTCGATGCACCTCTACGACGCGGGCGTGCCGCTGCCGTACATCCGCGACATCCTCGGTCACGTCGACCTCTCAACCACCGAGATCTACGCCCGCGCCTCGACCGAGGCGAAACGCAAGGCCCTCGAAGCCGTCTACGACCAGGTCGTCAGCGCCGAGCTGACCGAATGGAACCAAGACCCCGAACTGCTCACCTGGCTCACCAACCTCTGACCGGGTCTCGTTATGCGCAGCGCTCGGCCGTCAACCCCGCCCGCCACGGGAACGAGAAGCCAGCGCTGCGCATAACCCAGCGCTGCTCATATGGCGGGTTATGCGCAGCTGCGCATAAAGAGCCTTGTGGAGTGCCCGTAATCGTCCGTTCGAGGGTGCCCTGCTCGGTCAGGATTCCGGCCTTCAGGAACGCCTTGATCAGCGCCAGGACGCGCTTGTCCACGACTCGCCGCCGCACCTGGTCCAAAATGGCCGAGTGCGAGAGCTCATCAAAGCACGCCTCGATGTCTGCCTCCAGAATCCACTCATATGAGCGGGAGCTGCAGTGCCGCACCTCGGCGATCGCGTCCCACGCTCGGCGCCCCGGTCGGAACCCATATTGCGACAACGATGGTGCACGCTGACAAGCGAGCGCACGGAAAGGAGGATCGACTGATGTCGAGCGTGTAGCTCCAGGCTCGTGCTCATGGCCTGGCCCCACCCCGACGTGCATCGCCGGC
>JALYUQ010000083.1 GCA_030853685.1 Actinomycetota bacterium | reverse complement strand
GGCCTCGCCCGCGGGCGAGGCCGCACAGACGCCAGGGTCGACGATCCGCTCCCGCGCCAGCGCCACCAGCGCGTCGTGGTCGACCGCACCGGCGGCGGCGATCACGATCTTGCCGGGCGCGTACCGCGCGCGGTGAAACGCGGCGATCTCGGCCGCCTGCGTCTCGGCGATCACCGCCGCGCGCCCAATGATCGCCCGTCCCAGCGGGTGCTCGCCGAAGACCGCCTCGCCGAGCAGGTCGAACACCTTCTCCTGAGGATCGTCCTCGTACATCGCGATCTCCTCGAGGATCACCGCCCGCTCGGAGTCCACGTCGGTGAGCGCCGGCCGGAACACCATGTCGGCCATCACGTCGAACGCCTCCGGCACGTGCTCGTCGATCACGCGGGCATACACCGACGTGGTCTCCTTGCCCGTGCCGGCGTTGAGCTCGGCCCCCATCGCGTCGAAGATCTGGTCGATCTCGAGCGAGCCGTACTTGGAGGAGCCCTTGAACAGCAGGTGCTCGAGCAGGTGGCACAAGCCGGCCTGCGCTTCTTCCTCGGCGCGCGAGCCGGCGCCGATCCAGAACCCGAGCGACACGGACCGGACGGAGGGCATCGCCTCCGTCACGATCCGGACGCCTGAGGCAAGCGTCGTCAGGCGGTGCTCGAACGCCACTGCCCGACTAGGCTAGGAGCGGTCTGGGTCCCGGTCGCGCACGCGGCCACGCTCCCGATCACGATCGCGCGGCCCGCGCCCTTCACGGGGGCCGCGGTCCCGATCCCGGCCGTCCCTGCCGCCGCGGTCGCGGCGCGGTGGCCCCGAGTCGCCGCTACCGACGGTCGCGAGCTCCTCGGCGCTCTTGCCCGCCACATCGGGGTCGGCTGCGAGCCGCAGTCCGATCCGGCCCCGCTCGCGGTCGACCTCGACCACCCGGACCTCGAGCTCGTCGCCCTTGCCCAGCACCTCCTCGACCGTCGCGATCCGCCGTCCGGGGGCGACGTTGGAGATGTGCAGCAGGCCGTCGGTGCCCTTCGCGAGCTCGACGAACGCGCCGAACGTCGTCGTCTTGACGACCTTGCCGGTGAACGCGTCGCCGATCTCGACCTCCTTGGTCATCGAGCGGATCCGATCGACGAGCGCGTCCCCGCGCTCCCCGTTGGAGGCGTAGACGTTCACCTGACCCTCGTCGTTGACGTCGATCTGAGACTCGAACTCCTCCTGCAGCGAGCGGATCGTCTCCCCGCCCTTGCCGATCAAGAGGCCGATCTTCTCGGGATCGATCTTGATCGAGGAGATCCGGGGCGCGTGCTTGGACAATTCAGCGCGCGGGGCGTCGATCGCCTTGCACATCTCGCCCAAGATGTGCTCTCTGGCGACCTTGGCCTGCGTGAGCGCATCGTGGAGGATCTCGAACGTCACGCCGGTGATCTTGATGTCCATCTGCAGCGCTGTGATGCCCCGCTCGGTGCCGGCGACCTTGAAGTCCATGTCGCCGAGGTGGTCCTCGACGCCGGCGATGTCGGTCAGGACGATGTAGTCATCGCCCTCCTTGATCAGGCCCATCGCGATCCCCGCGACCGTGCGCTTGATCGGGACGCCTGCGTCCATCAAAGACAGGCTCGAGCCGCATACGGAGGCCATCGAGGACGAGCCGTTGGATTCGAGGATGTCCGAGACGACGCGGATCGTGTAGGGGAACTCCTCCTGGCTCGGGATCATCGGCACCAGCGCGCGCTCGGCGAGCGCGCCGTGGCCGATGTCGCGGCGCTTGGGCCCGCGCATGAACCCCGCCTCCCCGACCGAGAACGGGGGGAAGTTGTAATGGTGGAAGTAGCTCTTGGTGGTCTCCAGGCCGAGCGTGTCGAGACGCATCTCCTCACGCGTGGTGCCCAGCGAGACGACGCTGAAGGCCTGTGTCTGGCCGCGCGTGAAGACCGCCGATCCGTGCGTGCGGGGCGCGACGGAGACATCGATCGAGATCGGGCGGATCTCGTCCGCGCCGCGCCCGTCGGGGCGCTTCTTGTGGACCGCTATCCGCTCGCGGATCAGCGTCTTCTCGAGCTTGTCGAACGCGCGCTGGGCGTTTGCCTTGTACTCCCCGTGGGTGTCGGCTTCAGGGTCCCCCGCGTATTCCGCCAGGATCTGCTCCTCGACGGCCTTGCAGGCATCCTGGCGATCGAGCTTGTCCTGAACCTGCGTCGCCGCGTCGAGCGCCTCACCGTGGGATTCCTTGATCTGCTCATAGAGGCCCGGGTCGAGCTCCGGGAGCTCGATCTGAAGCTTCTCCTTGCCGACCTTCTGCGCCAGCTCGCGCTGCAGGCCGCACAGCTTCTTGATCGCATCGTGGGCGATGTCCAGGGCATCGAGGATCTCCGCCTCGGGGATCTCGCGGGCGCCCGCCTCGACCATCAGGATGGCCTCCTCGGTGCCGGCGACGATCAGGTCGAGGTCGGTGACCTGCAGCAGCGACTCCTCGTCGGGATTGACCACGAAGTTGCCGTCGATCTTGCCGATCCGCACAGCGCCGACCGGCGCGGGGAAAGGAATCTCGGAGATCATCAGCGCCGCGGAGGCTCCGTTCATCGCGAGCATGTCATAGGGGTGCACGTGATCGACCGACATCGGGATCGCCACGAGCTGGGTCTCATAGCGCCAGCCCTTGGGGAACAGCGGCCGGATGGGGCGGTCGATCAAGCGCGCGGAAAGCGTCGCCTTCTCTCCCGAGCGCCCTTCGCGCTTGAAGAACGAGCCGGGGATCTTCCCCGCGGCGTACATGCGCTCCTCGACATCCACCGTCAAGGGCAGGAAGTCGACGTCGCGGATGTTGCCCGCGGTGGCCGTACAGAGGACCATCGTGTCGCCCGAGCGGACGACGACTGCGCCGGAGGCCTGCTTGGCAAGCTTGCCGGTCTCCAACGAGATCTCCTTGCCGGCGATCTCGACTGAGACGCGCGTAACGGCGTCAGAGGAAGTATTCAATTTGATTCCCTTCTTGCTTTCCGCCCTTCGGTCGGCGGAAGTGCTTCGTTTCTCTCTCTTGGTTCCGAACGGCCTTGATGCTAGCGGGTGAGAGCGCCTAGCGCGTCGAGTGAGGAATCGTCGATCTGGCCAGAGTGGGTGAGCCCGCCGGCAAGCAATGCCGGGGTGCTCACAACGCCCGCCCGCACCCCTGACTCGAAGTCCCCGCGCACTCGCACCAGCACCTCTTCGCTGTGGCGATCGGAGTCGAACCGCGCGAGGTCGAGGTCGAGAGCGCGCGCGCGCTCCCAGAGATGTGGGTCCTCCAGCCGCGCCTGGTCGGCGAACAGCGAGTCGTGCATCTCCCAGAAGCGGCCCTGGAGCCCCGCCGCCTCCGCCGCGCAGGCTGCCGCCCACGCACGGGGATGGCTCGAGCGCACCGGGAAATGGCGAAACACGCTGCGCAACCCGCGCCGGGCAAGCCTCGCGGCGAGCAGCGCGCAGAACGGACACTCGAAGTCCGCGTACTCGATCACCAGCGGCGCCGTGGCGGGTCCGCGAACGTGATCCTCGGCACTCGGCTCCGGTACGGGGGCAGAGCGCAGCTCGCTGGGACCCTGGCTCAGAATCGAGGCCGCCTGATCGGAGGCCCCGGGGGTCATCCCGCTGCAGCTAGGCCGTCGAAGATCAGGTTCGCGCCCGGCAGATCACCGGGCGAGGAGGCTTCATAGCTCCACTTGACAACTGCATCCGGGCCGACGATCACGAGCGCACGCTGGGGAAAGCCACCGAGGTGGTATACGCCGAACGCCCTGCACGTCTCTCCCTTGGGCTCGAAGTCAGAGAGCTGCTCGATGCTCACGCCAAGCTGCTCGCGAAACGCCTTCTGGGACCAGCTCGCATCGCATGACACTCCGTAGAGGGTTGCACCCCGTGCCTCGAGGTCGCCAAGCACCTCCTCGTAGAGGTTGAGCTGGTCGGTGCACACCGGGCTGAAGGCAAACGGGTAGAAGACCAGTACGGTCGTCTGACCCTCGAGATCCGCGCGGCCGAATTCGCTTCCGTCCTCACGGTGTAGCGTGAGCTCCGGCGCGGGCTCCCCCGCGGATATCACTTCCTTAGACCCAGCTCGCCCAGCAGCGTCCGGTAGCGCTCCAGATCGGTGCGCTGCAGGTAATTGAGGAACCGGCGCCGGCGCCCGACGAGCATCAGCAGCCCGCGACGGGAGTGGTGATCCTTACCGTGCTCGCGCAAGTGCTCGGTGAGACCGTTGATCCGCTCGGTGAGCAGCGCGATCTGAACCTCAGCCTTGCCGGTGTCCACAGGCCCGTCGCCGAACTGCGCCACGAGCTCCTGCTTGCGTTGGAGGGTAAGCGTCATCGAGCGCGGAGGCTAGCAGTTAGCGGCTGACCCGCACAGCTCGCGGGTGGGGCTGAGCGCTTGGCACCGCCCGGCTCACCGGTTGGTCTGAGCGGCCCGTCGGCACAGCTCGCGGGTGGGGCTGAGCGGTTCATCCGCAGAGCTCGCGGGCACGCTCCACGTCCTCGTGCATCTGTGCGATCAGGGCCTTCGGCGAGTCGAACCGTCGTTCGCCGCGCAGGCGCGTCAAAAACTCGATCTTCAGCCGGTGCCCATACAGGTCGACCTCGCGGTCCAGCAGGTACGCCTCGATCAAGACGGCCCGTCCGGTGCCGAACGTCGGACGCACGCCTACGCTGACCGCTGCACACGCACCGTCCGCACGCGCGACGTAGACACCGTGCCCCGGGCAGACGAGCCTTTCGTCGGGAACGAGGTTGGCGGTTGGAAAGCCGAGCTCCCGGCCGCGCCGATCGCCCCTGAGCACTTCCCCCCGGATCTGAAACGGAGCACCGAGCAGGCGGGTGGCGAGATCGACCTCCCCTGCGAGCACCAGTGCACGGATGTGGCTAGAGGACACGACCTGGTCCTCGAGCTCGACCAGCGGGACGACGCGCGTCTGGAAGCGCTCGTCGGCCGCGAGCACTCCCGCGTCGCCCGCCGCGCGGTGACCGAAGCGAAAGTTCTCTCCAACGCAGACGCGCGTGGCCTGCAGGCGCTCGACGAGCACCTGCTCTACGAACTCCCGCGGGCGCTGGTGGGCGAAGCCTTCGTCGAAAGGGAGCACGACGAGCTCCTCCACGCCGAGCGACGCGATCAGCTCAGCCTTGACCTCGAGCCCCGTCAGAAGCCTTGGGGCGGCCTCGGGCCGGATAACCTGCAACGGGTGAGGCTCGAAGGTGAGCACTGTGTCGCTGCCGCGGATCACCTCGCGGTGACCGAGGTGAACGCCGTCGAATTCGCCGACGGCGACACGCCGAGGGCGCAGCTCGGCGTCGCTCAGCATGGTGATCCGCATCGGCGCGCAAGACTAATGGTGCGCGCGCCGGGGCTCGCGCGCCGGGGCTCGCGCCAGGATCGGTATGCTTCCCAGCGATCGATCGATCGATCGCAGAAGTGGACCCATCGAGCATAGGGGGGACGACGATGACCGGCACTCTCAGCATCCACCGCACCGCGCTGTGCAGCGCTGCAACTGGGGCCTTGATGCTCGCGGGCTGCGGCTCTTCGGGCGGGCTCTCAAAGGCCCAGCTCGATTCAAAGGTCAACGCGGCCTGCTCCACCTACAAGACGGCGGCGATGGCAATTCCTCCACCCACGGCTAAGAGTCCCGCAGCCTTCGCCGCGTACCTCGACAAGGTCAAGCCGCTGATCAGCACCGAGTCCAATCAGATCACGGGCCTGAACGCCGGCGGCAGCGTGACAACGGACTTTGCGAGCTACGTGGCGGACGCCAAGCACTCGATCGCCCTGTTCGACGACGCCAACGCCAAGGCACACGCCAAGGATCCAGGGTATCTGCAAGCGCTGCTGGCGGTCACGCGGTACACCCGGACAACGGTAGACCCGCTGGACACGAAGCTCGGCTTCACGGCCTGCCTACCCACCGCCTAGCAAGGCCGCAGCCCGACGATTGGCGCCAGCGCGCCGGGGTCGGTGCCAGACGGCTGCGCGAGCGCAATCAGGCCGTGCTGGTCGGTCAGTCGTACCACACCACCGCCGGGCGCCGCTGCGGTGCCGGTCACCGCCATGCCGTGGCTCGCGCGGCGTCCCTGCTCGGGCTCGAGGCGCACCTCGGGTAAGAAGCGCAGCGCTCGACCCAGCGGGATCACAACTCCGGGATCGGCGTCACCGACGTCGAATGGCCCGACCGCGGTGCGCCGTAGCTGCTCGCAGTAGGCATCCCCAAGGTCCGCGATCAGACTGCGTACGTACGTACCGGAGGAGCACTCGATCTCAAAGCGGCGGCGCTCTCCCTCGCGCCAGGTTTCCTCGAACCGGTAGACCTCCACTTCGCGCTGCGCCAGCTCCACCTGCACTCCGGCTCTGGCGAGCGCGTATGCCCGCCGCCCACCGACCTTGACCGCGGAGAACGCAGGCGGTCGCTGGCGCAAGAGGCCTGTCGGCAGCTCGAGGTCACCCGGTGGCAGCACCCCGCTCTGCGTGATCTCCCCCTCGGGGTCGCCAGTGCTCGAAACCGCCCCGAAGCGCGCCGTTGCCTCGTACGCCTTGGGCAATGCCATCAAGAACCTCTGCACCCGGGTTGCCCGGCCGACGAGGATCAGGAGCAGACCGGTCGCGAACGGATCCAAGGTTCCCGAGTGTCCGACCTTGACGCCATGACGTGCTCGCCTCACGCCCGCGACGACATCGTGTGAGGTCTTTCCCGCCGGCTTGTCGAACAGGATCACCCCCTCCTCCGTGCCGCCCTCATCCTTCAAAGCTGCGCCGCCACCTCCTGGCGCAGGAAGCTCACGAGCTGGTCATGGGCCATCTCGGTGGTGAATCCGGCGGCCTGCCGGTGCCCGCCTCCACCCTGCGCGCGCGCGATGCGCGAAACGTCCACGCGCTCGTCGCTGGCGCGCAGGGACACCTTGCGCAGGGAGCTCCCGTTGGTGTCACCGATCCGGTCTCGTACGAGCGCTGCGACCGCAATGCCCTCCACTGCGCGCAGGTGGTCTATCACTCCTTCGCTATAGCTCTCTTGTGCTCCTGACTGGACGAAGTCCTCGGTGCTCAGGGCGGTGAGCGCCAACCGATCATCGTCATAGCGCTCGACCTTGGCCAAGCCACGCGCGAGCAACACGAGCTTGGCGTAGGGGACGCCTTCATAGACACGACGGTAGACCTCGTGCACGTCGAGCCCGGCCTCGATCAGCTCGGCCGCCATCAGATGGGCTCTCGCGCCGGTGTTCTCGTACATGAAGCGCCCGGTGTCGGTGATCAGGCCGACGTACAGCGCCCGCGCGATCGTGAGCGTCGGTTTCACACCGAGCCCGTGCATCAGGTCCCACACGATCTCCGCCGTGCACGACGCGTCCGGCGTGACGAGGTTAACGGTTCCAAAGTGTGTGTTGTCGTGGTGATGGTCGATGTTGAGGATGTGCGCGCCCGGTAGCCGGAATGCCTGTGCGGCGTTGCGCTCGAGGTTGCCGCAGTCGAGAAATACGATCGCGCGCTCGTGCACGTCCTGCGGCGCCACCGTCGCCAGCCCCGACAGCGCAAAGAAGCGATACTCCTGGGGCAGCGGGAGCTCGCCGGGGTCCATGAACATGACGCTGTCCTTGCCCAGCGCGGTCAGGATCTCCTGCATCGCCACAAGTGAGCCGAGGGCATCGCCATCGGGGTTCTCGTGGGTGACCACGATCAGCCGCTCGGCGCGCCGGAGCTCGCCGAGCACCTGCTCGCGGTTGCCGGCGCAACCGTTCTCAGTCATCGGCCACCCCGGGGTCTGTGCCCTCCGTGGCATCCGTGGAGTCCACACGCTCCGCGTCTGATCCGGCGTGCGCCGCCAGCAGCTCAGAGATCCGCACACCGCGCTGTACCGATTCGTCGTAGGAGAAGCTGAGCATCGGCGTGTGCTTGAGGATCAGCTCGGCGGCGATCCTGGCCTGCAGGAAGCCGTGCGCGCGGCGCAACCCGGCCAGACAGTCCGAACGCGTCCGCTCGTCCCCGAGCACGCTTACGTAGACGCGCGCATTTCGTAGGTCTGGGCTGGTCTTGACACCGGTCACGGTCACGAATCCCACGCGTGGATCCTGGAGATCCTTGGCGATTGCGTCACAGAGGACAGCGCGCACCGCCTCGTCCACGCGGCGCATACGTCCTGAGCTCATCCTATCCCTCCGCAGCTCATTGACGCAGGTCCTCGACCGAGACGAGCAGCCGTTCGACGTGGACCCCCTCGGGAAATCGCGCCTCCAGCCAGCGCTCGACGTTGTCGGCGGCGCTCGACAGCGTGACCAGCGAGCCGCCGGTGAGCGCAGCGGTCAGCGTCGCGCGCTGCCAGAGATCGTGGTGATCGGTTTCGGCTACCGCAGCTCCGAGACGCCCCCGAAGCTGCGCCTTGACCGGCGCGAGCTCCCGGCGCTTGCCCTTGAGGTTGCTCGCGTCCGGGAAGTGCAGGTGGATCACGAGCACGGCGACAAAGCCGCCCTGCGCCATCGGACGCCTAAGGGGCGAGCTCCCGCTCGATCTGGCGCGTGGCGTAAGTCTCCAGCACGTCGCCCTCCTTGAGGTCGGCGAAGTCCTTGAGCACGATGCCGCAGTCGAAGCCTGCCGCGACCTCGCGAACGTCCTCGTTGAAACGCCGCAGGCTGGCGATCTCGCCGTCGTAGACATCGGCCCCGTCTCGTACCAGCCGCACCTTCGATCCGCGCGTGATCTTGCCTTCGGTGACATGCGATCCGGCGATCGTCCCGACGCGGGAGGCGCGGAAGACCTGGCGCACCTGCACCGAGCCGAGCGTATCCTCGACCTCTTCGGGGGCGAGCATGCCCTGCATCGCGCTGCGGAGCTCCTCTATCGCCCGGTAGATGACCGAGTAATGGCGAACCTCGACGCCCTCGCGCTCGGCGAGGGCGCGCGCGTCTCCGACCGGGCGCACGTTGAAGGCGAGGATCACGGCGTCCGAAGCGGCCGCCAGCATCACATCCGATTCGGTGACCGCCCCGACCGCTCGACGAATCACGTTCACCGAGACCTCATCTTGGGGGAGCTTGGCGATCTCGTCCTCAATCGCCTCCAGCGAGCCAGCGACATCGGACTTCAGCATCAGGTTCAGCTCCTGGATGCCTGCCTTGAAGATCTGCTCGAGCGAGATGCGCTTGCCGCTGCGGCGCGCCAGCGACTCGGTCTTCAGGCGCGTTGCGCGCTCTGCCGCGAGCTGGCGGGCGCGGCGCTCGTGGTCGACCACCGAGACGTGCTCGCCGGCCTCCGGAACGCCATCGAACCCGAGCACCTCGACCGGCTCGCCCGGGAGCGCCCGGGAGACGCGGTTACCCAGGAAGTCGTGCATTGCGCGCACGCGGCCCCAATGGGCCCCGGCGACGAGCGCGTCGCCGACCTTGAGCGCGCCGCGGCTGATCAGGATCGTAACGACCGGACCACGACCGGGGTCGAGCTTCGATTCGATCACCGATCCGGACGCCGCGACATACGGATTCGCGCGCAGCTCCTCGACCTCGGCCATCACGAGGATCGTGTCCAGCAGATCGTCGAGTCCCTCCTTCGTGGTGGCGGAGACGTTCACGAACTCGGTGTCTCCGCCCCACTCCACCGGCTGCAGGCCGAGCTGGCTCATCTCGTTGCGGACTCGATCGATCTGCGCGCCTTCCTTGTCGATCTTATTGACGGCGACCAGGATCGGCACGCCGGCCTCCTTTGCGTGATCGACGGCCTCCTGGGTCTGGGGCTTGACGCCGTCGTCGGCCGCGACCACGATCACGGCGATGTCGGTCACCCTGGCCCCGCGCGCGCGCATCGCGGTGAACGCCTCGTGCCCCGGCGTGTCGAGGAAGGTCACGGTCTCGCCGCCGTGGTGGACCTGATAGGCGCCGATGTGCTGCGTGATCCCGCCGGCTTCACCGGCCGCGACCTCGGTCACGCGGATTGCGTCGAGTAGCGACGTCTTACCGTGGTCCACATGGCCCATGATCGTCACGACGGGAGCCCGCGGAACCAGTTGGTCCTCCGCGTCGTCGAAGATCGGGACGGGCTCTGAGGCGTCGTCCTCCGAATGGACGATCTCGACATCCTTGCCGAGCTCGGAGGCCAGAACCTGAATCGACGCGTCCGACAGCGTCTGCGTGAGCGTCTTCATCTCTCCGAGCGTCATCAGCTTCTTCATCACCTCGGGCACGGCGACATCGAGGTACTCGGCGACATCCTTGACCGTCGACCCCGAGTTGATCCGGATCGCGTCAGGTTCGGCGAGCGCCGTACGCGAGGGACGCGACTCGGCCTCCTCGTCGTAGACGCCGCGTCGGCGGCGGCCCCGGCGCTGGCGCCGCGGCGGTTGGTTGGACTGGCCCGGCCCTCCGCCGAGAGCCCGGCGCGAAGCCTGGGAATCGATCACCACTCGCCGCCGTCCGCCGGCATTTCCCGGTGCGCGCTCTCCCTGCAGGGAGTCGCGCGTCGGTCGCTTGTGCTCAGGCTTGGCGTCGGTGGTCGCAGTGCCCTCGGACGTGGGAGCCGCGCCCTCGGACGTGGGAGCCGCACCGCCGGGCGTGGGAGCCGCACCGCCGGGCGTGGGAGCCGCACCGCCGGGCGTGGGAGCCGCGCCGGGCGTGGGAGCCGCAC
>JALYUQ010000065.1 GCA_030853685.1 Actinomycetota bacterium | reverse complement strand
GCGCGATCGGCGAGACTGCGCAACCAGATGACGTGGCCTAACCTGACAGAGCGACTCGAGGGAGACCTGGTGGTGCTCGAGCCGCTCGCGCTCCATCACGAGCAGGATCTCCTCGATGCCTCCCGCGAGCCAGAGATCTGGCGCTGGCTCTCTGGCAGTGTGCCGTCGCGAGCGGAGCTCCACGGCTGGCTGGCGCACAGCTTGGGTGAGGGTGAGGCGGGGCGGGAGGGCCCCTTCGCGACGGTGCAGCGCTCGAGTGGGCGCGCGATCGGCAGCACCCGTTACCTCAATCTGCGCCCCGAGCACCGGGGGCTCGAGATCGGGTGGACGTGGCTCGCGCGCTCGGCCTGGCAGACAGGAGCGAACATCGAAGCGAAGCTCTTGATGCTTCAGCACGCGTTCGAGCGCCTGGACTGCCTGCGCGTGGAGCTCAAGACCGACGCGCGCAACGAGCGCTCCCGGGCCGCGATGAGCGCGCTTCCCGCCCAGTTCGAGGGCATCTTCCGGGCGCACATGGTCGTCCCGTACGGCGACGGCGTTCGTGATTCGGCCTACTACAGTGTGATCGCAAGTGACTGGCCGCAGGTGCGCGAGAACCTCCAGCGACGAGTGACGCGCAAGCGAGGACCGCAGACGGTGAAGGACGCGGCGCCGCCGATTGGGCGGGGCGTAAGCCAGTCCACCGAGCGGAAGGTGACATCGCCGGCCGTGCGCGCGCTCGCGCACGGCGAGATTGACTTGGTCAAGGAGTTGTGGGAGGCGCTCCAGGAGCACCACGCGCGCGTCACCCCCATGCTCGCCGGTTACGCCCCGAAGCGGGAGGTCGCGGACTCCTGGCGGCGGCGCAGGGCCAAGTACGAGCGCTGGCTCGCGCAGCCCGACACGTTCGTGCTGCTCGCAGAGCGCGACGACGCGCCGATCGGCTACGCGTTCGTGACCGTCGGGCCCGGGCACGCATCCTGGGCCAGCGGCGATCGGATCGCCGAGCTGCAGACGCTATCGGTGGCACCAGGCGCGCGCGGTGCTGGCGTCGGGACGCTCCTGATCGATGAGGTAGCGCGGCGGCTGGACGCGGTCGGTGTGGGCGCGATCGCTGTCACCACCACCACCACCAACATCGACTCGCACCGTTTCTATCAGGCACGCGGGCTGCGGCCCGCGTGCATCGTCTTCTTCGGGCCGGTGTCGGGCCTCTAGCAGCGGCGAGCGGGGCGACCCCGGTGACATGGCGGGCGCGTGACCAGCGCTCACGACGCGGAGCGGTGGCCATGTGGGGCTTACGTGGCGCGAAGGTCTTCGAGCGCGCACGGCGCGTCGGTGAGATCGAGGAGCTCGGGATCGCCGGTCAGCAGGAGCGCTCCGTGAGCGGCCGCGGTCGCGGCGGCGAAGCAGTCGCCCGGGGCGATCGGGGCGTGGGCCTTCAGCCGGGCCGTCTCGATCATCCGGGCGGTACCTGGCAACTCATACTCGTTGAGTTTAGCGATCCCACGCGACCGGTGGACCGTGATCGCCGCATCGCGCGAGCTGGATCGGTGACCGTCCGGGGTGGGTGATGAGGGTGACCTGCATGTCCACCAGGTGATCGTCGCTGGGCTCCATGCGCAGCCAGACGAGTGGATGGCTCGGCTCCCGCGCACGGAGCGCGCGATCGAACGCAAGCTCAATCGCTTCCCACCGGCGAGGTTCGATGTACTGGCGGACGATCGACTGCCAGAGCACCGTCAATTCCCCATCCGCTCCCTGCGCCAGTTTCCCCGGCAGCCACTCCTCAGCCGGTTGGGCGGCGATCTGGGGCGGATCCTCGGCGGCGAGCTCGAGCGCCGCCTGTGTGCGGCTCGTCCGCGCCGACTCGTCGGGCCAGACGTAAGAAAGGACGGCCAGGCAGTCTTCGCGCTTGCGGGAATCGAGCGGGTTGGGATCGCACCCGCCACGCTCCACGATCCTCAGTGTACGCGCTGCGCTGGCGAGATCGATACCTGGCGCCGGAGCCCACGGATCGGTGAACCGCACCGGGGACGCCGGATCTCCGAGCACGACGCCGCCCTGGAGGTAGCAGAAGCGGTCGGCGAGCAGGTTCAGCCCGGCGCTGGCCCCGATCTCCAGCAGCCGGATCGGAAGGCGGTAACGGTTTGTGAGCCACAGCATGGCGCCGAACAGCACCGCCGCGCGACCAGGCTCGTTGGTCTGCACGGTCCGCGTCAACCGCTGGCGCACCACACCGGCGTGCTCGGAGAGCGCATCTAGCACTGCCGGCCACACGGTCTCTGGCATCCGGTCGCCACCCACGCTCGGGTAGAACTCCGCGAGCGCGGGGGCCGCACCGGCCAGGACGAGATAATGAAGCGCGGCGAGCAGGCGCAGCGAGGGGACCGAGCCTGGCGGCACCGGCAAGGCGTCGAACAGCTCAGCCACCTCGCCACCGCGGTCGATGTCCTGCGCGGCGGCACGCATGATCGTCACGTACAGCGGCGAGCGCCCGCCCCGCTCCAGGGCATCGGCAAGCCGCGCAAAGCGCTCACTCAGTGGCACCTGCCCGAGCCGGGCATCGCGAGCGCCACCGAACGGCCTCGACGAGCGTTGACGGTCTGCGCGCACAGGACAATTCTCGCTCGTAGTCAGCCCGCCATTGGCAGCGGCGAGGTTGAGCACGGTCTGGCATCAAAGCGTCAGGCTGGAGATCGTCCGCAAGCTGGCTCAGGGTAACTCGATGCCAACGTCCTCTTGAACGTGCTCAACGAGGACGCCGACGATCACGCTGTTGCCGACCGGTGGCTTTTCGAGGTTCTATCGGGACACGAGCCAATCGGTCTCGCCTGGCACGCTCTGCTCGCGGTGATTCGGGTGAGCACTCACCCGTCGCTGTTCCGGGCTCCGCTCACGGTTGGTCAGGCGGTGGGCGAGGTTGAGGCATGGCTGGCTGCGCCGCCGGCGCTTCTCGTCGATCCGACCAGCCGGCATCCGAGTCTGCTCGAGCAGTGCCTCGAGCAGACCGGCGTCGGGGGCAATCTGGTCAACGACGCGCACCTCGCGGCACTGGCGCGCGAGTACGACGCGACGGTGATCTCATTCGACCGCGACTTCGGGCGTTTCGAGGGCGTGCGCTGGCGGCTACCAGGCTGAAGACCGAGTCAATACGCCGTGCATCGCGATCGGTGCCGGGGCGACGCCTTGTAGCGCGGCTGTTGCCCGCGGTGCCAGAGCAGCGAGTCCACTTCGGCGGCGCAGCTCCCGGGGCGCTGGGCCACGATCAGCTCGGCGGCGTGCAGCGCGCACGCGCGGATCTCGACTTCCTCGGGCGACCCATGCTCGATCAGCTCGCCTGCGTCGATGCGTCCCACCAGCTCGAAATCGAAGCGCAGCACGCCGTCGAGCCGCAACACGTGGGGTACCAGGTTGTCGGCGAAGATCGTCAACCGGTTGAGATCGGGGAGGTCGACCACGCCCGCCCGAGCCAAGTCGGCTGTCGCGATCTGTGCCCGCTTGAGGAACGGGACGGCGAACCGGTCGTAGGTCGAGGTGTCCGCGAAGCAGGCCCAGCCTCCAAGGACTTGCGCCAACGCCGGCGCCGAGCCGGCACCAGCGTGCAGGACGCTGGCAAAGCGCCCGCCGTGCTCGGCCGCAACGTGACAGCCGAGGTCACGCAGCGACCCGGCGAACAGGCTCATCAGCTCGTGCCCGGGGCTCTGGCGCAGTGAAGTCGCGATCTCAGCCGACGTGAGCTGAGTCAGCTCATGAGCGCTCCATGCTCCTTGCGTAGAGAATCGCTCGCGGACCCCCATCGCAATCGTGAAGTAGCCCGAGCGCCCGTCGCGCTTGCGAAGCTCCGGGAACCAGCCCGAGCCGAAGTTGATCGCGTCGAGCGTCAGCCAGAACGCCGCGCGCTCCTCGGCTGTCCCGCTCAGCAGGTGCGCCTCTGGGTTGGGAGGGGGCGATTGGGTACGTAGCGGCAGGCCTGCTGCGTACTCGGCGATCGCGTCGCGCTCGATGCGGACGCTGCGGGCGCGCTGCGCCACCCGGGCGCAGGCGCGCCGAAGCTCGCTGATCTGGTCAGTCACCCGTCTCAGGATGACGGCTCCAGGGGGCCGGGGCCGAGGGCGGCCCCGGCCGTGTGGCGCATGCCGCGAGCTTGGCGCGTGCCGCGAGGCGCCGAATGCTGCGAGCCAGGCGCGTGCCGTGAGGCTGAAGCTCAGAAAGACCAGCCGAGCCGCTCGATACCGTTGATCCTCACGATGCCAGGCATCTCCACCGAGCTCGACACGCTCCTCGCGGGCCTCAACGACCCCCAGCGCGAGGCGGTTACCTATGGCGAGGGGCCGCAGCTCATCCTCGCCGGCGCCGGGTCGGGGAAGACCCGCGTGCTGACCCACCGGATCGCGTACCTGGTCGCGACCGACGCCGCACGGGCCAATGAGATCCTCGCGATCACGTTCACCAACAAGGCCGCGGGGGAGATGCGCGAGCGAGCTGGGCTGCTCGTCGGGCGCCGGGTTCGCGCGATGTGGGTGATGACGTTTCACTCGGCCTGTGCTCGCATGCTGCGGGCCGACGCCGATCGCCTTGGATACACGCGTCAGTTCACGATCTATGACCAGGCGGACTCGCGACGGCTCGTCAAGCGGTGCCTGGACGAGCTCGGGATCGACCCCAAGCGCTTCACGCCAGCCTCGATTCAGTCCCAGATCTCCGACGCCAAGAACAAGCTCCGCGACGCCGACGAGTATGGGCGCATGGTCGGATCCTTCTTCGAGCAGACCGTCGCGGATGTCTACCGGGCCTACGAGCGCGACCTTCACCGGATGAACGCGATGGACTTCGATGACCTCCTAGTGCGTGCGGTGAACGTGCTGGAGCTCTTTCCCGAGGTGCGAGAGCGCTACGCGAGCGGCTTTCGCCACGTGCTCGTCGACGAGTATCAGGACACCAACCACGTGCAATACCGCTGGCTGCAGCTCCTGGCCGGCGAGCGCCGGAACCTGATGGTGGTAGGAGACGACGCGCAGTGCCTGTTGGAGGCAACGCCCATCACCATGGCTGACGGAACGCTCCTTCCGATCGAGGAGGTATGTGCCGGGGACGCAGTCCTCTCCGGCTACGGGAGCGGAGACTTCCGTGCCGCGCAGGTGCTCGCCGTACATCAGTCGGAGCGCACTGAAGGCATCGCGATCACCACGTCCTCCGGGCGACGAATCGTGAGCACCCCTGAGCATGTGCATTTTGCGGGATACCTGCTCGGCCGGTGCCGCCAAGTGGCCGATGCTCGGTCGTTCCTCGATCCTCAGCACTCGCGAGCAGATGCGTATATGAGGACCGAAGTGCGCAGAAGGCGGCTCGCAATTTCGCTCTGCGGGGACCGCCGTGGCCGCACCGCGATGCACCGGATCGCACTGTTCGGCTACGACGAGCAGGGGAGGCAGGCACTCGAGGGGCTCGGCCTCAGCGTGCGGTCCGCACGTCGAGGATCCGATGGTTGGCGGTTCGAAACGGCGTGTAAGGAAATGGGCACAATTCAACGCGTCGCCGATCAGATCGCAACCGCGCTGGGAGATGTGTCGACCCGTCCCACCGCGCGTCTCGGCCCGAATTCCGCAGGACGAGCGAGCAATTCGCTCCCATTCACGCTGGCGTCCGCTGTCCGTCCGGGAATGGTCATGTTCGATCAGCGCGGCGGCTATGACGTGGTGCAATCGGTAGCGCGCGTGGAGTTGGATCGGCCTGTCTACGACCTCGACATCGAGAGCACCCACAACTTCGTTGCCAACGGCATCGTCACCCACAATTCGATCTACGGCTTCCGCGGCGCCGATATCCGGAACATCCTCGAGTTCGAGGACTCCTATCCCGATGCGCATGTCGTCAGGCTCGAGCAGAACTATCGCTCCACGCAGACGATCCTCGATGCCGCCAACGCGGTGATCCGCAACAACCGGGGGCAGAAGCTCAAGTCGCTCTGGACCGACCTCGGCCAGGGCGACCCGATCAAGGTGCGCGAGCTCGAGGACGAGCATGCCGAAGCCCGGTTCGTGACCGGCGAGGTTCAGCGCCTCGTGGACGAAGGAGCCTCGCGCTCAGAGCTGGCGGTCTTCTATCGCACCAACGCGCAGTCGCGGGTGCTCGAGGACACGCTCGTACGCGCGGAGATCGCCTACCAGGTGATCGGCGGCACCAAGTTCTACGAGCGCGCGGAGATCAAGGACGCGATCGCCTACTTGACACTGCTGGTCAATCCGCAGGACGTGGGCGCGTTTACGAGGATCGTCAATTCCCCACGGCGGGGGATCGGCTCGACCTCGCTCTCCCGCGTGCTGGCGTTCGCGAACACGATGGGCGTGACGGTCTGGGAGGCGGCCTCCGATCCCGAGCAGGTACCGGGCCTGGGGCCGCCGGCGATCAAGGCGCTGAGGCGGTTCATGGGTGTCATGCACGTGCTGGCGCAGCGCGCGCAGGCGCAAGGGCCGATCGCGGTGCTGCTCGGCGAGCTGCTGCGCGAGACCGGCTATCTGGACGCGCTGGCGGCTGAGCGGACGATCGAGGCCCAGGGAAGGATCGAGAACCTGGACGAGCTCGTCAACGTCGCCGTCGAGTACGACGGCGCCGGCTCGGAGGAGCCATCGCTGGCGGAGTTCCTGCAGCAGGTGGCGCTCGTCTCTGACGCCGACGACCGTACCGACGACGAGGGGCTCGTGACGCTGATGACACTCCACAACGCGAAGGGGCTCGAGTACCCGATCGTGTTCATGATCGGGTGCGAGGAGGGAGTCTTCCCACACTCGCGCGCGCTGGACGAGGGCGGGCTGGAGGAGGAGCGGCGCCTGTGCTACGTCGGGATCACCCGGGCACAGCGCGACCTCTACCTGACCTATGCCCGCACCCGGACCGTGTTCGGTGCGCGGAGCTACGGTGCCCCGAGCCGCTTCGTCGATGAAATACCCGCGGAGCTGACCGATCGCGAGCAGCAAGCCTCCACGCGATTCGCCAGCGGGGCCGGGGCGTTGGCTGGCGCGCGCGCTCGCGCAACCTCGTGGAGATCGCCGGAGCTCGGCCGGCCCGGCCCGCAGGCCGGCCGGCCCGGGTTCAAGGCTGACCGGGACGGGCTGATAGGTGGGCGGTCCGGACCCGAGGCTCACCGCCCCGCGCCAATCGCCTACCGCTTGGGCGAGGATGTCGTCCACGCGGCGTTCGGGGACGGCGTTGTCACCGGCGTCGAGCCCGGTGGGATCGTCGTGATCCGCTTCAGCAGGGACAGCTCGGAGCGCAAGCTGGTGGCTGAGCTGGCGCCGATCTCGAAGCGGTAGCTCGTGTCCGCGGACCGTAAGGAACATCGGCACACTCGCTCAGTTACTCGATCCCGCTGGCGGCGATGAGCGCATGCGGCTAATCATCACGACCGGCACCCTGTTCACTACTTCCCGCAAGAAGCAACGCTATGAGGAGATCGCAAGACTTACCTTGGAGGTATCGGAAGAGAGGACTATCGGCGAGCTGATCCAGCTGGTTGATCGCCGACTGCGTCCCGCCCATCCGGGATGCTCATACCTCTCGCTACCGGCGCCACACGAAGCCCTGCCAGACCGAGCCACGTTGGGTCAACTCGAAGTCGCCGACGGCTCGACACTCAGGTACTTCTCACGGGTGCGCTGAGTCTCGGGCAGGGCAGAGGATCTGGTCCGGCCGCCGGCATCGATACTGCTGATCCGAGCAGCTGATCGCGGACGCCCAGAACTGCTGTGAGCAAGGAGGACAGGGCTCGGGGCGGTTGGGAGCGATCAAGAAAGCCGAACATCGGGACGGCTGCGGCTATCAGCCCGATCCTCTAGCGTGGCCGACTCCATGAGCGCGACGATCATCGACGGGAGAGCCGTAGCTGCGCGCGTGCGCGCCGAAGTGCAGCGCGATGTGGCGGAGCTCACTGAGCGCAGCGGTCGCGCGCCCGGCCTGGCGACGATCCTGGTCGGCGACGATCCCGGGTCGGCGAGCTACGTGGCCAGCAAGCGCAAGGCGTGCGCGGAGGCGGGGGTCGCCGACCACCACCGGCACTTCCCCGCGGATGCCTCCCACGATCAGGTGGCCTCGCTGATCGACCGGTGCAATCGCGATCCCGAGGTCAACGCGATCCTGCTGCAGCTCCCACTTCCGGCAGGGCTGAAGGGCGCAGCGCTTACGGGCTTGATCCTGCCCGAGAAGGACGTCGACGGTCTGACCCCGATCAGCGCCGGCCGCCTGGCGCAGGGGACGCCTGCTTTGCGGCCTTGCACGCCGCTCGGCGTGATTGAGCTGCTGGACTCCTACGATGTCGTCCTGCAAGGAGCCGAGGCGGTGGTGGTGGGGCGCTCTGACCTCGTTGGCAAGCCGCTCGCGGCGCTGCTGCTGGCGCGCAACGCCACGGTGACGATCTGTCACTCGCGCACGCGTGACCTCGTCTTCGCGTGCTCGCGCGCCGACGTGCTGGTGGCTGCTGCGGGCAAGCCGGGCCTGATCGGCGCCGACTACGTCAAGCCGGGCGCCGCGGTGATCGACGTGGGCTTCAACCGCACCGAGGATGGGCCGCGCGGCGATGTTGATTTCGACGCGGTGTCAGAGCGCGCAGGGCTGATCACGCCGGTCCCCGGCGGCGTCGGCCCGATGACGATCGCGATGCTGTTGCGCAACACGGTGTTGGCGGCGCGGTTGCACTTGCGCGGCTCGTAGCTCGTGGGTAAGCAGAACACGCTGACCCGGAGGACCATCTGGTCCGAATCCGCGACCTGCCACTACGGCAATGCCATCGTGCGGTTCCGGAACTGCCGACATCAGATTCCGGCGTTGGCAAGGGTGGGTCCTAGCATCTACGGCGTGCTCGAGCGTCGAATCCGAGCAATGCGGCGGATCAGCCGCCCGAATTGCGTGAGGTGACGCCGGAATTGCGCGCGGCGACGAGATAGTGCCATCCCATCCATCTGAGCGCGGGTAGGCGCCGTTCGCTGAGCTTGCGCAACTGCCCGTAGATTCGCAGTCCCGCGCCATCGCCGAGCACCGGCCGGCCGAGAAAGGTGAACGGTCCGTACCCGACCGTCGCCCGGCGCACCACCTCCAAACCCGCATCGGTGAGGATCCGGTCGACCTGCGAGGGCAGGTGAAGGTGAGCGGGAGGTCCCGCCGCCTGGCGGTCGTGGGTGCGTCTCGATGCTCTGCGGGCCAGCTTCAGCGGGGTGAGCAGCGCGTTCTCGCGTGGCTCGGTCAAAAAGTTCAGTCGCGCCCGGTTGTCGGCCGTGAGGATCATCCACCCCCCGGTCCGCAGGACGCGAACCATTTCCGCCACCGCGCGTGGCGGGTCGTGAAGCCAGGGCAGCAACCCCAATGCAACCACGAGATCAAACTCGCCGCTTGGGAAGGGAAGCCGGTGCGCATCGGCGAGCACCATGCGCACGGAGCTGAGCAAGCCTGAGGCCTCTGCTTGGCGCCGAGCGAGGTCGACCATCTCCGGGCTCGAGTCGGTGCCCGTGACCTGCCAGCCCCGTGCGGCCAGCCGAGTAGCCATCAGTCCCGCTCCGCAACCGGCGTCGAGCACCCCAGCGCCTGGTGGCAGGCCGAGCTCCGAAGCCCAGCGCATCGCGGTCTCCATCCGCTCCCGGTAGATCAGTCCCTGCAGCCCCTGATGGTGGTAGACCTCGCGCCAGTAGTCTGCGGTGGAGTCGAAATAGCGGTCAACCAGGTCCTGGCCGGTCCCGCGCTTCATGGACACTGGCCGGAAGCCCTGCTCACGCGACCAGCTCGTGCGACGGAATCACTCGAGCCGGCGCGGGTGCCATCCGCCGCTCGCGCCGCTGGCGTCCACGGTAGCTCAGTCCATGCGGTCCCAAGGAGGCGCACATCGTGAGGAACGGCAGCGGGTCATCTCGGGCCCACCATGCCGCCTCTTCGATTCCGCGCAGCGAGCGCCTCCAGGCCTTCAGGCTCAGCGCTCCCTGCGCCGCGACCTGTCCGGAAGTGACCAGGTCGTACGGCTCGACGAGCCACTTGCGGCCATCGCGAGCCCGGCTGTGAGGCACGGGCTGACCCGTCAGGTCGAGGTACGCAGCTCGAACTACGTCGATGCCGTTATCGCCCACGAACAGCCGGAAGCTGCTGCCTAGGCGAGGGTTCACGTCGAGCAGCTTGTACTGCCCATCACGGTTGTCGTAGCGAAATCCCATGTCTACGATCCCGCGGTAGCCGATCTCGCTCATGAGCATCTTTGCGGCGCTCGCAACAGACTCGTTCCACGCGCATACACCCAGCGTCGTCGGACCCGTGCGCGGCCCGCGCTGGCGCAGCTTGCGCCCGGTGAATGCGCACAGGCACTCTGTACCCCGGTCGAAGTAACCGTTGAACATCCAGACCGTCTCCGATCCGCCCGGTATGTACTCCTGCACGATAACGTTGGGCTCGTGATGTGATTCCATGCGACGGTAGCCGGCGACGAGCTCGTCTTGACTGCGGACGATCAGCACGGTCGGTGCATGAGAGTCGCGTGATTCCAGCCATGGCGCGGATTGTTTGAGCACCACCGGGTAGCCGTAGGCGCGGCTCAGCTCCCGTGCTTGGTCCTCGGAAGTGGGAAAGCTCGAAGCCGGGCAGGCGAGTCCGAGTCGCTGGCACAGCTGCCACAGCTCGCCCTTGTTGACCAGCCGACGATGCATGCCGGGGGCAGCCTTCGGAATTACGAACCGCTCGTCCAGCAGCTCGTGATGATCGGCCACGAAGACGGCACTGGCGTCGTCGAGCGCCAAGAGGACGCAGCGACGGCCGAGCCCGCCCCCGAACCGCCGGAGCGCGGCGAGCAGGTGCTCGTCGGACGCTCCCGCTTGTAGCTCGAAGCCGCCTCGTAGGTACCGCGAGCTGGTTGCGGGCTCGCGAGCGCTCCCGCGCATTGCGTAGACCGAAATTCCCAGCCTCCCGGCGCTGCGGGCCAGGCCGAGAACGCCGTGCTGGAGCTCCGCGAAGCTGCGGCGCAGGGCGAAGATCGGGGTTGAGCTGTCGACTGGCGCCTCGGTCCGCCCGGTTGCCGAGCCCACGCCCGTCAGCGGCACGTGGGGGCACGCGGGAGACGGCCTCGTTTCACGTACCCGAGGCCGCTGCGTGACGTGGTCGCGACCGGGACCCCGCGCTGCCAGTCGATCTCGAGCATCTTGCGGGTGTTCCTGAGCGTCCGTAGGAACGCGACGGGGCGCAAGGTTCGTGTGCTGTATACGTCACCGGAGTCCCCGACGTACACGAAGCAGCCGCTCCGGCTGTGCTGGAGCCAGCCATCGCGCGCGCAGTCATATCTGCATCCCGACTCGTTCCCGGTCAGGGGGTGCGAGAGCTTGATGTCCGCGATCCGCCGGGGGGAGCGCCTGGGCATGGCGCTCACGTCGAAGACGTGCAGGTAGCCGTTGGGGGCATCGATCACCCACAGCCGACGTTCGTCGGGAGCAAGTGAGATCCCATGGCTCGGCGCCGATGGCGCAAAGGTGGCCGGATTGAAGCGAAACCTGCGCCCGAACGTGACTGTGTGCAGCACCCGCCCAGTCGTGATGCTGCTCGCCTGGAAGCCGAGGAAGCCCGTTGCGGTCGTGTAGGCGAGGGTCTCGCGCCCGTTGACCGTGAACGGCCTGACCCCGGCCTTGAGCGGGCCGACGCGAGCGACGACTCGGTTCGTCGCGGTGCTCGCGACGTCCAGGTACGGTGAGCTGCGGCCCCCCAAGTAGACACGCTTGCCGCTCAGACCGACGATCGTGTTATGAGGCCCGGTGCCCGCATCGATCGAGCCGATGACCCGACCCGAGCTGGCGGCGATCACGCTCCAGACGCCATCTGTGGACAGTTCGCCGTCAGGCAAATAGATTCGCGCGCCGTTGGCGCTGATCGCCATGCTGTCGACCCCGCGCGGGTAGGAACGATCCCAGGCGACGGTCCCGTGGAGCAGGTCGTAGGCGAGCAGCGAACCGGAGCTGCCGGGGCCAGCGTCCGCGCCGTGACTGATGTAAAGCCTGTGCGCGGCCGGACTTGCCACCACGCCACGGATCCCGCTGATTCCCGGCAACGCGATGTGCTGCACCAGCCGGTGGCCGTGGTCGATGTCGTACACGTAGATCGCCTGGTCTGGGAGCACATACTCGTAGTGGTGCACGCCGGGCGCGGCCAGCGACTCGGCGCGCGGGTCTAGCGCGGACCGCGCGGCGTCCCCGCGCGCGGCGTCCCCGCGCGCGGACAGATGTGAGACGCGCCCGCCGCCGGCGCAACCGGTGAGAGCGGCCAGCGTGGCGAGAAGCGCCCCGACCGCGAGCGTGCGTGTCGGGCTCACGCTGCGGGGCTCCGTACGAGCTCGCCGTTACGCATCTCATAGACGGAGTCGAGGTCGTCGATGTGCTCCAGGATGTACTCGACGTCGTGGTATTGGCCGGTCGCCGTCAGGTATTGGACGCTGTGGCCGCCGAGGAAGGCATCATCAGGGGCCCGTCCCCAGTGCTTGACGATCTCCTCCACCAGCATGCTGCGCGCCTGAAAGCCTGCGTCGAGCAGGTAACGCGCGATCCGTCCGCAGCAGAGCCTGTCCTCCTCACGAAACTCGCCCCGGCTCTCACCGGCGAGCAGCAGCACGTGTCCGTGCTCGGCGATCAGCCGCTGCGCCTGTGCCCCGGCGTTGCGCAGGCACGCGGCGTATGTGACCCCGCGTGCCGCTGCCTCGCACAGCAGTGCCGTGCCCGAGGTGGAGAGCAGGATCACCGGCCGCTCGAGCTCGACGCGCCTGTCCATCTCCGCCGGGCTGTTCTGCAACTGGAATCCGTACGGCATGTTGCCCCCGAGCTCGCCCACGAGGAGCGGGTTCTCGAGCGACGCGGCCAGCGGGAGGGCGGCCTCGATCGATGCCACGGGAAAGCAGCGGCGTCCGGCCGCGACCGCCGTGACGGCTGTGGTCGTCGCCCGCACCACGTCTACGCCCACGATCGTCCGGTTGTCGTCGGCGTCGCCCAGGCTTGCAGACCGGGCGATCGCAACTGTTGGCCTCACGCCGGGCCGGCCGCAGTCGCCACCGGGGGCGCGGGGCGCAGCTCGGGATTCGAGAACGCGTCCGAGTGGAGTCCGCGCCGGTAGATCTCGACGCGAAGCAGTTCGTCGAGCGGCACGTTCGCGAGTAGAACGTCGCAGCCGAAGTGGTCAAGCAGAGCAAACTGGCTGGCCTTGCTGGGCGCCTCGAAGACCAGCGAGCTGAGCCCGAGGCCGCTGACCAGTCGCTCGGCGAGCGCGGTGTTCAGCTGGCCGCCGGCCCCGAACAGGCCGACCCCGACAGCACTCTCGCGGGCCTCGATGATCAGCCTTCCCGCCCCCGCGTCGAGCCATCGCCGTCCCTCCTCGATGAGGTCGGCTATCCGGTCGGGATCGAACTCTCCACGATGTTTCTTGCCGAGCTCGTATTCGACCCCGAGCCCTCGCTCGGACGCCATCCGGACCACCTCCGGCGCCGAAACGGACGGGTCGGTGAACCCCGCGCCACACTCGATCGCGTCGAACCCCACGTCGGCGCAGAGGTCGAGATACTCGCGCAGCCGGCCCTGCGCGACCGCGACCTCGTACGGCCCGCCACCGGTGTTCGCCGGCACCCCGGCGGTCCGAGCCGCTAAGACCTTCTGCCGGGTCGCAGACTCGCCGGCGATCATCCAGCAAGCCATCGAGATCTTCA
>JALYUQ010000058.1 GCA_030853685.1 Actinomycetota bacterium | reverse complement strand
CGAGCTTTCCGAGCGCCGGCGCCTGCGGGGCGTGGCGCTTGCCGGCTGCGCGCTGCTCGCCGTCCTCAGCGTGGCGGGCGCGATCACGGTGGCAGGCGCCACCGGGTTGACGCCAAACGGGATCGGGATCGGCTTGTGAGTGTGGTGCACCGCCCAGGCGTGGCGGTGCATGGCGCCGGCGCCGCGGTGTGTGGCCCAGGCACGGCGCTTTCAGGGATCCGGCACCAGATGGTCGTCCTGCAGCGGCTCGTCCGGGCGCAGTGCGCGTCGTAGTCGTCTGCCGATAAGTGCTTGCAAGCGCGCAGGGGGGATCGAGCCGCCGCCGTTGACGTCGTGCTGGCGGTCCTCGGTGATGACCAGCGGGTTCGGAGGTGTGGGAGCAGCGCCGCCGATGACCAGCGCTCGGGTGCGTCCCGGGATCAGGCGGCGTCGAGGATCGGCGCTCGGGTGCGTCCCGGGATCAGGCGGCGTCGAGGATCGAGTCGTATAACGCTTGGATCAACGTCAAGAGTCGGCTGGCTGAGAAGCGCTCGTGGACATCGAGTGTGGCAGCCGTGCCGAGCCGCGCGCGCTGGCCCGGATCATCGAGCAGCTCGCGGGCGGCCTGCGCCAGGGCGCCGGCGTCACCGGGGGTCACGAGCCGCCCGGTGTGGCCGTCGCGGATGATCTCGGGCAAGCCCCCGTGGGCGCTGGCGAGCACCGTGCACCCGGCCGCGGCCGCTTCGATCGCCGCATTGGGTAGTGGATCCGGAGCGCTGGAAGGCACCGCGACGATGTCGGCGGCGCCGTAGACGGTCTCCACGTCCGCGCGGAAGCCGAGCAGGCGCAGACGATCGCCGACTCCGAGCTCGGCGGCGAGCGCCAGCACGCTGGCGAGCCTGTCTTGCGCCCCCGGCCATGGATCGCCCGCGATCAGCCCGATCGTGCCCCGATCATGCAAGAGCTCGTGCGCGAGCGCGCGCACGAGCACATCCTGGCCCTTCCAATCGGAGACCCGGCCAAGAACCGCGATCGCCGGGATGTCCGGATCGAGGCCGAGCACCCGGCGAGCCTGCGCGCGCGCCACTGGGGCGCGATCGACCGCCAGCCCGTCGCGGATCACGCGGACGCGATCGCAAGCGGGAAACTGGGCGGCGGTGGCGCGGGAGACGCACGGCAGCGCGCTGGCGCTGCCTAGCAGGCGCCGATAGACGGGCCACGTGCGGCCGAAGCGCGAGTAGATCTCGCGTACGTGCCACACGTGGGGCACGCGCGCAAGCGCCGCGGCGATCGCGCCTCCCAGCACGACCGACGTGTTTGAATGGACGAGTGCGATCCCGCGCGTTCGGATCAGTCTCCGCAGCTCGACAGCATCGTGACTGGCCGCCGAGGCGAGCGATGCGAGTCCCCGCGGATTGACGAGTCCGCGGCGGATCACGCTCACCGGGGCCACGATCACCTCGACCCCGGCTGCTCGCAGATCAGCGCCGAGCTCGCCACGATCGGGGAGCACGACGAGTGGCTCGTAGCGACCGCGCTCCAGCCCCGTCGCGATCAGATATAGCTGGCGGTCGGCGCCGTAGCGTCCACTCGAGGAGTGGACGAAGAGGATCCTCCGCGCGCTCAGAGCTCCACCGTCAGCACCTCGCCCGGAGGGTCCGGCACGAGCCCGGCGTGCAGGATCGCCGCCAGCAGCTCGGCGCCGTCGACGATCCGCGGTCCCGGGCGCGAGAAGTACGCGGAGGCATCGACCGCCACCACCTCGCCGGCACCGAGCGCCGCCAGCTCGTCGCGGTGCATCTCCGCCTCGCGGTGGGCGATCTGGGCGTCGTAGCCGCACGGCATCACGATCACGATGTCCGGCTGGGCGGCGGCGACCTCCTCCCAGGTGCGCTGCTCGGAGTGCTCGCCGGCGAATCCGAGTACGTCCTCCCCGCCGGCGTAGTCGATGAGCTGCGGGGTCCAGTGCCCGGCGGCAAACGGGGGATCGAGCCACTCGAGCGCCGCGACCCGTGGGCGCCGGGCCCCACGGACCGCCAGCCGTACTCTGTCGATTCGAGCGGACGCGTCACGCACGAGCTTGACCGCCGCCTCCTTGCGATCGGTGGCCTGTGCCAGCGTGCTCGCGTCCCCGAGCACCTCGCCCACCGTCCGCGGGTCCAAGGAGATCACCCGCGGGTGACTCTCGAGCTCCTGCGCGAGCGCTCGCACGTCGTCGTAGGAGACCGCGCAGACTGAGCACAGCGCCTGGGTTACGATCAGGTCGGGTGCCAAGTCGTGCAACAGCTCGGCGTCGAGCTCGTAGATCGAGTCGCCCGCCAGCGTGCGCTCCTTCACGGCCGCGTCGATCTGTGCGGCGCTCAGGCCCGGCGGGAGGGTATCGCGCGTGACCTTCGGCAGGCCCAGATCCAGTAATGCGGGGGGGTAATCGCATTCGTGCGTCACGGCGATAAGGTCGGGTCCGAGCCCGAGTGCGAACAGCATCTCGGTCGCGGAGGGAATCAGGCTGACGATTCGCATGAGCAAAGGAGAACGATATGGCACAGCGACTGACCGACGACGAGATCGGCGAGCGCCTCGAGGGCAGTGAGTGGGCTCGCGACGGCGAAGAGATCGTGCGCCACTGGAAGCTCGAGGACTTCGGGGCTGCGATCGCGTTCGTCAACCGGGTGGCGCAGGCCGCCGAGGAGGCCAACCATCATCCTGACATCTTCGTTCATGGGTACAACCACGTGAGGCTGTCGATGACCGACCACGCCGCGGGGGGTTTGACCAGCGCCGACTTCGAGCTGGCCAAGCGACTGGACGAGCTGCCTAGCTGAAGGCCGGCGTGCCCCGGCTCGCCGACCCCGGACTCCGCTGCTGATAGCGTGTCTGGCGTCGCTTGATGAACGACGACAAGCCCTTAAGCGGTAGCGGCGCGCGGGTGGAGGGCCACGCCGCGCGAAAGAGCCAGTGAAGGCGCTGCTCGTAGTCCTCACCGGACTGCTGGTCCTGGTGAACGCCTTCTTCGTGATCGCGGAGTACGCGCTCGTGCGCTCACGGCCCGCGCGCCTGCAGGCGCTCGCCGAGGAGGGAGCACGGGGAGCACGGCTCGCACTCACCCAGCTCGACGAGATCGGCGACTACATCTCCGCGTGCCAGGTCGGCATCACGATGGCGTCGATCGGCATCGGTGCGCTCGGCGAGCCCGCGATCGCACACCTGCTCGAGCCCCTGCTCGGGGGGGCACTGGGACACACGTCGGCGGTGGCGATCGCCGTGATCATCTCCTACGTGCTGATCACCAGCGCCCAGAGCACGATCGGCGAGATCGTCCCAAAGCTGTATGCCATCCAGCACGCGGAGGGCCTGGCGCGGCGGCTAGCGCGACCGTTGCGGTTCTCGCGGCTTCTCTTTCATCCGTTCATCGTCGCGCTGCAGGGATCCTCGCACTCGATCCTGCGCATGCTCGGGACCGATCCCAACGCCGAGCCCGAGGGGGGCACTCCGGACGAGCTCAAGCGAATCATCGCCGAGTCCCACACCGGAGGACAGCTCGACGCGGGGGAGGCGAACATGCTCACCGGCGTCTTTCACCTCCACGAGCAGGAAGCGCGGCAGGTGATGACGCCAATCCCGGCGGTGGTGACCGTCGATGTCGCCGAGAGCGTGCAGGATGCCCTGCGGCGGTGCGTGTCCACGGGTCACTCGCGCCTGGTCGTGACCGAGGACGAGAACCAAGACCGCGTCAAGGGGATCGTCCACGTCAATCAGCTCGTAAAATTGATGATGTCCAAGGGGTACGAGGCTCGGTTCGACGCGCTCGTCCGCGCAGCACCTCTCGTCCCCGAGACCAAGCCGCTCGACGATCTGCTGGCCGATCTCCAGCGCGAGCGCACCGAGCTGGCGATTGTAATCGACGAGTACGGACGCACCGCCGGCATCGTCACGACCGAGGACATCATCGAGGAGGTCGTTGGCGAGATCACCGACGAAACCGACCCTACGGGCGGGGCGGTCCGCCGCCTGGCCAACGGAGACTGGTTCGTCCGCGGTCACGTCGCGGTCACCGATCTCGACGACTACGGGTTGCGGCTCCCTGTCGACACCGATGCCTTCAACTCGGTGGGTGGGTTCGTGTTCGCCGAGCTTGGAAGGTTGCCCCGACCCGGCGATACGGTCGCCGCCGACGGATACTCGATCCGCGTCGAGTCGGTGCGCCAGAACAGGATCGAGGCAGTCCGGATCAGGCAGCGCCCGGCGGCCGCGCCCCAGTAACGGCCGGGGGGCTGCGGAAGGCGTGCGCGTGGCCGGCGGGTTGCGGACTGCGGGCTGCGGGCTGCGGGACGCGGATTTGCGGGCTGCGGGCGGCGTGCGTGTGGCCGGCCGCGGGGAGGCAGCGCGCACGCGCTCGCATCATTCGTTACATTGACTCTCGTTGACTGCAGGCGCCGAGTACGGGCTCCCAGAGTCCGCCCGGCGGTTTGGAGAGGAGAGATGAAGCCGGCCCCCCGGGGCCGGCTTCACCATTCTGGGGGGAGGATGGCGCTGGGGAGGGAGGATTGCGCTGGAAGCCCTCGCCGGGACCGGCGTGTCCGGCGCACCCCTGAGCGTGAGAGCCCGCGGCCGGCGCGGCCGACGAACGTGAGCTTTGCTCTATCGAGCGTGCGAGCGGCGGTAGCGGGGATGGAAATGATTTTCCGCTTAAACAAAACCGGCCCGCTCGCAGGCGGGCCAGCTTCGCACTTCTGGGGAGGAGGTGCTGCTATGAGGTACGTCGCAAAGGTGAGTCTGGGGGATGCACATGAATCGGCCCTAAACTCCTCGTGAACTGACCATAAACTCGCTAGGGCACATTGGCCTCGTTGTGTCCCACCGCGCCCGCTGCGCTGCGTCCGCGGGCCTTGCGCCGATCGCTGCGCTGCCTTGCTGCTCCCACCAAGCCAGTACCCTGGGCTTCGAGCAGCGGGTCCGGGTATCGTACCGCGCCGATGTCTCTGGACACCCAATCGGTCGGCAAGTCCTACCCGGCCACGACGTATGCGGTCGGGCGCGAGAAGGTACGGGAATATGCAGCCGCCGTGGGCGAGACCAACCCGCTTCACTTCGAGCTGGAGGCGGCTCGCGGCGCGGGCTACGAGGATCTCGTCGCGCCCCCGATGTTCGCCGTCGTCTACTCGGTGCCGTCGCTGCACCTCGGGTTGTTCGATCCCGAGCTCGCGATCGACCTCGCGATGATGGTCCACGGCAGCCAGGAGCTCCGCTGGGGCCCGCTGGTCATCGCGGGCGACGAGATCGCGACCACCGCGACCGTCAAGGATGTCTCGGATCGAGGTGGAATGGGCTTCTACGTCTTCGAGTTGGTGTCCGAGAACCAGCGCGGCGAGTGGGTCTGCACGGGGACCTGGACGCAGATCGTCAGGAGCCCCTCCCAATGATCTGCACGGCCAGTGCGGTGGGCTTCCGCGGAGGACTTCGGTGAGCCTCGAACAGGGCGAGGAGATCGAGCTCGAGGTCACGCCCGACGCCTACGTGACAATCCGCTACGCGGGAGCCTCGGGGGACTTCAACCCGATCCACATCGACGAGGAGTTCGCCAGGCAGGTGGGCTTGCCGGGGAGGATCCTCCACGGCCTTTGGACGATGGCCCAGGTCGCCCGCGCGCACACCGAGGCCGCGGGTGGACCTGACAAGCTGGCGCGGCTCTCGGTGCAGTTCCGCGGCATGGGCAAGCTCGGGGAGGCGATTGTCGTCAAGGGCGCCGTGGTCGAGCTCAACGGCGAGACGGCGCTCGTCGAGTCCGAAGCGACGCAGTCGGGCAAGCGGATCATCCGTAGCGCAGAGGCGGAAATTCGCAGGTAGCCGAGGGAGGCGCTGGCCGGGTCGCGACCGACCTTCAGGCGGCCGAGCAGGCAAGGCGCCTTTGAGCCGGGCGGCCCCGACGAGCCTTCGGGCACGTCGAAGCTCCGACCTACAATCAGCCATGTGTTGTCTGACCGCCAGGAGCTCGTGCTGCGCAAGGTCGTCGAGGAGTACCTCGAGGCTGGCGCGCCCGTGAGCTCGAGGGCGCTCTCTGCCGGGGTGGAGTGGGGTCCCTCCACTGTCCGCCACGAGCTCGCGAGCTTGGAGGAGCTCGGCCTGCTCGCGCACCCGTACACCTCGGCGGGCAGGATTCCAACCGAGGCCGGCTACCGCTACTTCGTGGACCGCCTTCTGCCGGAGCACGACACCGGCCCGCGATTGTCGCTGTCACTCGTCGCGCGCGAGCTCGACGAAGCGATGCGGGTGACGACCGAGACGCTGTCGCAGATCACCAATCTGCTGACGATCGTCACCGCACCTCCGATCGAGACCTCGTCGATTCGCCACATCGAAGTGCTCGGGCTCCAGCCTCAGGTGGTGATGGTCGTCGTGATCACCTCCACCGGCGGGGTATCGAAGCGGCTCTTCACCTTCGCGGGGCCCGTGGATCCGGGACTCGCGCAATGGGCCGCGAGCTACCTCAACGAGCGACTGGTCGGTCTCGGCCTGGGCGCCCGGATGCTCCATCAGCGCCTTCACGACTCCTCGCTCTCGAGCACCGAGGCGCGCTTCCTGGGCGCGCTCGCGCCGGTCTTCACCGAGCTCGAGGCGGGCGCCCAGGTGACGCTGTACGTCGAGGGCACCGCACGGCTCTTGCGGGGCGAGCGCTTCGGCGAGGCCTCCGAGCTCAATGCGCTGATGGACATGCTCGAGCGGCGCGTGGCGCTGCTCGGGATCCTGCGCGCGACGCTCTCACAGCGCGAGGTGCTGGTGCGGATCGGCGCCGAGAACGAGGCACCGGCGTTGCGTACGCTCGCGCTCGTGGCCGCCGGGTACGGGTTGCCCCAGCGCGCCCTCGGCACCGTGTCGGTGATCGGGCCGCTGCGGATGGACTACCACCGCGTGATGCGCACGGTCAAGGAAGCAGCCGCCCAGCTCTCGAGCTTCATCGCCGACGTCTACGACGAGCGTTGAGCGTGCGTCGGTGAGCGCCTCACAGGTGCCCCGCGACTACTACGACGTGCTCGGCGTCTCCCGCGACGCCCAGGACACGGAGATCAAGAAGGCGTTCCGGCGCCTGGCGCGCGAGTTGCACCCGGACGTCAACAGCCACGACCCGGCCGCCGAGGGTAAGTTCAAGCAGGCCGCGGAGGCATACGAGGTCTTATCGGACCGTGACCGGCGGGCAACCTACGACCGCTACGGGCACGAAGGGCTGCGCAGCGGCGGCTACGCGCCGAACTTCGAGGGCTTCGGGTCGGTCTCGGACATCTTCGAGGCGTTCTTCGGCGGCGCCTTCGGAGGGGGTGGGCGGCCGGGCGGCGCGGCTCAGGGGGGCGATGTCGCCACCAACGCGGAGATCGACCTCGTGCAGGCCGCGCGCGGCGCGAGCATCGAGGTCTCCTACGAGACGATCGCCCGCTGCGAGCACTGCCGGGGCAATGGCGCCGAGCCGGGCACCCCGATCGAGACCTGCCAGCGCTGCCAGGGCGCCGGCCAGCTCCGCGCGGTCTCGCAAACACCGTTTGGCCAGATGGTGCGGGCCGTCGTCTGCGATGTATGTGGCGGGGAGGGCCGTGTCGCGCGCGATCCCTGCCGGGTCTGCAAGGGGCAGGGACGCAAGGTGGAGCGCGCGAAGGCGGCCGTCGACGTCCCCGCGGGGATCGCCGACGGGCAGCGGCTGCGGATCACGGGGCGCGGCCATGCGGGCGAGCACGGCGCTCCTGCTGGCGATCTATACGTTCTGATCGGAGTCCGCGAGGATCCCCGCTTCGTGCGTGAGGGCGACGATCTCGTGACCGCGGTGGACGTGGCCGCGCCCCGGGCGGCCCTCGGTGCCACCGTGGAAGTTCCGACTCTAGATGGGCCGGTGGAGCTCGAAGTCCCGGCTGGAACCCAGCCCCACGAGACGCTGCTCGTGCGCGGGCGCGGGATGCCGGCCCTGCGGGGCCGGCACATAGGTGACCTGCGGGTGGTCGTCAACGTCGTGGTTCCGCGCCGGCTGCGCCGCGAGCAGCGTGAGCTGCTGGAGCGCTTGGCCGAGACGATGTCCGCGGAGAACCTGCGTACCGAAGAGGGCGTGTTCGGCAAGCTCAGGCGGGCGTTCGGCGGCTAGCTTCCCGCGGGCGAGCTGACCGGGACGGGTCGCGCCGGCCCCGGCGGGCAGACCGGACCGCCGACGCCGCACGAGGCAACTGAGAACATGCTCCGGCTCGCGATCCGCGTCCGGCGCGAGCAGGCGGAGCTCGTGCTCGCCGAGCTGCTGGAGCTGGCGCCGAGCGGCGTCGAGGAGGTCGATCTTGGCGCGGTCGTCGAGTACGCGGTGTACGGATCTCCGGGCGAGCTGCCCGCGCTGCCGGACTGCAAGGCGGCAGCCGGCGGGGCGCTGGTGGAGATCAGCACGCGTGAGGTGGCCGAGGACTGGGCGCAGCGCTGGCGCGCCTTCCACAAGCCGGTCGTGCTCGGCGACGCGCTCACTGTCCGCCCGCCGTGGGAGCCTCCGGGCGATACGGCGATCGAGATCGTGATCGACCCCGGACAGGCATTCGGGACCGGGGCCCATGCGACCACGCGACTGTGCCTGGAGCTGATGCTGAGCCGGCCGGCCGGCGGCGCGTTCCTGGACCTCGGCTGCGGGTCGGGGGTGCTGGGGATCGCGGCCGCACGGCTCGGCTTCTCGCCGGTGCTCGCGCTCGACAACGATCCCGCGAGCGTGCAGGCGACGCGCGCCAACGCGCAGGTCAACGGCGTCGCGCTCGACGTGCGCCGCTTCGATCTGCGGACCGAGCGGATCGAGCACGGGCTGGGCGCCGGCACCGTGGCGGCGAACCTGCTCGCGCCGCTCCTGCTCGAGTGGGCCGCGCGCCTGGGCGACCAGCCGGCACTCCCAGCCTCAGCGCTCCCAGCCGCGGCGATCGCATCTGCGGCGCTTCCAGCTGATGGGCTCCTCGCCCGGGCGCTCCCAGCCCGGGTGATCGCAAGCGGTCTGCTCACGCACGAGGCGGATCGGGTCGCGGAGGCGTTCGCGGCGCAAGGCCTCACCGAGTCCGCGCGCCGCACGAGTGGCGAGTGGGCGGCGCTCTTGCTGGAGCGCGGGCCCCTGGGAGCCCGGAGTGATGCCGGCCCGCGGGCCGGCATCGCCAAATGAGTGCCGAATGAGTGCGCTTCCCAAGCCCACCCTCGTGGACAGCGGCCAGATGGCGAATCTTGGACATCTGGCCGATGACGGAAGCCTCGCGGTCGCCCATGCTCCACAACACGATCCGGGAAGTCGCCAAGGAGGTGAACCAAGTTGCCCAACCCGCTCGCGATCGGCGTGACCGTCGGTGGACTGCTGCTGGACTTTGCCATCCCAAGGCCCAAGCCCCGGGCTGGATTTGCGTGCGAGCCTCCTCTCCTCTCGCCGTCAACCGTCTCGAGGACACCGTGGCTGGCGAGGGTTCCGGTGGAGCGGTTCGGTCCGCCGGTCGCGAGTGGACTATGGCGTTGAGCAGGTCCCGGGCGCGCGCTACTCCGGGCGCGCCCTACCGCGGACGGGCGCACTGACCGCGGACGAGGCATGAGGGCGGACTGGGGGCCTGGGGGCTTTCGTACGGCGCGCGGGTATCCTGGGAGCGTGACCGTCACCGACCAGGTTCATACGGACATGATCAGCGCGATGAAGTCGCGTGAGAAGGATCGCGTCGGGGCACTGCGCCTGGTCCTTTCAGAGCTGCAGAAGGCCACCAAGGAGGGCGAAGGCGACGAGCTCGTCGTGCTGCGCCGCGAGCGCAAGCGCCGGCTCGAGGCAGCCGAGCAGTTTCGTGCCGGTGGCCGGACCGCGCTCGCCGAGCAGGAGGATTCCGAAGCGAGGTTGATCGAGCACTACCTCCCTGCCGAGCTCGGCGATGCCGAGCTCGACGCGATCGTCACCGCCGCGATCGCTCAGACCGGTGCCGCCGATCCCAAGGACATGGGGCGGGTGATGAAGGCGGTCATGGCCCGCTCGGGTGGTCGCGCCGACGGCAAGCGGGCGTCCGCGCGCGTGCGCGAGGCACTTCGTGCGTAGGCAGGTCGAGCTCGAGAACAGCGCGGCTGCGGAGCTCGCGGGCTCGGCGGACGCGGTCCTGCGCACGCTCGAGGGACATCTGGATTGCGAGGTCTACCTGCGCGGCAACGTCCTCACGCTCGAAGGCGAGGCGCCGGCCGTCGATGCAGCGGTGGAGGTGGTTCACAATCTTGTGGACCTGATCGGACAGGGTCACGAGATCGCGCCGGGGACGATCGAGGCGGTCACCCGCGCGCTCGACGAGCACGAGTCGCCGGCGCGGATCCTGGAGGACATCGTCTGGCGCCATCGCGCCACCAAGGTCGCGCCCAAGACCGTCAACCAGAAGCGCTACGTCGACTCGATCCGCAACAACACGATCACGTTCGGGATCGGTCCCGCCGGAACCGGAAAGACGTTTCTCGCGGTGGCGCTGGCTGCCGCTGCGCTCAGCCGTCGTGAGGTCAACCGGATCATCCTCACCCGCCCCGCGGTCGAGGCCGGCGAGCGCCTGGGCTTCCTACCCGGCGACCTGATGGCGAAGGTCGACCCCTACCTGCGCCCGCTGTTCGACGCGCTGCACGACATGCTCGAGCCCGAGCGGGTCTCGGCGCACCTCGAGCGCGGCGTGATCGAGGTGGCGCCGCTGGCGTTCATGCGGGGCCGCACGCTCAACGACAGCTTCATCATCCTCGACGAGGCGCAGAACACCAGCCCCGAGCAGATGAAGATGTTCCTGACGCGCCTGGGCTTCAACTCGAAGGTGGTCGTGACCGGTGACATCACCCAGATCGACCTCCCGCGTGAGAACGATTCGGGGCTGGTGGTGGTGTCGGAGATCCTCGAGGAAGTCGAAGGGATCGAGTTCGTCCGCTTCGGCGAGGAGGACGTCGTTCGCCACAAGCTCGTGCGGCGGATCGTCGCGGCCTACAACGAGAACGCGCAGCGGATGGCCCCCGAGCTGCGTCCGCGCAAGCGGGCCTGAGGCCCGGGTTCGTTCAGGCCGGTTGCCAAGTGCTCGAGATCGAGGTGATCGGGATCGACGCGGCCGCGGCCGAGGCGATCGCGAGCGCGAGGGCGGGAGCGGGGGCGGACGCGCTTGACGATGACGACGGGCCGACCGCCTTCGAGCTCGAGCAGCTATGCGTGCTGGCATTGTCATCGAGCGGCATCGAGGACGGTCACGTCGCGATCGAGCTCGTCGGCGAGGACCGGATCCGCGACCTGAACCGCGACCATCGAGGCGTCGATGCCCCGACCGATGTGCTGTCGTTCGGCGTCGACGAGGACGGACCCTGTGCCGGTCCTAGGGAGGTGGGTGACATCGTGATCTGCCCTGCTCACACGGAGGACCTGCGCGAAGCCGTGGTGCACGGAGCGCTGCACCTCAGCGGCATGGATCACGAGCGCGATGAGGGTGAGATGCTCGCCCTCGGAGCCGAGCTGATGCGCTGGATGCGTTGAAGGCCGGCGCCCACCCGGCGCGGCCGGGCGCCCAGCCGGGGCGCCCGGCCTCCCAGCGGGAGCCCTCCGGCGTCCAGCCCACGCGATCGGGCTTCGTCGCGCTCGCGGGGCGCCCGAACGTCGGCAAATCGACGCTGGCCAACGCGATCGTGGGTGCCAAGGTGGCGATCGTCTCCGACAAGCCCCAGACCACGCGGCGGGCGATTCGCGCGGTCGCCACAGAGGCGGACTGGCAGCTCGTACTGGTCGATCTACCCGGGGTCCAGCGCCCCCGCGACGCGCTCACCGAGCGGATGCAGCGGCGCGTCGAGCGCGAGCTGGCCGACGCCGACGGCTGTCTGCTGGTCATCAACGCGCAGCAGGGGGTCGGGCCGGGAGACCGCTTCATTGCGGCACTGCTGCGCTGCGCTCCGGTCCCGGTCGCCATAGCTGTCAACAAGATCGACCGCGCGCCGGAAGCTAAGGTGGCGCAGGCGCTCCAAGGGGCCGCCGAGCTGGCGGTTGCCGATCAGATCTTCCCGCTCTCCGCGCGCACCGGCTCGGGCGTCGCGGCGCTGGTCGATCACCTCGTCTCGCTGCTGCCGGCCGGCCCGTTCTATTTCCCGGCGCAGGAGCACTCCGATCAGCCCGAGCACGCGCTGTTGGCTGAATTGGTTCGCGAGCAGGTGCTGGCGCGCACCCGGGACGAAGTTCCCCACGCCGTGGAGGTGGAGGTGGAGTCGGTGGACCGCAGCCGCGGAGACCTGGTCCGGGTCGAGTCGGTGATCCTGGTGGAGACCGAGTCCCAGAAGGGGATCCTGATCGGCGCCGGCGGCAAGATGGTCAAGGCGATTGGAATTGGCGCCCGGCGGTCAATTGAGCGCCACCTCGGCGTCGGCGTCCGCGTGCATCTAGAGCTGTCGGTCCGCGTGCGCCGGCACTGGCGAGCCGACGAGCG
>JALYUQ010000035.1 GCA_030853685.1 Actinomycetota bacterium | reverse complement strand
GGCGGGCTCGGCGGCGCGGGCGGGCTCGGCGGCGTGGGCGGGCTCGGCGGCGCGAGCGGGCTCGTTCACCTCGTGCTCGAAACCACGCCCGATCATCTCGTGCCCTCGGCCGGCTCCCACCCCACGGGCGCTCCGTGCCGGAGCCAGTCCCACAACCCGGCTGCCATCGACGCGGTGATGAGCACGTAGTAGCGGGCGATCAACAGCGGCCGGACCGGCACTGCGCGGGCAGCCAGAGCACCCAGCAGCAATGCGCCCTGGAGGGCCACCGCGACGGCGTAGAGCGTCCCGCGGCGCAGCAGAGCGGCGCTCGCCACGAGCGCGAGGAGGTGCAGGAAAGGAGACAGATAGCGGAGGATGCGGTGGGAGAAGATCATCAGCGCGTACAGCGGGTCATAACCGCGCGGCGAGAGCATCCCGCCCCGCACGACGATTCGCCATCCATGACTCATCATTCGCCGCTTGCGCGCGAACTCACCCTCGATTGTCGGGACCATCTTCTCGTTCGCACGGGCATCGGGTGCGTAGAGCGCCAGCCAGCCGCGCTTGACCAGGTTGAACGGAAACGACAGGTCGTGGCCCATGGCCGGATCGACCACCAGGTATGCCTCCCGGCGAGTGGCGTAGATCGCGCCGTTGCCGGCGGTGACAGAGCGAAGGCGGGACTCGAGCTTGCGCAGCGCCATCTCGTAGCGCCAGTAGACGCCCTCCTGGTTGCTCCCGCTGTCGTTGAGGAAGCGGACGTCGCCGCAGACGTAGCCGACGCGGGAATTCCCGAATGGCGCCACCAGCGCGCGCAGCGCACCGGGCTCCCAGCGCACATTGGCGTCCGAGAAAGCGACGATCTCGTTTTGGGCGCGCTTCACCGCCGCATCCTGGGCGCGGATCTTGCCCCCGCGCGCCAGCTCCAGCACCAGATCCGCGCCGGCGTCGCGGGCGCGAGAAGCGGTGGCGTCGGGTGAGCCGTCGCAGGCCACGATCAGCTCGAGCCGCCGGCTGCAATAGTCCAGCGCGCGCAGGTTCGCGATCCGGCCGGCGATCACGTCCTGCTCGGCGTACGCGGCGACGATGACCGATACCGAAGGCTCGCCGGCGGGTGCGGCTGGCTTCCGGGCGGGTGCGCCAGGCGTCGCGGCGGCCCGGTCGCGCACCCGCGCCAGCGCCATGAGCAGCACCGGGTACGCTAGGTGCGTATAGCCGAGCAGGCCGGCCGAGCCCCAGAACACGATCTTGCGCGCGGTCATTGGGGCAATTGTGCAGTACGGAGGGAGACACCGACCGACCCGTCTCTGAGCGCAGAATGAGACTCACGCTGAGCACGGGCCTACTCCAGCACCGCCCCGTACAACGCCAGCGTCTTGCGCGCAGCAAGCTCCCAGGAGTACGGTCCGGCGCCAGCGGCAGCGGCGGCGGCGGCGAGACGCCCGCGTTCGGCGGGGTGGGAGATCAAGGCGAGGAGCGCATCGTGCAGCGCTCCCGGGTCATCGGGCGCGACGAGCTTTGCGGCGCCTGTCGCCGCGACTTCGCCAAAGCCGCCCACGTCACTCAGGACCACAGGCCTGCCGAACGCCAGCGCCGCCGCCAGCACCCCCGACTGGTCAAAGCGCTCCGTACGGGAGTACGGCAGCACGACCACATCCGCGCGGCGGAAGTAGGCCGGAAGCTCTGCGTCGGAGACATATCTGGAAATGAACCGGACCCCGGGCGGAGCGAGGCTGCGCAGACGCTCGAGCGCCAGCCGCGGGCGCCCGACGATCCACAGCTCGGCCCCTTGGACGCCACGCCACGCCTCGAGTAGCACCTCGAGACCCTTGTACGGACGCAGCAAGCCGAAGAAGAGCACGACCGGGACCTCGACCTCCCCCAGTTCCGGGGGGAGCGGCTGCTCTGAGCGCTGGCGAGTTAGATGCTCGAACGCGCCGTGGTGGATCACATGCACCTTCGCCGGGTCGACGGCCATGGCTTCGATGAGACGGGAGCGGCCATACTCGGAATGGACCACCAGCGCGTCGACTGCCGCGTAGCAGCGCCGCTGCGCGCGTGCCTGCCCCAGCCGCGGCTCGCGCGGGAGTAGATCGTGGGCGGTCAGGACGACCGGGCGGTCGGGGAGCAGATACGCGTCGAGCCACTGCGCCGCGAGCCACTGGAAGTGCACGAGATCGGCGCGCCGCGCGTGTGCGCGGTAGCGGAGCATGTCCGGGAGATGCTCGGCCAGCTTGGTCGCGGTGCGTAACCGTGAGCCGGCCGCGCCGCGCGCGTGCCTGTAGAAAGCCTCGCGGACCGAGTAAGCCTCGGCTTGCGGCACGGCGCCATATGCGAACGCACTCGTAACCAGCTCTACCTCGGCGCCCGCTCGCGCCAGGGCCCCACAGAGAGCATGGTCGTAGGGCGGGGTGAACGCAGACGGATCGACGATCTGGACGCGCATCAGCGCGGCGCTGCCGAGCTGGCCGTCTCGATGCTGTTGGCGGCGTGGGGGCGCTGCCTCCTCATCTCATCACGGGAGCGAGGACTGCGAGTCCCTGCACTCGCGCCGCCGCGAGCAGGGGGCAACGTAGGAGACCAATGCGTTCCAGAGCCTCGCGACGGGTGGACACCATCCGGACCGACGCTTCGCCCATCTCGACGCGAGCCAGCACGTCGGGGTGCGCTGGTTCAGCTCACGAATTGGGACTGGCACATAGGCGCACGGTAGTACAGCCCACCTTGCAACGCCGCCCATCCGTCACCAGCGCACGACCGGAAGCTTGTACCGATGCGCGGGGTTGCGGTCTGGTTGAGCCCTCGACGCGAGCACCAGCACTGCGAGCGCATGCGACTCAACGCGTTCTCAGACGGCGCATAAATCACAACTCCGCACTCGCGGTCCCCAAAAGGTCGGCTGTCGCGTGGAGCGCGCGTAGCGACACGCACACGACACTCGCCTGCGCGCTAGCGTCGAGTGTCGAGCTCTGACGCCCGAAATGCGCCCTGGGCCCCGGATGCCCGAAGGCCCGCCGAGAGCCTCCTGGCTCGGCCGATGCCCCGGCTCGCGCGGAGCTTCCTCGGCCGCGCGCCCTGCGCCGCGGTCCGCTGGTGCGCGCGTTTCAGATGCGGCGGCAGCGTCGGCCGCGGCGACTTACGGCGGCCGCGCAAGTTAGTTGGCAGCGGCGCCGGTCTCCCGCAGAGGAATCCCTCTGATGTGCGACGCTATCCGCGTACGGATGAGAGCGTGGGCTCGGTGAGTGAGATCAGAGCGCAGGCCTACCGCGACGGGCGGCCGGCTGAGGCAATGCTGCCCTATCACGAGTGGGCTCGGACCCACGAGCCGGGATGGACCTACGCGGCAGTGCGAGTGCTCCTGACTCCCGTGGCCCTCGCGCTCTACCGGACCCGCTCACTGGGCAAGACAGACGTGCCCGGAAGCGGGCCGCTGATCCTAGCCCCGAACCACTTCTCGAAGATGGACCACTTCTTCTGCGGGGTCTACCTGCGGCGGCAAATACGGTTCATGTCAAAATCCCAGTTCTTCGGTAACAACCCGCTGGTGAGCTACCTGTTCAAGGTCTCTGGCCATTTCCCGGTCCGCCGCGGGCACGCTGACGACGAGGCCTTCAAGACCGCCCATTCGATCCTCATGCGCGGCGGCTGCGTGGGCATCTACGCCGAGGGCGGCCGCTCACGCTCGGGCACGCTGAGTGAGCCGCGGCCCGGAATCGGTCGCCTGGCGCTGGAGTCGGGCGCGCCCGTGGTTCCGGTGGCGATCCACGGCTCACAGGCAGTGCGGCAATGGCGCCGCGGCCGCTTTCCCCGCATCACCGTCGCCTACGGCGATGCGATGCAGTTCAAGCGGATTCCCGAGCCGACGAGAGAGCATCAACTCGACGCGGCGAAACGGATCTTCGACCGCGTCCGCGAGCTCTACGCGACGCTCGAGGCCTGAAACGAAAGTGCAGCCATGTGGGAGCACCCGTGCCCGATGCGCCGGGGCAATGATCACCAGTGCGGCGCTCGCCGCGGGCAGCCTTACCTCATACCCGCTGAGCGCTGGAGCCAGCAAGATGCTGCGTACAGGCCCCGCGAGCGTGCCCGTGGAGCTCTGGGTACCGAAGCTCCGACCGGCGAACGTGACGCTGCCTGTCGTATAGGCGCTCGGCGCCTGCAGGCGCTCGAGCATCCCGTAGCCGGACCGCGCTGGTGGTTGCACCCGGACCGAGCGTGCGTGCGTGAGGCTGTCGTTGATCAATACCAGGCGGACGCGGCCATCAGGCGCAAGCGTTGCCCACTGGCGGATCTGCCCGGTGCCGGTTGCCCGGACTTGCAAGAGCCGGGAGCCGGGCGGAGCCGCCTGGGTGAACATCAGAAGCCCGTAGTACTCGGGGCGTACCGAGCCCACCCACCGGCCGTGCAGCTGACGAAAGGTGAAGAGCTGATTCGGCTCCGCCCGTGGCCAGATGTGGATGTTGACGGCGTCGACGCCCACCCGCGCCATCTCGAACAGGGCATCGAGCACCCACAGCGCGGAGGCAAACGTGTCGCTGACGCCGGGCTTGCCCTGGCAAGTGACAGAGTTGAGCTCGTCGACGCGGAGGACGATTCGATGTCTGTGAGCGATCGCGACGTAGCGCCCGGCACCATCCATCAGCCCACGAGAGGCAAATGGGGAGAGAAGGTTCGCCACGGTGGGATAATGCGGCGAGCGCGGATCGGTCACGCAGCGACTGAGGGGATAGCGATGAAAGGTCACCTGCGCGAGCGTGCGCTGGGCCGCCAGGAACTGTGGCAGGTGCGTAAGCCACGAGAGCGAGCCCGTTGCAGGACCCGCCAGCGCGATCGGCGGCAGCAATCTACGCAAGCGTGAGAATTCGCGGCTGTAAGCCTGGAAGTCATACCCCGGCGGGCGTGTCGGCACAACCCCGATGCTCACCGGGTCGCGCCGCGCTGCATAGTACTCGGGTTCGTTGCCGATCTCAAATGCCTCGATACGCGAGCGCCCGACGCCGGCAAGCAGGCCGCGAGCCTCGGCGACTGAGACCTTCGAGCTGCCGGACTTGAGGTTGATCCCGAGAATCAGCCGAGCACGGGTCGCCACAGCCAGTGCCCGGAGTAGGGCAAGCGAGCCCGGCGAGAGGTTGTAGCTAACGCCCCTCGGCGCCACCAGCCCGCGCACGGGCAACCAGGTCCCGTCCGTGCTGTCACCGCCGATCCTCAGCACCGGCGCTTGACCTGACTCCAGGTTCTGAATTAGCTTCACAAGCACGGGATTGACCGCGCGCGGGTCCGCACCAGCGTAAGTCGACACGAAGGGGTACTCCAGCGAGAGGCCGACAAATCCCGACGGGACCGGTCTACCCAGCTCTCGCCGTCCGATCGTCACGACCGTGTCGGAGCGTGACGGGACAGTGCGCGCCGAAGCGGCTCGTGTCCGGGGTGAGCCCCCGCCGCCGCGAGGTGCCGCCCGCCCGGCGCCATGCGCCACCCCGCTGGCGGGTTGCGCCACCCGCCCGGCGGGTTGCGCCAAGGCACCGCTGCCAATGGTCACGGCGCCCACTCCGAGCGTCCCCCAGACGATCGCCAGGAGCGCCCGCCACCGTGAACCGGAGCTAAGCGTGCGATCCATACTTACAGCCGGCAGGATTGAGCCGTCCCGAAAGCTTGTACACGTCGACTGGACCACCGGCATGAGGAAAGACCAATCGTGCGGCAGGGTCGGTTCTGGTCCAGTCTCCCTCTGGTGAAGAAACCAGGCTACCAGTCCACGTGATCCGTGTCGCAGTGCTCACGACGTACCGGTAATGCCCGGCGTTCAGCGCGTTGCGCCAGGCTCGGCAAGTGGCGATCGGCCTAAACGATCCGTGGGGTCCGTGGTGCCCCAGATATACAACGTGATTGGAGTCGTCAACACCGTATAGAGGATACCCAAAATACCAGCCGAAGGTGCCAGCCAGCGCGATGCGTTGGTGACGCACGCTGCGGCCCAGGCGCCACATGTCAGAGACCGACGGGAGTCCGGAGAGCTTGACATACCGCTCGCGCAGGTAATGGCGCTGCCCCGCGTACCCCGCCGCGGCGCCGGCGAGCATCAACATCAGTGTAGCCGTCGCAAACCCGGTCCGGCCGACGGCCGGCCAAGAGCGCATCGTCCACCAGGGTCTGAGAAGGACGATGGCGCCCCCGAGCAGCAGAATCCCCGCCGTCAGAACCTGTCCGCTCAGACTGTACCCGGGCCCCCACAATGACGCTTGTGCCACGCTCGCTGCGAAGATCGACGCGAGCCCACCCAATACGACCCAGCGAATACGCCTGCCCGTGAGTGGGGCCGCGAGGGGAGCAGCCGTCAGTGCGACGATCAACGCCGGTGCCGCGTAGCGCAAATTGAAGTAGAAGCCGTGCGGATGACCCCAGGGACCCGATGCGCTACCTGGCGTGACCAGATAGGCGCCAAGCGACACGAGCGCGACGAGCCCGATCAACCGTACGAGCCGGTCCGGTCCGAGGACAACACACAAACCAGAGCCGATCACCGCAACCAGGATGATCGCAAGCCACCACGGACCGAGTCCGTGCGCGAGCGCCGGAGCGAAAACGTGGCGCACGATCCGTGGATGCCCGAGATAGTTGGCAACCGAGAAGCTGTTGTGCGCTTGGGCCGGGGGCGGATGCGGCGTCGGTAGGACACCGAAGCTGAAATACGGAAGCGGATTGCCAACCGCGAACAAGTTACGGACATACCAGTACCCACCCGCGGCGCCCACGCCCGCGAGCCACAGGCGTGTCACTCTGCCGCGGCGCCCGCACGGTGCCGACGCGATCACGGCTGCACTGAGGACGAGCACCGATACGAGCAGGTTTAGCTTTACCGATATCGCGAGTCCCGCCGCGAACGCGGCTGGCAGAAGCGTCCAACCGTTCAGGACCGCGGGGCTGATCTGCCGGGCTTCGCCAAACGTGGCGCTCCCAGTCTGCCCGTCCTTTGACTGCCCCCCCGCAGCGGGTGTAGCCAATGGCGCGGCATTGCTCCACAAGCGACCGCGCGCGGGCGGCGAGAAGCCCGCCCGCGCAGCCGGTGTAGCCAATGGCGCGACATTGATCCACAACGCGACCGCGGCCAGCAGGAAGAACATGCCGACGACGTCGTTGTCGGCGCTGCCGGCAGTCGAGAAGAACATCATCGGCAGAGCCATTGCGAGCGCGCCGGCCAGCAGCGTTGCGGGACTGAGTCCGCGCGGGTGACCGACGCACCAGGCGGCCAGCAACACGAGCGCGAGCCAAACGAGGTTGATGCCCGGCGAAAGGACGTCGTTGCCCATGAGGACGATTCCCAGCCCGTGGATGAGCTCAGACGTCGCTGGATAGAAGCCCGTCAGCCAATCGATGTCCGTGTAGCGGATTCCGGTGATCTGGCCCGTCTGCGCGAAGGAGGCGGCCCACGGAAGGTGATACGCGATCGAGTCGTTGCCCATGATGCCCCCACCGAAGGACTGCAACGTCAGGCCCGCCCATTCAGCCACCACGACGGCCGCGGCGCAGGCCGATAGGCCGCCCGCGATCAGGTGCCCTGAGCGCGGGCGGGGTTTACGTCCGGCGCCCACGCGGTCATCGGCCGCACGAGTTGGAAGCCAGGCCCGGAGGCCGAGCCCCACGCCAAGCGAGGCCGCCACGATCGGGGTCAAGCGGAACAGCCCAACCGTTCCCAGCACCTGTAAGGTCACGATCAGAAGGCCGAGACCAAGGACCACCTCCGCCAGACGGGCCGGGGCGCCACGCCACTGCGCAAGCGTGAACGACCGCAGCGCCACCGCACCAGCACCAAACGAGCCCAACACGCATACCAACGCGCCCACACCGAGGGCGTAGCGAGCGATGCTCATGGCGTAGAGCTAAATCCGAGTAGGGCTGCGTGAGTCCAGCATCGAGCGAAGAATCGACCATACCATCTGGACCCCGCCACGATGGATGGACCGCACCCCTTCGTTTGCACATCGCTGCTGCGCTGCTGGTTAACGGAGCCTTTGCGTCGATGTCGCTGGGACTGGCTAGAATTTCCGCGCGCGTAGATGGTCCTCGACGTGCCCCCGGCAACGAAGGTGTCGCGTGCTCTGTGGGCCGGCACGACGGAAACGAGACTCATCTGAGCACTACCGAGCATCCGGCGCAACGCCTCAGTCGCCGTCTCCGGCCGCTGAAGCTGCTCGGCGCGATCACGGACCGAGAGATCCCGGTCGAGGTCTGGATCACCGGTGGGCTGATCGTGCTCGCGGCGGTGATCCGGATCATCGTCATCGACAACCAGAGCTTTTGGTGGGACGAGGCTCTGACGGCGTACGAGGCTCGAGCTCCATTCGGGTCGATGGTCAACACGGTCCTGCACGTCGAGACGACGCCGCCGCTCTACTTCGTGCTGATCTGGGTGTGGGCTCACCTGTTCGGCACCGGCGAAATCGCGCTGCGCTCGGTGTCGGCGCTGGCGGGAGTGGCGCTCGTGCCGATCGCCTATCTGTCCGCGCGGGAGCTGGTCTCCCGCCAGGCGGGAGTGCTCGCGGCCGCCTTCGTCGCACTCAATCCGTTCACGATCTGGTACTCGCAGGAGGCGCGCTCCTACATGCTGCTGGCAGCGCTGACGGGAGCATCGTTCCTGTGGTTCGTCCGCGCACGGCGCTATGCGGCGCCGCGAGCGCTCGCGTGGTGGGCGATCTGGTCGTCGCTGGCGCTGATGACCCACTTCTTCGCGGGGTTCGCGGTCGCGCCCGAAGCGCTCTGGCTGTTGTGGGTCGCGCGCACCCGTCTCGTCGCGGGCGCCGTGGCCGTCGTAGTGATCGCCCAGACCGCAATGCTGCCGTTCGCGGGGGCGGACACCACACATGGAGCCGGGTGGATCGGCAGAATTCCAAGGATTCACCGGATCGCCTCCGCGATCCTCGAATGGGGGGTGAGCATCGTCAATCGCCGGGCGACGGTGACAGAGGGACTCGCCGGCGGCGCGATCTTGGTGCTCGCCGTCACGCTGCTCCTCGTCCTCGGCGGCGACGAGCGAAGACGCACAGCCACAAAGCCGGCGATCGCAGTTGCCGGCTTTGTGCTGCTCGCACCCCTGGCGCTCGGGTTTCTAGGCCAGGACTACTTCCTCTCGCGAAACTTGATTCCCGCCTTCGTGCCAGTCGCGACGGTGGTGGGCGCCGCGTGCGTCGTACCGCGCGCTCGCGTGCTTGGAGGGGGCCTTGCGATCGCACTGCTCGCGATGTTCTCGGTCTCGGCGGCGACGGTGCAGACCGAGCCGTCATTGGAGCGCCCGGACTGGCGAGCCGTGGCGCACGCGATCGGCCCCGCAACCGTCCCCCGCGCAATCCTCTACGCGGGTGGAGGCTATGCCGATCCGCTCAAGATCTACCTCCCGCACGTCAACTGGGTCCAGCAACCAGGACAGAAGGTGCGTATTCAGGAGCTCGATCTGGTTGGCGCACCGAGGTGGATGCCGCGGGTCAGGACCCGGGCTCCCGCGGGAACCAAGCGGCTCGCCCACGTCAGTACGACCGGCGTGATCATCGAGCGGTTCGCCCTGCAGCGTCCCATCTCAACCAGCGTGACAGCGCTCGTGAAGCGGGCGCCCCACCTCTTCCGGCGCACACCGCGCGGCTTGCTCTTCTTCTTCCAGCAGCCAGGGGCCTGACAGGCTATGTGAGCACCGTCAGCCTGCCCTGCACACAAGGGAAGGGGCAGCTCTGCGGCCTGCGTTCCTCAGCCGGAACCCTTGCGGAGCACCGGGTCCGGCGGCGCAATCTGGACAGTCGCGTGGTAGATCGACGACAGAGTCGAGAACGCGGGCTTGAAGTGCCCGGAGAAGTCGATCAGCCCCTTCTGGTTGAACGGCGAGTGCGACCGCGGATCACCACCTGAATAGCCGGGAAAGGCGACGGCGTCCTGCAGCAGGAAGTAGAGCGCACCCGACAGCCACGACTTGGAGGCGTACACCTTAAGGTGATACGCAGCCGCGTTGGACTGGAACTGATAGGTGCCGCGCTCCTCGACCGGCCCGTTGCGGTTGCCGTCAAACCCGAACTCGCTGATGACCAGCGCCTTCTTGGGATAGCACGCCCTGACGCTGCCGAGGAAGGGGCTGAGCGCGTCGCGGTCGTCCGTCGTGCCGCCACCGGCGTCAAACCAGCCGAAGTACTCGTTGACACCGATCAAGTCGAGCGGCGCGTACGCTCGCTGGCACGGCACTCCCGGCCAGTCACTGACCGCCATGCCCACCGGGCGCGTGGGATCGAGGCGGTGAGCCAGTGCGGCCGCGCCGGAGACATAGGAGGTCTCGGCCGGGGTAGCCGGGGTCGGCAGCTCGTTGGCGATGCTCCACAGGAAGACCGAGGGGTGGTTCTGGTTGGTGAGGATGTTGTCCTTAAGCAGCGCGTGGGCGCGCGTGAGCCACGCGGGCTGGTCCAAGTACTGGTTGCGCACGAGCTGGCTGACGGGGATCTCCGACCAGATCAGGATTCCGTCGCGATCGGCCAGCTCCTCGATCTCGGGGTCCAGCGGGTCTGAGCGGATGGCCGTCGCCCCCAGCGCCTTGACCCGGCCGACGAGCCGGCGCAAATGCGCCGGGTCGAGCGCCCCCCCGAGCCCCAGGTCCTGCTCGCGCAGCTCGACGCCGCGCAGGTGCAACAACCGCCCGTTGAGCTCGAGCCGACCGTCCGGCGTGACGCTGATGTGGCGAATCCCGCTGTAGGTGATGTAACCGCCAAGGGCCCTGCCGCGCGGATCCGACAACGTCAGGGTCGCCCGATACAAGACGGGGTGATCGATGGACCACAGGCGCGGATGCGCGATCCGTGCACTCCGCTCAGCAGTCCAAGTCCCGTGCGCCGGAATCGTCGCGGAGCCGAAGTCGAGCCGAGCTGCACCGTAGGCGCCGCGAAGCCGGACGGTCTGCGTGGCTCCCGTCACGTTGCGCACGATCGCTTGCTCCTCGATCGTGGCGGCGCAGCGCGACAGGCCCGAGCGACAGGGAAGGACCGGGCGAACCCGCACCTGCGCGAGATCGGCCCGCTGCACCGCACGCAGATAGACCTCCCTCAAGATGCCGCCGTAGTCCCACCAACCGCCGCCCGGACCCGGGGGCAGGTCAGAGGAGGAGCGGCGATTGTCGACTCGCACGACCAGCCGGTTGGCGCCGCCACGCGCTCCGCTCAGGTCGAGCTCGAACGGCAGGTCCGTCCCGACGTGAGCGCCGATCAAACGCCCGTTGAGCCACACGGTGGCGCGGTAATTGACCGACTCGAAGCGCACGATCCAGTGGCGTGCGCTCGGGGGCACGTATTGCGCGAACGCGCCGGTGGGCAGCGTGAAGTCCTTGCGATACCAGCCGACGTGACCGCGGTCGCTAGCGCTCGAGAAGTTGCCGGCGTTGTACGCATTTGGGACCGTGGCGGCCGACCAGCCGCCGGTGCTGGCCACATCGCGCCACCATCCCCGCGCCAAGCCGGCGTCGCCGAGGTCAGCTCGGTACAGCCATGTGCCTCCAAGCAGATAGCGACCAGTCTGTCCGTCGCGGTAAAGCGCACCCTTGGTGGGAGGCTGGGCAACGTATGCGGAGGCCTGCGCCCGGCCCACTCCGGTAACTCCGAGCACGATCGAGGCGCTGAGCGCGAGCACGCGAGCGAGCACGACCAAGGTTGGCTTGACGGCCTCGGTCAGCATCTGCCTACAGCGTTCAGTCAACGACACGGTGCTCGAGAGCTGGGGCCGAACTTACGAGTTGTTGGCTGTGCTTCATAGCGCGGAGCGCCGAGCTGAGGCTGGCCGGTCCCAAACGAATGTCACGGTCGCCTTCGGTGCCAGCGTGTAGGTGAACGAGTGACCGCGCCAGGCGACTGCGAACCGGATCGATGATGAGGAGTTATCGTAGGCCACGAGTACCTTGCTGCCGTTCGGATTGCGAAATGCCACATCGTCCAGTCCCTGCGTAACATAGCTGGTCCCGGGTCCCTTGTAGTCGTAGGAGACAAAATGCTCGGAGGCGATTCTGCGGGCGCCCGGTGCAACGAACTCGCTCGCCTGCCCAAGCTCGAAATAGGCGTGGGAAAAGCTGACCGCACGAGTGCGCTCCTTGACTGTGAGCACGCCGGTGCACGTCGGACAGCCTTGATTGGGCGGCTCGACCGGTCCTCCGCGCGGATCGAGCGCCAGGTTCCAGAGCGCTACCGCGGACGCCCAGTTGCGCACCGCGGAGATCACGAGCTCAGAGGCGGTAACCGGCGCGATTCCGGGCGAGCATTCATCGACCACTTGACGCAGCCCGGGCGCCATCCGGTGCAGGCGGCTCATGACGTCGGGGCTGCCGTAGTAGCAGTGCCATGCCACGCCGTCGAGCGAGCTCGCTCCTTGTCCAGAGACGAGCGAATCGACATAGGCACGCCCGCTCTGGAGGTTGACGACTTGACCGCCGATGACGCGCGTGAAGGGTGCCGATCGCGCGTCCCATCCCACATCCCCACCGTAGATCCCGGCGCGCAATCCCGCCCGATGAAGCGCCGGCCGGAGAAACTCTGTGATCATCCGCGCTTCGCGAGCACTTTCCAGATCGAGCCCCGGATAGCGCGTGGGGTTCGTCGGCTCATTCTGCGGTGTGACCGCAGCGATCCGTATCCCCAACCGGGCATACGCCTGGATGAACTTGACGAAGTAGCGCGCCCACGTAGCACGCATCGAGCCCAGCAACAATCCGCTGTTGCTGCGGTTGTCGAGCGACTGGTTGGCTTTCATCCATGCCGGCGGGCTCCACGGCATTGCGAGAATCTCCACGCGCGGGTTGATCGCGAGCATCTGACGCAGAACTGGAACGATGTATGCCTCGTCGTGGGCGACCGAGAAGCCCAGCAGGCGGCGATCCGACCCTCCTAGCGGCAAGTCGTCATACGAGTACGGCGTACGGTTGTAGGTGAAATCCGATGCTCCGATCGGGAGCCGCAGGAAATTGAGATGGATGCCGGCGGCGCCAAACAGGTCGCTCATCGCCCGCGCGCGGGCCGCCGGCGAGAGCCGGTCGTAAAGGAGCCACGCCGCGGTGTCGGTCATCGCGGCGCCAAACCCGGTGACAGGCTGATAGCGAGCTTGGTCATCGACGTGGATCACCGGAAGGCCACTCAGCCGGGCGCTACCAAAGCTGAGGTCGCGCAATCGGGTCAGACGCTGCGAGAGATCAGCGTTCGTCTGTATGACCTCCACGTCGCGCCCCGCGGTCCCGCGCCCCGCGCGCCCGTCCACTACGGCGTAACGCGCCACGGCAACGGCGAGAACGCAGACTGCCACGCAGAGCGTCCACCTGCTATAGTTCACGGCTGTCCGGTTTTCTAAGTGAGGTGGGGAATTTGATGCGTGCCGTGATAAGCCCTTGCGTGGGCGCAGGAAGCAGGCGCCCGCGGCTGGACGCGGGCGAGCGTCTACAGCCAGACGCCGCCGGACTATACCCGCTGCGCGGGCGCCCCGATCAGCCGGCGCGCAGAATGTCTCGCGGTGCGATGCCCGTGCTTCGCTGCATAGCGTCGTTGCTGATCTCCGTGCTGGTATGGCTGGCCGCTCCGCTCGGTGCAGAGGCGGCGCCAAGCTCACGTCTGGGCTTCCATCTCATGTCGGCGGCGCTGCTCGTGCACGAGAACGCCGGCAAGGCGGTGATCACAGTGCGACGCACCGATACGAGCCGCAATGCTCAGGTCGGCTATGTCGCGGTTGGCCCCGGCCACCGCTGCGGGAGAGCGACGTGCACGGCGCAGTACGCTTGGGACTTCACCTCTGTCAAGGGAAGGCTCGACTTTCGCGCCGGGGTGGCGAGCAAGACGTTCGACGTGCCAATCGTCGATCACCGTGCCTTCACCATCCCGCAGACGGTCCGGGTCTCGCTGTTCGGGGCCTACCCGACCGGCCTCGCGACTCCCTCGGCAGCGGTACTCACGATCGTCAACGACGACCACGTCGGGGCGAGCGCTCCGCCAGCCGGCGGAAACCCCCTCACAGGCAAACGATTCTTCGTCGACGACCAGAGTGAACCAGCCAGGGCGACAGCGCGCTACCCGCCGCTGAGCATGATCGCCAGAGAGCCCGGCGTAGCACGCTATGGCTCGTTCACCAGGCCTGGGGTGGCGATGGCCGTCGCGCACTACCTCGCCCGCGCCGCAGTCCAAGAGCCCGGAACGGTGCCGATGCTCGCCACCTACCGGATCGTCGACGGGCACTGCGGTCACTGGGCCGATCCGCCTGACGCCCAGGCTTCCTATCGCCACTTCGTCGAGCGCTTTGCGCGGGGCATCGGCGGCTACCGAGCCGTGCTGTTCCTCGAGATGGACTCGCTGATCACAGTCGGCTGCCTCAGCCCTCACGGCGTCGCGATCCGTATGCACGAGCTGCATGTTGCGATCAATATCCTCACCGCTCACTGTCCACGGCTCGTTGTCTACCTCGACGCGGGAGCCGCTGACGCTGTTCGTGCGCGTAGGACCGCGCGCCTGCTGCGGCGTGCCGGAGTCGCCAAGATCCAAGGCTTCTTCACGAACTCGACCCACTTCGACTGGACACGCAAGGAAATACGCTACGGAGAAGCGATCTCGCGGATGACCGGCGGCAAGCACTTCGTTGTAAACACCGGCACCAACGGACGGGGACCGCTCAGGCCGCCCGACGTGGTGCGCCAAGGTAACGAGGTCCTCTGCAACCCACCCGGCCGGGGACTCGGGCCCAAGCCGACCACGCAAACCGGCTTTCGGAACGTTGATGCCTTCGAATGGACGACCAATCCCGGCGAGTCGGACGGTCGCTGCGGCGCCGGCGCCCCGCGCACGGGCGACTACTGGCCCGCCTACGCGCTGATGCTGGTGCGCAACGCGGATTTCCGGGTCCGCTGAGGTGGCGCATCAACGGCACGGAGGATGCTCGAGACTACGCCCACCGAGCGCGGCCAGCCGCGCCGCGGCCAGCCGGGGGAGACCGAGACCGAGCGCCTGCACTCGTGCGCCTGAACCGAGTCCCAGGCGCAGCGCCGCCGGCGCAAGGGCCGAGAGCGGAGGTGCTCCCGGCGGCGCGCTGAAGACATCGAGCGCGCAACGGAGCGGATGACGAGCCGCCAGGCGGGCGAGTGCGAGTGCTCGCGCGGCGGCGCCCTCGTCTTCGCGGTAGACCACGGTCAGCCTGCGGGCTGCCTGCAGATCCACGAGCTGCGGGCGGCCGGCCGCCTCGACACGAGCGCTGCTGAGCGTTAGCGCGAGCTCCACCAGCCGGTCTCCACGCGCCGGGAAGCGGTCGGCCACGAGCACGACCTCGGCCGGCTCTGTACGGATGCGCGCGCCCGCGCGCCGCGGTCCCAGGCCGGGATTACGATCCGCGGGTCGATTGGAGAGGGCGAGCCCCAGCAGCTCCTCGGCGGCGAGCAGCACGTCCAGCGCCAGGTAGGCGCCGCGCTCCAGCCGCCCAGCCCGCAGGCCGGGCGGCTCCCGGGTTACGGTCCGAGCCGCGCCACTCGCACTACCACTCGCACTCGCACTACCACTCGCACCCGCACCCGCACTCGCACTCGTCGCGACGGTCCCGAGAACGACCCCACGCTCGTCTGAGCCACTACCGCCCGTACTCCCCAAGCACCGCCGCCACGCCCGCCGCCACGCCCGGCGAACCCCGGGCTCAGGCGTGAAGCCCTCGTAGCGGCGCGAGAGCCAAGCCCGCCCGGCCGCATAGCCTCGCCACTGGCGGCTTAAGTCGTGAACGCTGGCTCGGTAACGATGCTCGACGCTGGCCTCGCGCCGGAGCTCCAGGCGCCACCCGGCCTGCTGCAGACGCCAACTGAAGTCGGTGTCCTCAGCGGCGCGCACCCCCTCGTAGAAGCCTCCGAGCTGGTCGAACGCTGCGCGGCGGACGAGCAGGTTGGCGGCAGCGGCGCGCGGCAAGTAGGGATGGGCAAGGTGGGCCTCCTGGCTCAGGAAGCTCCGCGCCACCCCGTAGCGTTCGGTCAGCGTCCGCGCCCCCGGTGCCGGCACGACCTCGCCGGCGAGCGCGCCGAGATCGGGTGCCACAGGCGCCGCGAAGTAGGCGCCGAGCAGCCCCATGCGGGCGCGGCAGTCGGCGTCGAGGAACAGGATCCAGTCGTTGCCGGCGTGCTCGGCGCCCACGTTGCGAGCGTGCGCGGGCGAATGCTCGGCGCACGCCCTGACCACTGTCACCCGTCTCACGGCCACACCTGGCGGATCCGCACCCAGCGCGCCCACGGCGGCCCCACCCGGGACCGGATCCGCACCCAGCGCGGCCAAGGTGGCGAAGTCTGCGAGCGGATTTACGTCCGAGTTCTCGACGAGGATCAGATCGTCACCTGGTTTCGTGTCGAGTGCACGCAGGGCACCAAGCGCGGCACCCGCCGCTACCTGATCGCCCGCGAAGGGCATCACGACGGAGACGCTAGGCCTGCCCACCGGCGGCCCCTCCTCGCAAGCGCCCGATCAAGGCGCCGGCAGAGCGGAGCTCAGCCGGATGGGCGAAGCGTGTCAGTAGGAGCGCGAGCGGAATCGCCAGGAGCACCGCGACCCGGCTCAGGAGCCCCACGATTCCGCGGGTCGGGAGCAGCAGATTGCCGCCCACCGCCAGACCGCCGATCACCACCGCGAGCTGGATCAGCCGGCGCCACTCGAACGCGACCGTGAACGCCCGGCGGGTCAAGAGGTGCATCACCGCAAGCATTGCCATATAGGCGCCGCAGAGCGCGATCCCGGCGCCGGCGATTCCCAGCGGCGGGACCAGGAGGACGATCAGCGCCACGTTGGCGATCAGCCCCGCAAGCGCGGCCGGGAAATTGCGCTTGGTGACTTTCGCCCGCCCCGCAATCACCAGGAAGACCACCCACAGCCCGTACATCGCCCACCCGAGGGCGACCCACGGCAGCGCCCGGTAGGCGCCGAAGAACGAGTGCGTGGTCAGCAGGCGGATGATCCAGCGCCCCAGCAGCGCGAGGCCCGCGACCACCCAGCCGCTGGCGAGCAGGTAGTAGGTGGTCACGAGCCCGTACAGCCGCGCAGCCTGAGCGTCGTCGGTGACCGAGTAGGCCAGCGGCGGCCAGGCGTATTGAAAGCCCCGCACGATGAAGGCCACCGATCCGGCCAGCTTGATGGCGATCGAGTAGAGCCCGACCACGCCCGAGCCCTGGGAGTGGTAGAGGTAGTAGCGGTCGACGATGCTGAGCCCGTAGACCGACAGCTCGGCCGGGACCGTGGGCAGCCCGAAGCTCAGCAGCGCACGGAGGCGATCCGCCGCGCCGTACGCGGCGCGCCGCACGCCGCCACCCGCCGGGCTGCGCAGCTGGGCACGCAGCGCCCACCAGAGCGCCAGCAGCACCACGCTGGAGGCGCCGTAGTTCCCCAGCAGGTAGCCCCGGGGACCTCGGTGAAGCGCCACCACCAGCACCACGGCGCCGACGATTGTCATCAGCACGTTGGCCACCGACGCGAGCGCGTAGGTGCGGATTCGCTCCTGTACCCGCAACAGCCCGTAGGCCAGCTCAAGGTTGGTGAAGCTCCACAGCCCGAGCACCGCGATGCGGAAGATCGGGGCGTCCCGGCGGGCGAGCACCAGCCGGGACAGGGGCCCGGCCAGGGCGAGCAGGACGAGCGCGGCCACAGTCGTGGTGAGGAGCAGGAACAAGAACGCTCGCCTGACCAGTGCGGCTCGCCGCTCAGGGTCCTGGTCGCTGAAGTAGAAGCGCAGAAACGCCTCGATCATCCCGAAGCGGATGAGGATGCTCACGAAGATCACTCCGTTGGCCAGCAGCTCGATCGTGCCGTAGCCCGAGGGGTTGATGTAACGCGTGTAGAGCGGAAGCAGCAGGACGGCCGAGAACTTCGCCACGAGGTCGGCGATCTGGTAGGCGGCGAGCGAGCTCACCAGCCGCTTGAACAGGCTGCTCACGCGTCAGGTCCTCGTGTTCGTCGGTCCCGCGGCCCCGGGACAGCCGTGACCGCTGTGGGCCGAGCGGGATCGCACTATGACCGGCACCGGCAGCTGCACGGTACGCCCCTGACCGTGGAACACGATCCGCCAGAAGTAGGTCCCGTCGTGGGCCACGGCACCTGAATCGGTCCGGCCGTTCCAGGGAAAGTTGCCGTCGGGATTGCGAATTCCGCGCCGCATGTGGCGATTCGAGGTCAGCGTTCGGATCACGTGGCCCGCGGGATCGACGATGTACACGCCGACATCGTCGGCCCGGAGTTGCAGGTAGAACGACAGTCGGGCGACGCGGCTGCGCCCGCTGCAGCCCGGCGAGATGACCTGTGGATCCGGCTTCGGCGTGCCCTGCACCAAGGGCAAGCTCACCTTCAGATGCTGGGTGACGAAAAAGGCCGCCACCGTGGCCACCGCCAGCCCGGCGAAGGCCGCGAGCGGCAACCTCCTCACAGCGCCACCACGGCCAGGTTGGGCACCACGAAGCTGTGGAAGGCATCGAGTCCCCGAGGATCCGCCAGGCACAGCAGCACCCGGATCGAGCCGCCGTGGCACACGACCGCCGCGGGCGGCGGACCGATGGCCCGGATCTCGCCGACCGCTGCGGCCACTCGCGTCTGGTGCTCGAGCAGCGACTCTCCGCCGGGGAACCGAAAGTCGTCCCCCGCCCGCCGCCAGGCGCCGTACAGCTCCGGCTCTTCGCGCTCGATGTCGATGAATAGGCTGCCCTCCCACCGGCCGCGACTACCCTCTCGCAGCCGGCAGTCCAGGTGCGGACGCAGGTCGAGCATCGACCCGAGGATCTCCGCCGTCTCGGTGGCGCGCGAGAGATCCGATGACCACAGTGAGCCGATCGTCGGCCCTGAAGCCAACCTGATCGCCGCCTCCCGCGCCTGTCGGCGACCGGTGTCGTTCAGCGGTGTGTCCCGCCACCCCTGGGCCCGCAGCGGGGGACGATTGTCATCGGTCTCGCCGTGGCGGATGAGCAGGATGCGGCCGCTCTCCCGCGGCGCTCGTTCAGCCACCCGTCGCGAGGCCCATCGTGTCCGAGCGGAGCCCGAGGCGCAGCGTCTCCAGCGACAGGACGTCGGTGACGGCGATGTTCCCGAGGTTGACCTCCGAACCGAAGCGGCGCACGAACCACACCTGCTGGTGCTTCTGGGGTGCGTCGAACATGATCCGGGTCTGATCGACGCCGTGGACGATCTCATCTATCAGGCCCTCGCGGACCTCGCCCGAGGGGCGGAAGATCCCCGCGCTGCCCGACTCGCGTCCCTCCGCGATCACCTTCCAGGCTCCGGCCTGCAGCTCCTCCTGCATCTGCTCCACCCATTGATAGGGCGGTGTGATGGCGCCCGTGTCGTCTTTGGAGCCGACCTCGGAGAGGACCGTGAACTCGCTCGCCAACCGGGCGATCATCTCGAGCTTGCGCTTCCGCGGCAGCGTGATCGTCCCGTCGGAGAGCTCGAAGTGGACCAGACCGAGCTCGTGGACCCAGCTCACCAGTGCCTCGAAGCGGTCCTGGGCGATGGCCAGCTCGGTCAGTGTTCCCCCGAGCACCACGGGGATTTCGTGCCCGGCGTAGCGTTCGAGCTTGGCCGGGAGGTTGCCGGTGGCCAGTGCCGTGCCCCAGCCCAGCTTGACGATGTCGATGAACTCACCCGCGACCTCCACCAGGCCGTCAATCTCGTTGACTGAGAGTCCCTTGTCCAGGACGTGCGTGATCCCCTGCCGGCGCGGCTTGGCGCTCCGCTGCGGGAGCTCGAGCAGGTCCTGCACAGGGCGCTAGTGGGTCTCGGCGACCACTATGGGATCGTGGTCAGGTCTGAGCCGACGGTCACCACGACCGAGCACAAAGCGCCGGCCGGGCAGGCCAGCGCCTGGGTGCTGGGGTCGATCGGCGCCGCCGAGGCCGGCCCGAGCTTCAGCAGCGAAGCGACGTGCACGGCGTCCGACCGATGGCCGGGCAGGTAGTCGACCGTGGTCGCGGTATGCGTCTGATCGGACGCGGTGGAGACCTTGCCCAGCTGCAGGCCGTCGGCGGCGAGCTTGAGCGCGACCCGGTGGGCGCGCCCGGCGGTGGCGGTTCCATTCAGCACCGCGACGGTGACGCCGGCCGGGTTGAAGGCCGTGCGCCCGCTCGTCCCGCGGTGACGCTGAGCCGTGGGCGCATTGCTGGTCTGGGCCTGGGTGCTCGAGCCCGAGTTGCCAGATCCGCTGGAGGTCAGCGCGATCAGGATCACCACCACCGCCGCGATCGCCAACCCTCCGACCAGGATCGCCAGCAGCATCCGCAGCCGGGAGGAACGCGGCGAGGGTGGGACACTGGAGGCGGCGAGCGCGGGACGACGGGCGCCGGCGTCGGTGCCGAGCCGGATCCGGGCCGGCGGCGGTGGCGCTTGGCGCTGAGCCGGGATCGGCGGGGCGGCTGCGGATCCGTTCCCCTGCCGGGTCGCGGCGGGAGCCCTCACCGGAGTGGACGGTGCCCCCACCGGCTCCGGCGTCCCCGGAATCA
>JALYUQ010000056.1 GCA_030853685.1 Actinomycetota bacterium | reverse complement strand
TCACCACCCACGCTCGCCAGCTTCGCGTTCTGATCTGTCATGCTGTTCGCATGGCGCAGCTAGTTACGCGAATCCAGGCCCAGCTCGTGGAGCAGGTGGACGAGCTGGTCGCGGATGGACTGGTGGCGAATCGCTCCGAGGCTGTGCGCTTGGGCCTGGAGCAGCTCGTCGACCGCCACCACCGGCTCCGGGTCGCAGGACAGATCGCAGACGCTTACCGCAAGGCGCCGCAGGCCGGCGCGGAGCTCGCCGGCATCGATGCGAGCACGCGCGCGCTGATCGAAGAGGAACCGTGGTGAGGCCTCCCCGCCAGGGTGAGATCTGGTGGGCGCAGACCGAGGACAAGCGCCGCCCGGTGCTCGTCGTGACCCGCTCGGAGTCGGTGAGCGTGCTTACTGGCATAGTCGTTGCACCGCTCACACGCACCGTGCGAGACATTCCCACCGAGATCCGGATGGGCGCAGACGAGGGGTTACCAGCTCCGTGCGCGGCATCGTTCGACAACCTGCAGCGCATCCGGCGCTCGGCGCTCACCGATCGAGCTGGTGAGTTGGGCATGCGACGCCAGAAGATCTGCGCCGCGCTGAGCGCGCTGGCAGACTGCTGAGCCTTCGCGATGAGAACCGCCATTCTGACGATCTCGTCCTCGGTTGCCGCCGGATCGACCCAGGACGCCTCCGGGGACATCCTCGCCGAGCTGGCCGGCGCGGCGGGCGCCGAGATCGTCTCCAGGGAGGTGCTCGCAGACGATCGACCAGCGATCGAGGCAGCCCTGCGGCGATATTGCGATCCCGGCTCGGAGGTCTCGTTCGTCTTCACCACCGGCGGTACCGGGCTGACTCCCGACGACGTGACGCCCGAGGCGACGCGGGCGGTAATCGAGCGTGACGCGCCCGGCTTCGCCGAGGCGATGCGCGCCGAGGCCTCGAGGTACACCCCCTTCGGCCTCCTTTCGCGGGGCGTCTCGGGCATTGCCGGGCGCACCCTGATCATCAACTTCCCGGGCAACCCGAAGTCGATCCGAGAGCTCTTCGGAGTGGTTGCGCCGACGCTCGAGCACGCCGTCGCAACGTTGCGGCGCGGGGGTGGCAGAACGGACGAATCAGGCGCCGGGCTGCAAGCAGGCGCCGGACACGAATCAGGTGCCAGACACCGAGCCGCCGCTCAGCGACGCGCCGGCGATTGAGCTGCGCGGCCTCGCGCGCTACTTCGGCGAGCGGACCGCGCTGGCGGAGGTTTCGGTTCGCGTCCCCGCCGGAGCGACGCTCGCCGTGCTCGGTCGCAACGGCGCGGGAAAATCGACGCTGCTGCGGATCCTTGCGACGCTGCTGCGCCCGCACGCCGGCGAGGTCGCGCTGTTCGGCGAGCCGCTGCCGCGCCGGGCCTTCGCGGTGCGCGCCAAGCTCGGCCTGCTGGCCCACGAGCCGCTCCTCTACAGGGACCTGAGCGGCCGGGAGAACCTCGTCTACCATGCGCGCCTGCACGGTGCCAGGCCCGGCCGGATCGAGGAGCTCCTGGACGCGGTCGGCATGAGCCGGCGCGCGAACGAGCCTGTGCGCTCGCTTTCCCGAGGTATGGTGCAACGCTTGGCGGTCTGCCGCGCCGTGCTCCACGAGCCGACGCTGCTGCTGCTCGACGAGCCGCGAGCCAACCTCGATCCAGGCGCCGGGGAGCTGATCGAGCCCCTGATCGGCCGCACGAGCGGCGCCACGCGGGTGATCACAAGCCACGATCCGCAGCGCGCGCTCGCCGAGGCCGATCTGGTGCTCGGGCTGATCGACGGCCGCCCCACGTTCGTGGGTGGGCCCCGGGCACTCAGCGCCGAGAAGCTGAAGGAGCTCTACGCATGAACGCTGCCCTGACCGTGCTGCGCAAGGACCTGCGCCTGGAGCTGCGCGGGCCCGAGACGGTTCCGGCGATGGCGCTCTTCTCGCTGACCACGTTCGTGATCTTCCACTTCGCCCTAAACCGCGCGACGATCGACGGGCAGCTCGCCGCGGGGGTGCTGACCGCCACGCTCCTGTTCGCTGCGCTGCTAGGAGTCAACCGGTTGTTCGTGGCCGAGCGCGAGCAGGGGGGCTTCGACGCGTTCCTGCTCGCCCCCGTGGACAGAGCTGCGCTGCTGGTCGCCAAGGCGGCGGCGCTCTTCATCTTCCTGGTGGTGCTCGAGGTGATCGCGCTGCCGGCCTTCGGGCTGCTGCTGCTGGGGCCATCGCTCGGGCCCCCGCTGCTCGGCCTGATCGCGGTCCTCGCCCTCGCCGACCTCGCGTTCGCCGTGATCGGCACGCTGGTCTCGGCGATCGCCGTCCAAACCCGCGCGCGGGACCTGATCGGGCCGATCATCTCGCTGCCGCTGCTGATCCCGGCGCTGATCGCCACCGCCCGTGGCGCAGGTCCCCTACTCGTTGCCCACGGATCGGGCTCGCCGCCAGCGAAGTGGCTCGCGGTCCTGGCGCTTTATGATTTGGTGTTCGCACTGCTCGCCTACGCGGTGTTCGACTTCCTGCTGGAGGACTGACCATGACCACATACGGGCGCGGCCTGCGCACCCTCTCTTTCGCCACCTTCGCGACAATCAGCCTCGCGCTCGCGCTGGCCTTCTTCTACGCGCCGCTGGACACCGACCAGGGCTTCGTCCAGAAGATCTTCTACATCCACGTTCCCCTGGCGATCGTGTCGCTGTGCGGCTTCGTGCTGGGAGGCCTGCTCGCGGTCGGCCATCTGCGGACCGGGGATCGGCGCTGGGACATGCGCTCTTACGTGGCGATCCACATGTCGCTGATCTTCTCGGTCGGCGGCCTGCTCACCGGCTCGATCTGGGCCAAGGCGTCGTGGGGGCACTGGTGGGTGTGGAACGAGCCCACGCTCGTCTCCTACCTGATCGTGATCCTGATGTTCGCGACCTACCAGCCGCTGCGGTTCTCGATCGAGGATCCCGAGCGCCAGGCTCGTTACGCCAGCGTGTTCGCGATCGTCGCGAGCGCGTTCGTGCCGATGAACTTCATCGCGGTGCGGCTCGCTGCGCAGTACGTCCACCCGCGCGTGCTCAATCTCGGCGGGGGCAACCTGCCGCCGTCGATGGGCCTCACGTTCCTGGTCTCGCTGATCGGTGTCGCGTTGCTGTTCGCGACCCTGTGGAAGTATGAGATGGCAGCCAAGAACGCGCGCATGCAGGTGCGCGCGCTGCGCCGGACGCTGCTCGGCGAGGACAGCGCCAGGCCGATCGGGCGAAGCGCGGCACCGTCGTGATCGGGATCATCGCCGTCGCACCGGCGCTTCCCCTGCACAGCGCGGGCAAGTACGTCGCCGGCGCCTATGTTGTGTTCATGGCGCTCCTGCTGGTGTACGTGTCGATCATGGCGAGCCGGCTGAGCCGAACCGAGCGTGAGCTCACCGAGCTTCGGCGAGACGTCCAGGAGCATCGCCAGTCCGAGCCCGACCATGATCTCGAGCAGGCAGGCCCGCAGGCCAGCCTGCTCGGCGAAACCGCTGGTCGACCGGGTGGGCCGGTTGGGAGCACCTCCTCCGGCGGCCGTGGCCGGCGCCCCGCGGAGGGCTCCCTTTGAGCGAGCTGCTCGCGATCGGGATCTCGCACAAGACCGCTCCGGTCGAGGTGCGCGAGCGCCTCGCGCTGCCGGAGGCTCGGGCCGCCGGCCTCCTGCGTGATCTCCGAGGAGCTTCGGACATCCACGAGGCGGTGGCGATTTCGACCTGCAACCGGACCGAGCTGTACCTCGTCGTAGGCGATCCGGTGGAGGCCGAGAGCAGCGCGCTGGCGATGCTCTCGAGCCTGGCGGGGATCCGCCCCACATCGCTGGCGGGGGCGATCTACTCGCACCGCAACTGCGAGGCAGCGCGCCACCTCTATCGCGTGACTGCGGGGCTCGAGTCGATGGTGGTCGGCGAGGCCGAGATCCAGGGTCAGGTCAAGCGGACCTATGAGCTCGCGCTCCAGAACGAGATGGTCGGACCGCTCACCAACCACCTCTTCAAGGCCGCGCTTGCCACCGGCAAGCGCGTGCGCAGCGAGACGGCCATCGGCGAGCGCCACCTGAGCCTGCCCGCGGTTGCGGTCTCGCTCGCCCGCGAGCTGCTCGGAGACCTCGACGACCGTGAAGTCGTAATCGTTGGGACCGGAGAGACGAGCGAGCTGACCGCGCGCGCGCTCGCGCACAGCGGCGGCCGGACCGTGTTCGTGGCCAACCGCAGGCGGGACCGCGCCCTCGGCCTGGCCAAGCGCTACGGCGGCTGGAGCGTCAGCTTCGACGAGCTCCCGCGAGCGCTCGCGCGCGCGGACATCGTGGTTACGGCGACCTCCTCGCCCCACCTGTTGCTCGAGGCGCCCGAGCTGGCGGAGGTGATGGCAGCCCGCGCGGATCGCCCGATGCTGTTGATCGACCTCGCGGTTCCGCGCGACATCGACGCCTCGTGTGCGCAGATCACCGGCGTGTCGCTCTACGACATCGACGACCTCCAAGGAGTGATCGCCCGCAACCGCAAGGTGCGTCAGACCGAAGCGCGCAAGGCGGAGGGCATCGTCGAAGAGGAGATTCAGCACTTCGCGGCCTGGCTCGGCTCGCTCGAGGTGCTGCCGACGATTGCCGCCCTGCGTGCCCGGGCGACCGAGATCGCCGAGCAGGTGCTGCAGGAGAACGCGGGCAGATGGGAGTCGGCTTCGCCGCGTGACCTCGTGCGCGTGGACGCGGTGGCGCGGGCCGTGCTCAGCCGCCTGCTCCACGACCCGACTGTGCGGATGAAGGAGCTCCGCGATGAGCGCGTGCATGCGCGGATGGCGATCGTGCGTGAGCTCTTCGGGCTGGCGGATGAGGATGCCGAGCTCGATCTCGAGGCGGGGCTCGAGAGGCGCGCGGGCGCGGCGGGTCTGGCCGAGGGCCCCCTGGCCGAGGTGCGCGAGCTCCAGCGACGTCCTTGATGGGGACCGGGACGCGCGCTCGTTGATGCGGATCGGGACGCGGGGGAGCGCGCTGGCGCTCGCGCAGGCGTCGTGGGTGGCGCGGCGCCTGGGCGCCGAGGCTGAAATCGTGACGATCGCCACCTCGGGTGATCGCGGGAGGGCAGTTGCGGACAAGTCGCGCTGGGTCTCCGAGCTCGAACAGGCGCTGCTCGCGGGCCAGATCGACCTCGCGGTGCACTCGGCCAAGGACGTGCCGGCGGAGCTGGCGCGAGGACTGGAGCTGGTGGCGATTCCGGTGCGTGCCGATCCGCGCGACGTCATCTGCGGAGCGCCGTCGCTGAAGGCTCTCGCGGCGGGCGCGCGCGTTGGGACGAGCAGCCTCCGCCGTGGCGCCCAGATCCGCGCGGCGCGGGACGACCTCGAGGTGGTGGAGGTGCGCGGCAACGTCGATACACGGTTGCGAAAGCTCGCCGATCGGGAGTGCGACGCGCTCGTGCTCGCCGCTGCCGGGCTGCAGCGCCTCGGGCGCGGCGCCGAGGCCGGTGGCGTGCTGGATGAGCTGGTCCCGGCCGCCGGTCAAGGCGCGCTGGCGCTGGAGGCCCGCCCCGGAGCGCTCGGCGCCGGTGCCCTGGCAGCGCTGTCGGACCCCGAGGCTACCGTCTGCGTGAGCGCCGAGCGCGATCTGACGCGCGCGCTGGATGCCTCCTGCGAGACACCGGTCGGCGCGCACGCCCGCAGGCTGGAGACCGGAATGCTCGAGCTGACCGGTTGGGTTGGGCTGCCCGACGGCTCGGCCTGGCTGGTTGACCGCGTGTGCGGCGATCCGGAGGGAATTGGGCTCGCGGTAGCGCAGCGAATGCTCGCCGCCGGGGCCGCCGAGCTGCTGCGCGAGGCGGCGGCGTGGCCCGCCCGATCTGATCCGGAGCGCGGGCTGACGGCGTGGGCCGCCGGACCGCAGGCGGGGTGCGGACCGGCGGTGCGAGGTGCCGGACCTGGGACGGGGTGCGGACCGGTGGTGCGGGGCGCAGGGGCTGAGCGGGAGCCCTCGGCGTGACCGTCTACCTCGTGGGAGCGGGTCCCGGGGACCCCGGACTGCTGACCGCGCGGGCGCTGGAGCTGATCGCCGCCGCCGAGGTCATCGTCTACGACAGGCTGATCCCTGACTCGGCGCTACAGGGCGCCCCCCCCGGAGCCGAGCTGATCTACGCCGGCAAGGAGGGCGGCGGGCCGTCGATGCCCCAGCCGGACATCGTGCGGCTGCTGCTGGAGCACGGCGCGGCCGGTCGCGCAGTGGTTCGCTTGAAGGGAGGCGATTCGTTCGTGTTCGGGCGCGGCGGTGAGGAAGGGCTGGCGCTGCGCGCCGCGGGGATCCCTTTCGAAATTGTGCCTGGCGTGACGGCGGGCGTCGCGGCGCCAGCCTACGCGGGCATCCCGGTCACCGATCGCGACCTCGCCAGCGCGGTGGCGTTCGTGACCGGGCACGAGGATCCGGCCAAGCCCGAGTCCGCGCTGGACTGGGCGGCGCTGGCGGCCTTCCCGGGCACGCTGGTCCTCTACATGGGCCTGCGCCGGCTGGGGATCGTCGCCCAGCGCCTGCAGGACGCCGGACGCACCGGGTCTGAGCCTGCGGCGGTGATCGAGCGCGCCACGTTCCCCGATCAGCGCGTCGTCACCGGGACGCTCGCGACGATCGCCTCGCTGGGCGCCGCGGCGGGTATCCGCGCCCCAGCGATCGCGGTCTTCGGCGCCGTCGTGGGCCTTCGTGAGCAGTTGGGCTGGTTCGAGCGCCGGCCGCTGGCGGGTCTGAGCGTCGCTGTGACCCGCGCCCGGGCGCAGGCGAGCGACCTGGTCGCGCGGCTGGCGGGCTTGGGAGCCGAGGTGCTGGAAGCACCCGCGATCGAGATCCTCGCGCTCGACGGGCCTGCTCCCGACGTGAAGCGCTATGACCTCGTTTGCCTCACGAGCCCCAACGGGGTGCACCTCTTGCTCGAGCGCCTGGCGGTCGCCGGGCTCGACGCACGAGCGCTGGCCGGCGCCCGCGTCGCCGCGATCGGGCCCGGAACCGCGTCCGCGCTGAGCGAGCACGGCATCCGCGCGGACATAGTGCCCGAGCGCTTCGTGGCCGAGAGCCTGGTGGAGGCACTCGCCGACCTGCCGGTCAAGCGGGCGCTGATCGCGCGCGCCGCACAAGCGCGGGACGTGCTGCCGGACGCGCTGCGCGCTCGCGGTGCGCAGGTCGACATCGTGGCGCTGTACGAAACCGTCGCCCAACCACTGGGCGAATCGGAGCTTGTCGCCATCGGCGCCGCGGACTACTTGACCTTCACTTCGTCATCGACTGTACGGTTCTGGTTTGACGCCGCCGGTGGCGGGCTGCGCCCCGGCACGCGGCTGGTGAGCATCGGCCCCGTGACGAGCGCGACGCTGCGCGAGCGAGGGCTCGAGCCCGACGTCGAGGCCGGCCGGCACGACATCGAGGGGGTCGTGGAGGCGCTGCTGGCCGATGTAAGGCTATTTGCGAAGCGCTGACGCGCGATAGGCGACGCCAGCGGTGCCCAGCCCGGCGATCAAGGCAAGGAAGAGTCCGACCGAGGGACTCCCGATGTCGTTCGCGCTCGACGATATATCGATCAAGAAGGCGACTGCGCCGAGGACCTCCACTAGCCTGCCAACCATCGCGAGCTGTAGCGGTAGGCGGCCGCGCATCGCTCGGGAGGACGCATTGACTCCCAGCGTCACGACACCGACCACGCGGTTGGCGATGGGCACCCGGTCAAGCAAGGCCTTCAAGTCGGTCGTGGAGGCGCCCTGACCGTGCTGAGCACCGCAGGATGGGCAGAAGGACGCCCCGGCTGGGACATCGGCCCGGCAGGACGCGCACGTACTCAAGAGATCGCTTCTCCTTCGACGCGCCCGCCAGCCCCACCGTCCGCGGTCAAGACGCTGAGCGTCAACGCGAACGGCGTGCCCTCGGAGTCCTTGCAGATCGCCGAAGCTGCTCCAGGATGGATGACGCTCCCGCCGAGGGCCTTTACCCGCTTCACCGCCATGTCGAGGTCTCCGACCGCGAAGTACGGCAGCGAAAACGAGTCTCCCGGGCCGCGACCACGGGCGTGAACCCCGACGACCGGGGCTGGTTGGTGCGTTTGCCAGCCCTCACCTTCGCCCCCTGAACGCGGCTCCAACGCGGCACCGAGGAGCCCTGACCAGAAGCGCTGCGCTCGCTCGGGGTCATCCGCCGGGAATTCGATCAGCGACAGACGCGGATCCATGGCGCAGACCATAGCGCCCGGGTGACAGACCCCGG
>JALYUQ010000048.1 GCA_030853685.1 Actinomycetota bacterium | reverse complement strand
AGCAGTAAAATCGCCGGCGGGGCCGTGCCCGTAAAAGTAGGTGTAGGTGTTCGCATTCAGAGAGCCCTTCTTGCCAACCGTGCTCGGGCGACCGAGTCGATGGCGTACCTGCGCTGGCGTCATCCCGGGACGAATCCCCGTAATCGAGACATCGAGGACGACTGAGGCCACCGGCCCCTGGCGGGATGCCCTCGCAGCCGTCGGCAGGAGGGCCGCGAGGAGCGGGACGATGACGAGAAGGCCCCACACTCGCATCTGGCGTCTTATACCAGCTTTGATGTACTGCCATACTTCGGTCAACGATGCCTGGCTCAGGCCGCCGCAGCCTCGCGCAGCGCGGGCGCCCCGTCGGGGAGGTCCTGGACGACGAGCTTGTCTGCCAGCGCGCGCCTGCCGACCGCGATCAGGTGATAGTGGTGCGTGAGCACGATCACCTGGGTCTTGGTCGCAAGCTCGCCGAGTGCCCCGAAGATGCGCTCTGAGCGCGGCTCATCGGACTCGATGAAGACGTCGTCGAAGATCACGGGGACCGGGCCTGAGGTCGCGACGTAGCGCTCGATCGCCGCGATCCGCAGCGCGAGGAAGAGCTGCTCGCGTGTGCCCTTGCTCATCTGCGGGACGCGCTTGCGCACGCGGTCTCGCTGGCGACCGATGAGGACGCCCTGACCGCGCTCGTCGATGTCCACGAACAGCTCCACGAAGCTCCCCAGCGTGAAGCGCCCGAACAGCTCGTTGGCCCGGCGCAGCAAAGGGTCTTGGTGCAGGCGCCGGTAGCGCTCGATGGCCCGCCGCACCACCGTGGCTGCGAGCCGTGCCTTGGCGTATGCGATCGCCGCCTCTGTGCATTCGCTGCGCGCCAGCTCGACGTCCTGGGCGGCCCGCACCGCCGCCGTGTCGGTCTCGGCTTCGCCTAGCTCGCGCTTGCGCTCACCGATCTGCTCGGTTACCTGCTCGCGCTCCTGGCTCATTTCGTCGGCGCGCTGGCGCAGCTCATCGAGCTCCTGTGCGGCGCGCTCGCGGTCAAAGCCCGCCATCCCCTGCGCGAGCTCCGCGAAGCGCCCCTCCCCCACCTGCGCGACCTGGCGCTCGATCTCGGCGATCTCCTCGCGCAATGCGCCAGCCCGAGCGGCGCGCGCCTCGATCCGGGGCAGCTCGCCGGCGTGCTCGGCGCCCGCGGCGGCGATCAGCGCGTCGATCTCTGACTTCGCGACGCCGACGGCGATCTCGGTCGCCGCCAGCTCTTCCCCCATGCCCTGGCGCTGCTCGCTGAGGCTCCGGCGCCGCCGCAGGCGGTCCTCGTGCTCGGTGAGCTTCGCGTGCAGGATGCCCGCCGCGCGCTGCGCGTCGAGCGCCGTCAGCTCAGGGCTCGAGTCCTCGCAGAGCCGCCGCACGCGATCCTCGAAGCTGGCCCGGTCCGCGTCGATGCCGGCGATCCGCCGCTCGAGATCGGCGATCCTCTTCAAGTGCGCCAAGCCCTCGTCGACCGCGCGCGCGATCTCCTGGGCGCCGTCGGGAGTCGCGCTCGCCGGCAGCCCCGCCTGCGCCCGACGCTCCGGCCACACGTCCTCCCACCCCGACCACGCCTGCGCTGCGCAGTCGCGCTCGCCCTGCGCCGCCACCAACGCACGCTCCGCGCCCGCCAGGGCACTCGCTGCGGTGCACCGCGCGTTCGCCTGCTCTCTTGCCTGGTCGATGACTCCCCGCGCCCGGGAGAGCAAGGCGTCGAGCCCGGCCGCGGACGGGACTTCGTGCCCGAGCACGCGAACCTGCGCCACCAGCGCGTCGCGGTGGCCGCGCTCGCGGTCAACCAGCGCGCCGGCGCGCGCCTGCGCCTGGGCGGCGGCTCCGATCAGGCCGAGGATCGCCTCACGCTCATCCAGCCAGCCGGGCGCATCCTCGGGCGCGATCACCGCCAAGCCTGTGACCCGCCACGCCTGCTCCCACTCATCGTTTAGCCTGACCCGGCGGTCACGCAGCTCTTGCTCGCGAGCGAGGAGCCCGGCACGCTCGCGCTCGGTGCGCGCCGCGTGCGCACCCACAGCCGCCGCGCGCTCGATCTGCGCGGCGTGATCTGTGCGGGCGTCGGCGACACGATCAGCGTCTGTGAGGGCGCGCTCGAAGCGCTCGGCGTCCTTTAGGGAAAACGGAAGACAGCCGCTCAAACGGGAGCCGTCGGCGCTCGCGTCGCGGATCGCCGACCAATGCCCGTCGCGCAGCCCACGAGCGACCGCCAGCGCCTGCGCGCTCGGAGGCTCCCCCTCCAGGATCAGGCGCTCGCGCTCCTGCACCAGATCGCTCTCGACGCCCGCCAGGCGGCTCGCTTCCGAGCGCAGTTCCTCTGCGGCGCGCCTGAGCTCGTCGCTGTGCGCGACCGCACGGGCTGCCCGCTCACGCGAAGGCGCAGCGAGGGTGCGCAGCACGTCGAGCGAGGAGGATGCCGGGCTCAAGCGGCTAAAACGCTCGGCCGCCTCGTCGCGCGAGAGCTCCGCGGCGAGGCGAAGCTCGCTGATCTGCTCGGACAACGGACCCACCTTGAGCGCGGCGGTCATCGCGGCGTCGAGGTCGTGCACATCCATGAGCCGGGCGCCACGACGCTCGGCGTCAGCCGCTTGCAGCTCGTCGCGAGCGTCGTCCCGGGCCCGTGTGGCGTCCTCCATCCGCGCTTGCGCGCTGGTCCGCCGCGATCCTCGCTGCTCGCGCTCGCGCAGGCAGCCGTCAAGGGCACGTCGTGCTGTGGCGGGACGGCGCAGCTCCTCTATCTCGTCGGGCTCTACCCCGGCGATCTGGGCGGCGCCCTCGAGGCCGGCGCGTGCCTCGGCCAGCTCGCCCTCACGCTTGCGTCGGTCCGCCGCAGCCTTGCTGGTCGCCGGCGTGCTCTCCTTGATGGCGCGAATCTCGTCGCCGCGGACGATGATCGCCTCGTCGACCTCGATTCGCTCGATCTCCTGCTCGAGCTTGGCCGCGACGCCTCTGATGCGCTCGAGCGCAGCGGCCCCCGCCTGCACGCGCCCGTGGGCGTCGGCGCGCTGCGTAGCCGCCGAGCTGGGCAGGTCCGGAGTACCGGCGAGGGCCTGGAGCTCTCCCACACGATCGGCGCGGGCATCGAGCAGCGGTGCGATCGCCCGTCTGCGCTCGATCGCGCGCGCTTCGAGGTCGAGCTCACGCATCTGGCCAGTCAGCTCTTTCCACGCCGCTTGTGCTGCGGTCAACGCCAGCGCCATCTCGCGGTGTCGAGCTGGGCGCAGCGTGGCCACGCGTAGGCGCCGATCGGCCTCTCGTAATGCGGCCAGCGCCTTGTGAAGGACCGTCTTGCGGGCGCGCGGGTTGAAGATCCGCTCGGCTTCGGTGTCGAGCTCGGCGAGCGTACCGTGTAGCGTCGCGATGCCGGCGGCGGCTGCGAACAGGCTGGTGCCGATCTCTCCCTCGCCTTGCAGCAGTTCGGCCCCGCCCTGCACGAGCGTGTCGTGGTCGATCTGAAACAGCGCGCGGTAGACCGCCTCGGTTAGGCCTCCCAGCGCCGATGAAATAGAGTCCTCGGGCAGGGATTGTCCGCCGGGGGCGACCAGCGAGCCGGAGCGGCGCTTGCGGCGCGAGAGCTCCACGCTTGATCCATCGAGCCGCAGGCGAGCGCCGATGCGCAGATCCGCGTAGTCGTAGGTGTGGTTGTCGGGCGTGCGCTCCTCGATCCCGTAGAGCAGGCTGCGCTCGCCGCGACTGGTGGTCGATTTCCCGGCCGCATTGGGTCCGTAGATCAGATCAACATCCCCAACCCTGGAGCTGAAGCGCAGGGACAAGTCCTCAAAGCAACCCCAGGGGGCGAAGTCGAGGCGTTCGATCGCCAGTGCCATCAGGCGGCCGCCCTCTCGAGCAGCGCGACGGGCAGCGACCGGCTGACGCCGGCCATCAGCTCACGGACGGTCTCCGCGTCACGGGGGTCGAAGTTCGCCAGGACGCTTGCTGGGAGCGCATCGGCGAGCGGGGCGAGCGGGGCCAGGAGCTCGCCGATCGAGCCGTCCTCGCCCGACAGCTCCTCCAGCTCCTGGATCAGCTCGCCGACAGCGTCGTCTCCGCCATGCGCCAGCTCATGCGAAGCAGTGGTGTCGAGCGCGACTGACTCGATCCAGACCTGCTGAGCGGCGACATCGGCCGCGGCGGCGATGACCTCGTAGCGCAGTCGCTCGACGTCGGCCACCAGCGCGCGGTGTGCATCGGTCATGCCCGCGATCTTCACCCGCGCCGCGAGCAGCCGGTCCCCGGCGTCGCCCGCGCTCTGGCGCACGGCGCTCGCGACGCGCTCACAGACAGCATCACGGTCAGCGCATCCAGCGGCATCGACGGTGATGAGGTCCCAGCGCACGCAGTCGAGGACGCGATGCTCGAAGGAGATCGTGCCATCCCCCCGCAGCTCGATCAGCGTCGCGCCCTTGGGCCCGGTCTCGCGCAGGCCGCGGCCCTGGACATTGCCGGGGAAGACGATCGGGGGATCCGCGTGCAGGACCTCGCGGTGGTGGACGTGACCAAGCGCCCAGTAGTCATAGCCGCGCTGGGCCAGGGCGCTGACGCTGCACGGCGCATAGCGCTCGTGTCCTGGGCGGCCGTCGGCGCTGGTGTGAAGGAGGCCCACGTTGAGCATCCCGGCAGCCGGCGCGGGGTAGCCGATTGACAAGTCATCGAGCACGGCGGGCGTCGCGTAGCCCTGACCGTGCACGGCGAGACCGATATCTTCGAAGGTCACCGTCTGTGGCTTGCGCGTGTCGAGCATCCGCACGTTGCCGGGTAGCCGCAGCGATTTGGTCAGCTTGGACTCTGCGTCGTGGTTGCCGGTCACGATCACCACCGGAATGCCCGCCTCTCGCAGGCGACCCATCTCAGAGACGAAGTGCACGCCCGTGCCGTAGTGCGGCCAGTCTCCGTCGAAGATGTCGCCCGCGAGCAGGACCGCGTCCACCTGCTCCTCGACCGCCGCGTCCACGAGGTTGCCCAGCGCCACCCGCGTGGCCAAGCGCAGTTGGTCGATCGGTGCCGAGTCGTAGACGACGAGCCCCCGCATGGGGCTGTCCAGGTGCAGATCGGCGGAATGGAGGAGCTTCATGACCCGTGCGATTAAAATGAGCGCCCCGGACGGAACCGCCGCTGGGTCACTCGGGGCGTGCTTGCGCCCCGGACGGAACCGCCGCTGGACCGCCGCGGTATCTAGGACCTGCTCGCGAGCGGTAGAAGCTGAAGAGCAAGGCGGCCAACAGAGGCGCCCGCAGGACAAGGCTTGAAAGGTTCGCGCGGGCAAGCCAACGTGCGATCCTGATTCGAGCATGCCCGAGGGTGACACGATCTATAACGCCGCGAAGCGGATCCGGTCCGTGCTGGAGGGCAAGTTGCCAGACGAGATCCGTACGCCGCACCCGCGTCACGCGCTAGAGGACTGGCCCCAGCGGCTGTCCGGGCGCGTTGTGACCGGCGTGGACACGCACGGCAAGCACCTATTCCTGCGCTTCGAGGGAGGACTCACGCTCCACTCCCACCTGGCGATGCGCGGTGCATGGGATGTCTATCCGCTCGGGCGGCGCTGGCGCCGTGCTGCACGCCAGGCTTGGCTCGTGATCACGAGCGGCACCTACGAGGTCGTCCAGTTCGGCGGTCCGGCGCTGGAGCTGATGCCCGACTCACGCACGCGCTTCGATCGGCGCTTCGCAGCGCTCGGCCCCGACATCCTGGCGGACGCGTTCGACTCGGCGCGATTTCTGGCTCGCCTGCGCGCAGACGATCCCACGCGGGGCGTAGGTGACGTGCTGCTCGACCAGACAACGATCGCAGGGATCGGCAACATCTGGAAGGCTGAGGGCTGCTGGGAGGCGGCGATTGACCCCTGGCGAACGCTCGCGGAGCTTTCCGACGCCGAAGCCATGGCGATCGTCGACGGCGTCAGGCCGCGTATGCGGCACTCGGCCGACCACGGGTGGCGCGCGGCTGGGATCCAGGTCTACAACCGGACGCGCAGACCCTGCCCGCGCTGCGGAACCCCGATCAGGGCTCGCGGTCAGGGCGACGCGAACAGGACGACGTTCTGGTGCCCTGGCTGCCAGTCCTGAGGCTCAGCACGATGGCTCATGGTCGCGCGCCAATCCCCTCGAGAGCTCCCGTAGGCGTCCCGGACAGTCGTAAGCTCTACAGGACGAATGAGCTCCTCAGGCACCCCATAGAGAAGAGCCTAACCATCATCGGACTATCGAACACGATCGACACCTTGCTTGACCGCAGCATCGCCCTTGGCTACGGGAGCATCGGTCTCGTGGTTCGGCGGCATTTGCCGGACTGGCCGAGTGATCCTCCACGAATGGACGGCAAGGTGGTGCTCGTCACCGGCGCGGGGTCCGGGCTCGGCTCGGCTGCCTGTAAGGGCTTTGCCCGCCTGGGCGCCAGCGTGCGGGCCCTGGGTCGCGATCAACAGCGCGCGGAGGATGCGGCCAGCGAGGTTCGGCGGGAGGTGCCGAGCGCCGATGTGCGCGGTGTGGTCTGCGATGTGAGCAGCATCCGGGAGCTCCTGTCGTTCGCGGAGCGCTTCGGTAGCGAGGAGACCCGGCTCGACGTGCTGGTCAACAACGCCGGCGTGATGCCCGATCAGCGACGGTACTCGGTCGACGGGAACGAGTTGATGTTCGCCACGCATGTGCTCGCGCCGTTCGTGCTCACCGCAACGCTCAGCGGCCTGCTCGAGCGCAGCGCCCCCGCGCGGGTCATCAACGTCAGCTCTGGTGGGATGTACGGGCAGAGCCTCCCCGGCGAGGACTTGCAGTCCGAGCAAACCAGCTATGGCCCCAAGAAGCTCTACGCCCGCACCAAGCGCGAGCAGGTCGCAATCACCGAGCAGTGGGCCGTCCGCTTGAACGGGACCGGCGTGGTGGTCCATGCGATGCACCCCGGCTGGGCCGATACGAAGGGCGTCAGGGAGTGGATGCCGGTGTTCCGGGCCCTCACGCGCCCCATCATCCGGACGCCCGAGCAGGGGGCGGACACGATCGTCTGGCTCGGTAGCGCTTCGGAGCCCCTACAGAGCTCCGGCCAGTTCTGGCACGACCGCCGCCCGCGCCCTACGCACTATTTGCTGGGTGTCTCTGAGGACTCCACGGCAGACCGCCAGACGCTGTGGGACCTGTGCCAGTCGCTGCTTGATCAAGCGAGCAACCGAGCGCTCTGAGCTGACCGCTGACCGTCCACCTTCTACATCGCGAGCAGCTCATACCCCGGCCGGTGGGCGAAGTGTTCGAGTTCTTCTCACGGGCGGGCAATCTCGAGCGGATCACGCCGCCATGGCTGCGCTTCAGGCTCGTCACTCCCGAGCCGGTCGAGATGCGCGTCGGGACGCTGATCGAGTATCGCCTGCGGGTGCACGGGATGCCGTTGGGCTGGGTCTCGCGAATCGATGAATGGGAGGAGAATCGGTCGTTTGCCGACCGGCAGCTTCGCGGGCCTTACCGGGTCTGGCATCACCGGCACGAGTTCGCGCCGATGCCGCAGGGCACGCTCGTGCGTGACCAAGTCCACTATGAGGTGCCCCTCGGGCCACTTGGCGAGCTGGCACGGTTGGCCTTGGTCCGCCGCGATCTGAACCGCATCTTCGCCTACCGGAATGCGGCGGCCGCCCGGCTGCTCCAATGAGCTCGCCTCGAGGCTCCGCGCCCTTGCGTGTCGCCGTCGTAGCCGAGTGGTACCCCTCGCGCGTCGATGCGGTGCATGGCGTATGGGCCCATCGCCAAGCCATCGCCGCGCGTGACGCCGGCGCGGAGGTGCGCGTGATCGCCGCCCGGCGGCCGGTCCCGCCGCTTGCCGTGGCTCGCCGGGGCCCACGAGCCCTCACGGCATGGCTTCGTGATCTCCGTGCGCTGCTGGCGCCGTGGGAGCTGGATCGGATCCCGGTCGATACGGCGCTCTTCGTCAGTCCACCGCGTCCGCTGAGCTACGGCGCATGGGGCTATTGGCTGGCGCCGTCGCTGGCGCGCTCGCTCGATCTTCTGCACGCCCGGTGGCCGTTCGATGTACTCCATGCCCACTGCGTGACGCCGTCGGGGTACGCAGCCGCGCGTTGGCTCGCCTCACGCTCGTGCGGCTGGCGCTCACCCGCGCCCCCGCGCGCACCCGGCTCGCGCTCGGGCGGGAACCTCAACGTCAGCGCGCTGGTTGTCTCTGCCCACGGGCCGGACGTGATCTCGGTGCACGCGCGCAGCCCCTTCGCCAGGAAGGCAACGCGCGTGGCGCTGGAGACTGCGGACCTCGTGGTCGCTAATTCCTCGTGGGCCGCCATCAGGTGCGAGGCGATCGCGGGTCACGAGCTGCCCACCGCAGTCGTTCACCTGGGTGCGGACATTCCCGGCAACATGCCGGTACGCCACAAGCGCCGGACGATCGTGACGCTCGGCCACCTCGTAGCGCGCAAGCGCCACGCCGTGGTCTTGCACGCGCTGGCCGCGATACCCGAGAGCGAGCGGCCCGACTACCTGGTGATCGGCGACGGGCCCGGCCGTGAGCCGCTGGCCCGTCTGGCCCGCGAGCTGGGGCTCGCGCAGCGGGTGCGCCTGGTTGGGCAGCTCGAGCATCAGCGCGCGCTCACAGAGCTCGCGCGCTGCCATCTGTTCGTCATGGCAAGCGTGGAGGAGCCCTTCGGGGTCGCTTATGTCGAGGCGATGGCCGCGGGGTTGCCGGTCATCGCAGCGCGCGGGGAGGGCGGTCCCGCTGACATCTCCGCAGCCGGCGCGGGAATGGTGCTCGTGGCGCCCGACGACCATCGCGCGCTCGCCGCCGTGATCACGACCGCGCTGCGGGACCCGGCTCGGCTGGAGGCACTCGGTGCCGGCGCGCGGCAGACTGTGGCGCGACACTTCACATGGGCAAGCTGCGGCGAGCGCACGCTGGCCGCATACGAGCGGGCGCTCGGCGCCGGCCACATGAAGTCGGCGCTCCGATGAGCGAGGTGCTCCTCGTGTCGCTCGGCACCACCAGTGGGCTGCGCATCGCCGATTCGCTGCTGGTGTCGATGCTGCGCGAAGCCGGGGCGAGCGTCGAGGCGATCAAGGTCAAGCTCGGCGCGACTGACCGTCTGCGGCGCGGATACCCCGTCAACGACCTCGTCGAGGCGATCGCCGCGCGGCGTGCCCTGGCAGGCGCGCTTGCGAGGGGCGCCCGACCGCGGGCACTGCTGTTCTCCACCACCACCACCGCTCTACTCGCGGCACCCGGCGGGCTGCCCTACGCGGTGCGCCTGGACTCGCCCGCGGCGCTCAACCGCCCCGGCGCACGAAATGCTCCCGTGCACGCGTTGGAGCGCCGAAGCCTTGCCCGGGCCCGGCTGATCGTGGCGTTCGGCGAAGCCGGTGCGGGCGCACTGCCCGCGGGCAGTGCGCCCGCCGAAGTGGTGCCGGTGCCGATTGAGCCTTCCGGGGATTTAGAACGCACGCGAGACGCCGATCTTGCTGTCGCCTACGTCCCGGATCCAAAGGCGAGGGGCCTCGATCGGCTGTGTGCGGCGTGGGCAGAGATAGCCGGGGATATGAGTGCGCGCCGCCTGGAGATCTTCGGGATCGAGCCTGAGCTGGCGCGGGCCTTCCTTGCGCGCCACCGATTGCGCGAGCCGCCGGGGGTCACGTTCCGCGGGTTCGTGAGCAGGGAGACGTTTCGGTCAGCCTTGCGAACGGCTTGCTGCTTTGTGTCGGCCACCGGCTGGGAGGACTTCGGCGTGGCACCACTCGAGGCGCTGTGCGACGGTGCGCTCCTGGTAACGACACCCGCGCACGGCCCCTACGAAGCGCTAGCGCTCGCACGCGCCCTGGATCCCGAGCTCATCGCGCGCGACCTCGAGTCCGGCTCGCTGGCGATCGCGATACGCGCTGCCTACTCGCGTGATCATGGCACCCGAGCCGGGTACCGCGCGCGTGCGGCTGCCTGCCTGGAGCCCTACCGCCGGGAGGCCGCGGTCATAACGCTCAGAGCGCACGTGCTGCCGGCGCTGCTCGGTCGCTGATGGCTCATCCTCGGGCCAGAAGGACGGCGCGCGCGAATGCGTCGACGCTGCGCTCCAGCGGCCACTCGGCGTCGATCTCGCCGCTGGCCTGCGCCATTGCGATCCGGCGCGCCGGATCGCTCGTGAGCAAGTGCACGGCGGCGGCGATCGCCGCGTGGTCGCCGGGATCGACGACCAACGCGTTGCGACCTGCGATCGCGATGTCGCCGGTCGCGCCGGCGCGTGTGCTGGCGATCAGCGGCAGGCCCGCCGCGACGGCCTCGCGCAGCGCGACGCCAAACGGCTCGTAGTGGCTGATCAGCGCGAATGCGTCAGCGCTTGCGTAGGCCTGGGCCATCTCTGCCTGCGAGACGGCGCGGTGAAAGCGGACGGTGCTCGGAACGGACGCCGCCAGCGACTGGAGCTCCGCGCGCAAGGGGCCGTCGCCGATGACGTCGAGCTCGAGCGCGCCGGGCTCGGTCCTCGCGGCAGCCCTGATCAGCGCAGCGATGTTCTTCTCCGGCGTCAGGCGCCCAACGCACAGCAGTCGCAGCGGATCCCCGGGGGGCCGGGTCGGCCTGGCGGCCGCGGCAGAGCGGATCGAGTCCGCATCGACGCTCTGAAGGCTCATCACCGTACTCGAGGGGGGCGCTCCGAGGCCCACCAGACGCTCGCGCGCCTGAGTGCTCGCGCCGATTGCTCCCGCGGCACGGCGCAGGAGGGCGCCGTGCAATCGGCGCTGGGCGCCCGGCAGCTCATGCGCAGCCGGCGCTCCGAGCTCGCTGAAGTGCACGAGCGCGCGACGGCGACGCGAGCACCAGGCACGCGCGACCAGCGCAGCCGGCCCGAACTCCCATGCCACGACCACATCCGGGGCAAAGCGCTCGAGCGCCCTCCACAATCCGCGCGAGAGCATGATCGGGGTTCGCCCACTCCGGGCCCACTGCAGCGCGCCCAGGACAGCCGAGTCGTAATCGTGATCAGTCGCATACCAACCTTGATCCATGTCCCAGCCAGCCGGCTGCTGGGCCTGGAACACGACGCGAAGGCAGAGCTCCTCACGCGCCGCGAGCGCGGCCAGCAGCGGCTCGCGGTAAGGCACCGCAGCCGGCGGCAGCATCGCACAGCGAAGCTGGCTTGCTCCTCGGGTTGCTCTGCCGGGGCGCAAGGTGGCTGCGGTAATGCGTGGCTCGGGTCGGGCGGGAGGGATGAGCTTGGGCGGGGGACGCGGCGCTCCGCAGTCCAGGTTGACCGCCGAGCGCCGGGGAATCGGATCCTCGTCACGAGACAGGATGACGAACCCGCGCCTCATTCCTCCGCCACCAATGTCAACTGCTCGTCGCCGGCCGCGCGCGCCGGCTGAAGGCCGGCCACGCGCACCCCAAGCAGGCGAACTGCGCGCGGGGGATGAAAGTGCCTGAGCATGTCGAGCGCGACCGGGCCCACCCGGTCGGCCGTGCTCACGGCTCTCTTCAGCGTGCGCGCGCGGCTGTGGGTGGAGAAGTCCTCGAGCCTGACCTTGATCCCGACCGTGCGCCCGGCGCGGTGCTGGTCGATGAGCGCCGCGCAGAGGCGCTGCACGAGACCCTCGAGGACCGGCTCGAGCTCGTGCGGATCGGCGATGTCATGGTCGAAGGTCACCTCGCGGGACTCCGAGAGCGCCTTGCGCACCTCGGTGACCGGGGTGTCGTCCTCGAAGCGCGCGCGGCGCCCGAGCGCGGCGGCGCCTCTGATGCCGAAGCGAACCGCGAGCAAGCGCCCGGGCGCGACGGCCAGCTCGCCGAGCGTGTCGATGCCCAGCTCACGCAAGCGCTCGGTGGTCCTTGGGCCGATCCCGGGCACCAGCCCGCAGGGCGCCTGCTGGAAGCGAGCGCACGCCTGCTCACGGGTCAGGACCACGAATCCGCGTGGCTTCTCGGCATCAGAGGCGACCTTGGCGACGAGCTTCGAGGGACCGATCCCGACCGACGCGCCGAGACCCGTTTCTCGCTCGATCTCGATCACCACGCGACGCATTGCAGCGTGGGGCGCCGGCAGCCCGGTGAGCTCCAGGTAGGCCTCGTCGAGGCCCACGACCTCCACTCGCTCCACATGGGCACGCACGATCGCCATCACTTCGCGCGAGGCATCGCGGTAATAGCCGTGATCGGGCACCAGGAACACTGCGCGGGGACACAGCCGGCGCGCGCGTGCGGCCGGCATCGCCGAGCCGACCCCGAAGCGCCGAGCTTCGTAGGAGGCGGTGGTAACGACAGATCGGGGGCCGGCGCCGGCCACGATCACCGCCTGCCCCGAAAGGTCAGGGCGCCGGCGCAGCTCGACCGACACGTAGAACGCGTCCATGTCGAGGTGCGCGACGCAACGAGCGTTCATCAGGCGCGAGGCTAAGGGTGCGCTCAGACGGGCAGTAGGGAGTGGGCGCCCCGCGGGGCGCCCACCGATGCACCTGCAAGAATCTTCTAGGTGCGCAACCCGGACCGGCTCAGCGGCCTTGATGACTCGTTCCTACACCTCGAGCGTGACTCGACGCACATGCACGTCGGGGCCTGCACGATCTTCGCGGGCTCGGCTCCCGCCTACGAGGAGGTCGTGGAGCAGATCTCCTCGCGGCTGCACCTGGTACCCCGCTACCGGCAGCGGCTCGCGTTCGTCCCCTTGCAGCAGGGACGGCCGGTGTGGGTGGACGATCCGCACTTCAAGGTCACCTACCACGTGCGCCACACCGCCCTTCCCCGGCCCGGAGGCGAGGCCCAGCTCGCACGCCTCGCGGGAAGGGTCTTCTCGCAGGCGCTCGACCGGGCGCGGCCATTGTGGGAGCTGTGGCTGGTGGAGGGCTTCGCGGAGGATCGCTTCGCGCTGCTCTCGAAGACCCACCACGCGCTCGTCGACGGCGTCTCGGGCGTCGACATCGTCACCGTGCTATTCGATTCCTCGCCCGATCCCATGCCTGTCGCTCCACCCGAGCACGAATGGATCCCGCGGCCGCTGCCGTCGGGAGCACAGCTTCTGGCGCAGTCGCTGCTCGAGCGCGCCACGGTGCCCGGAGAGATCGTCGAGGGGGTCCGTGCCGGCCTGCGCACTCCCGGTCATGTAGCGCAGCGAATCGGCGACGCCCTAGTAGGGGTAGGGGCGATGGCAAAGGTGGGATTGGACACCGCGCCGGCGAGCCCCTTCAACGTCAAGGTCGGCCCCCACCGCCGCCTCACCTGGGTGCGTGGGGATCTGGCCCAGTTCAAGGCTGTCAAGAACGCGCTGGGCGGAACCGTCAACGATGCGGTTCTCACCGCCGTAGCGGGTGCCCTCGGTCGCTACATGCGCCTGCACGGCGAGCCCACCGACGACGTGGTGCTGAAGGCGCTGGTCCCGGTGTCGGTGCGCGCCGACGTGGACCGCGGTGCGCTGGGCAACCGGCTCGCGGCCCTATGGGTGCCGCTCCCGGTCGGGGTCGCCGACCCCGTGGCGCGGATGCTGGAGATCCGCGGGGCGATGGAGGGCATCAAGGACTCCAGCCAGGCGGTCGGCGCCCGCGTGCTGACGGAGCTCTCGGGGTTTGCGCCGCCGACGATCATGGCCCAGGCGGCGCGCCTGCAGGCTCACCAGCGCATGTACAACCTCGTGGTCACCAACGTCCCCGGACCGCAGTTCCCGCTGTACGCGCTCGGCCGAAAGCTGCTGTCCATCTTCCCGGTGCTCCCGCTGGCCGAGAACACGGCGCTGGGAATCGCGATCATGAGCTACAACGGGCAGCTCGAGTTCGGCTTGACAGCCGACTACGACGGCCTCCCCGACGTGGAGCTGCTGGCCGGGGAGCTGCTGGCCTGCATCGAGGAGCTGGCGGGCGCCGCGGGAGCCACGATCGGCGAGGACGGAGCGGCCGGGGCCCGGACGCCGCGCGTGCGCGCTGCGCGCGCACCGCGGTGAAGCTGCTCGAGCGCGGGGCGATCGGGCTCGCGTCGCTGGCGCTTTCGATCGGAGCGATCGCGGCCTTGTCGGGCTTCTTCGCGGGACGCGACACGGCTCAGGTGTCGGGGAGCGCGAACGCGACCGGGCCCGGCTTGTCCTTCCCCGACCTCGGGCACGCCCGCCTGCTCCCCGGCCAGCCCGGGCCCCACTACGACTCCCGTCCCCCGACGAGCGGCGCCCATGTCCCCGAGCCGCTCACACGCGACGGAGTGCGACTGAGCGACAACCAGCTACTGCAGGCACTCGAGCTGGGCGATGTGGTGATCGAATACGGGGGAGGCACGCCGCCACCGGGCTTGCAGCCGCTCGCGCGTGCGCTCGCGCCACCGTTCAGCCCGGCGCTCGCGGCAGCCGGCCAAGCCGTGGTTCTCGCCCACCGCCCAGGAACGAACGGGGTACTCGGCCTGGCCTGGGCGCACGCGGTCAGCGTCGGTGCTCCCGGCGACCCGCGGCTGCGCGCCTTCATCCAGTTCTGGCTCGGGCGGGGCGCGCCGGGACGCTGAGCGGGGCGCCCACGCCTCCGTGCGGGGCGGCGGTCCTGACCGGCGCTGGGCGCGGCACACGGCCCGCGGAGCGGGGCCCATAATTGGGGATCATGCCCGGTCCACTCGAGATCGCCTTGTGCCAGTGCAACCCGACCGTCGGCGACATTGCCGGCAACCGGCAGAAGATCATCGCGGGCATCGAGGCGGCCAAGGCGGCGGGCGCGCAGCTAGTCCTCTTTCCCGAGCTGGCGCTCACCGGTTACCCACCAGAGGACCTGCTGCTCAAGGAGCACTTCCTTGCAGAGTCAAGCCAAGCGCTCTCGCAGATCGCGGCCCGGACCGACGGACCGGACGGGATCGTCGCGCTGGTCGGATTTCCCGAGCGCGCGGATGACGTCTACAACGCCTGCGCGGTGCTCGCCGGCGGCGCGGTCAAGGCGGTCTACCGGAAGATGTTGCTGCCCAACTACGGCGTCTTTGACGAGCAGCGCTACTTCCAGACCGGTCCCGGCCCCGCGCTGATGACGCTGGGGGACGTGAAGATCGGGCTCATGATCTGCGAGGACATCTGGGAGCCAGGACCGCCCGCGGCCGAGGAGGCACTCGCCGGCGCGACGCTGCTGGTCAACCTCTCGGCTTCGCCCTACCACGCGGGCAAGGGCCTCGAGCGCGAGCGGATGCTCGTCCAGCGCGCCCGCGACAACTTGTCGGCGGTTGCCTTCTGCAACCTCGTCGGTGGCCAGGACGAGCTCGTGTTCGACGGGCACTCGCTCGTGATCGACCACTTTGGCGGTGTTCTCGCGCGCGCAGCGCAGTTCACCGAGCAGCTGCTGGTCGCGACGATCGACCCCGTCGGTCCCCGCGGGGCCCGGCTGCGCGACCCTCGCCACCGTTCGGCGGCTCGCCGGGAGCTCCCCAGCGTGCCGGTGATCGCCAGGCTGGAGCTTCCGCAGGGCCCTTCGGAGCCGCGCGTGGTGGGCGGCGCGCTCAGCGAGCCGCTGGAGCTCCTGGAGGAGGTCTACGCCGCGCTGGTGCTCGGGCTTGCAGACTACGTCGAGAAGAACGGCTTCGAGCACGTGGTGATGGGTGTCTCGGGCGGGATCGACTCTGCGCTCGTGGCGGCGATCGCGGTCGACGCGCTCGGACCCGAGCGGGTGTCGGCGGTCGTGATGCCCTCCCCACACTCCTCGACGCAAACCCAGGCCGACGCTCGCCGGCTCGGGGCAGGGCTCGGCGTGCATATGGACGAGCTCCCGATCGCCGAGGCGATGCACGCCTATGACGAGACGCTTGCCGGCGTGTTCGGCGGCCGGGCCCAGGACCTGACCGAGGAGAACCTGCAGGCGAGGATTCGGGGCAACCTGCTGATGGCGCTGTCCAACAAGTTCGGGTGGCTCGTGCTCACTACCGGCAACAAGTCCGAGCTGGCGGTCGGATACTCGACGCTCTACGGCGACAGCGCGGGCGGCTTCGCGGTCATCAAGGACTGCCCGAAGACGCTCGTCTACGAGCTCGCGCGGCACCGGAACACGTGTGGCGCCGGCGGGGCGAGCGGCGGCGTCGGGAAGAGCGGCGGCGGCGGGAGGAGCGGCGGCGG
>JALYUQ010000047.1 GCA_030853685.1 Actinomycetota bacterium | reverse complement strand
GGGCGGCTGGGGCGGCTGGGGGGGCTGGGGAGGCCGGGGCGGGCGATGCCGTTGGGCGCCCGCCTCCGCGCCGGCGCCGGCGCACAGATCCCGGTGGGGAAGCTGGGGATGCGGCGGGGGGCGGCGGGGAAGTCCATGGGGGCGGCGGGGGGACGCTCACCTCCCCACTCCAGGGGACCGTGTTGAAGGTCGCCGTGCAGGAGGGCGCCGAGGTGCAGAAGGGCGCGCTGGTGTGCGTGATCGAGGCGATGAAGATGGAGAACGAGATCAGCGCGCACAAGGCCGGGACGATCTCGGCGCTGCGCGTAGCGGTCGGGGCATCGGTCGCCGCAGGAGACCCGATCGCGGTTATCAGCTCCGGCGCGGGGTAGGGGTGCGCTGCGCCCGGGCGCCGGTTGGCACCATGCGGGGGCGCTGGGAGGGTTGGGCGCTTGGGTCGATCCTGCTCGGCGGGGCGCTGAACTTCGGCTGGCAGCTCGGATCCTCGAGCTACTTCGTAGACGAGGCGCTCAGCGTCTTGCACTCGCTGCCCCGGCTGAGCGGCGTTACGAGCGTCGTGCGCATGACGGAGACCACGCCGTGGACGTACTTCTTCTTCTTGCACGAGTGGATCTACCGGACTGGATCGCAGGCGGAATGGGTGACTCGATTGCCGTCCACCGTCGCGGGCGTTGCGCTCGTCGCGGCGTTGTACTGGATGGCTCGGGCCTTCGTCGATCGACTTCCAGCGCTGCTCGCCGCGGGTTTGTGCGCGCTCAGCCCGCTGGTTCTGCAGTACGCCCAGGAGGCACGTGTCTACGTGTTCGCGATGCTGGCCGTGACGATCGCTGTGGGAGCCACAGTACGAGCGCCTGCTGGGGCTCGCAACCGCGCGCGACTGCTGGCGCTCGGTGCCCTGGCGGCGGTGAGCGCGCTGTGGCTGCACTACACAGCGGCGCTCGTCATTCTCCCGCTGTGCGCCTGGCTCGGGGGCCGCGGGAGCCTCGCGCGCGCCGAGCGCGCCGCGTTCCTGGGGGTCTGCCTGCTGGCCCAGTTGCTTTTGATACCCCTGCTTGACGATCAGTACGCCTATGCCCCAAACGGCGGCATCGGCGCCGTCGCCGGGTTTACCCCGACCAACGTGCTGCGTATAGCACAAACGCCTTTTGACGGCCGCTGGCTGGGGGGCGCCGGCGCGATCCGGCTGCTCGGGGCCGGAGCCTTGGTCCTCTCGCTACTCGCGCTCGTGACGCGGCGCTATGCGGCGGTGCGCAATCGAGGACTGCTCGCGGTGCTCGCCCTATTCGCACCTTTGGCAATCATCGCTCTCGGCGCGGCCGGGAAAGACGTCCTCATTACGCGGTACACGGCGGTCGCGGCGCCGTTCCTGCTCACGGCTTTGGCAGCCACGCTCGCCACCCTTCCGCGCGCCGCAGCGATCTCGCTGGTTGCCTTGGCGTTTGCGGTCTCCGTCGGCGGATTGGTTGCCAGCCACCGCCAGACCGGCTTCTATGCGCCGACGCGCCAGGCGATCGACTACATCCAGGCCAACCAGCACCCCGGAGACAAGCTCGTGACCCCGGGGTACCCCGCTGCCGACGACATTCCGCTCCTCTACTACCGCCCACGGCGAATGCATCCCCTCCCCAACTACTCCGTCGGCAACCCCCCCGGCATAAGTGCAGCGTTCGATCGCCACCATCGCGTCTGGCTGATCAGGCAGCTACCGAACAGCAGCTCAAGCGCGCGAGCGAGACTGCGACTTGAAATGCCCGTCCTGGCAAGGCTCGGGTACCGGGCGCTCAGCGTCCACAGCTTCAGGACCTCAACCACGTACGCGGTGTTCCTAGCCGTGCCAAAGTAGAGAAAGGTTGGCGTTGTAGATGCCGATTCTCAGTCAATCTACTCGGATGCGATCCGTTAGGACGTAAACCGTGCAAGGCACCCACGCGCCTGAATCGGTGCTCCGCGACTTCCGTTTCGAGGGGCTGAACGGAGTCGGCAGATCCGTACCCTGCTGAGGACGCGCCGGCCTCAGGCGCGCAGGCACCTCACGTTCTCCCCATGAATCCGGCGCTGGGTCGGACTCCGCCGGCCGGACGGCAGGGTCGCGCCAATCCCCTGCGCCGCCAGCGCCCTCAGGTACGCCAAGTCCTCCTCCAGAACTACCAGTGCCTGCGCGCGGGTCAGCGGTCCGCCGTGGCCGGGGACGATCGTCTCAGCCTGCTCGGCGAGCCCTCGCAGCCGCTCGAGCGTGGCAAGGTAGCCCTCGAGCGAGCCCCCGGAGGAGATAATGGGGATCTCAACCGGAGAGAGGTAGTCGCCGCAGACCAGAATCCCCAGCCACGGCATCCAGTACGCGGTGCCATCGGCCGTATGCCCCTCCGCAGGGTGCAACTCGAGCTCGGGCCCGTCGCCCAGCGCGAGCCGACCGGGAACCGGGAGCGACTGGATGCCGGCGAGCGCGAGGGGCGGGCGCCCGTGAACGTAGTGCTCGGCATCGAAAGCGCGCAGCTCGCGCTGGGCGGCGCCGGGCTCTGCGGCGAGACGATACGCCGTCGTCTCCCCGGCGCCCAGCGGGGCGCCGGGGAAGGCGATCCGGCCCAGGAGATGATCCCAGTCGGCATGGGTCGCAAGCAGCCCGGAAACCGGGAGCTCCGCCTGCTCGAGCACGCTGCACAGCGCCTGCAGCTCGTCGGGGTACACCGGTGAGTCGATCACGAAGCCCTCGCTGCCTGCGCGCACCGCGGTGCAGGTCGTCTGCCACACCCGGCTGACCGCCACCACCACGTCGGCGTGAAGCGCGAGGACGCGCAACTAGCCACTACGCCACGTTGATCAGCTTCGCCGCCTCGCGCAGCGTCGCGACCTCGGCGTCGGGCTTCTTCTGGCCGGGCTCCAGTGGCTGCTTGGATCGGTTGACCCAGATCACCGGGACCTTCTTTTTCAGGCAGGGCTCGGCATCGCTGTAGTAGCTCGTGGCGATGTGGACCCAACCCCGCTTGGTGCCGATTCGCCGTTCGCACTCGTTGAAGTGCGGCGGGTCGGGCTTGTAGGAGCGCACCTGCTGGGCGGTCACGACGAGATCGAAGTCGAGCGGGATGTGGCGGCGGGTCTGCCCCAACAGTTTGTCGTCGATGTTCGAGAGCAGCCCGACCGGGTGCTTCTTGGCGAACTTCGCGAGCACCGGGTTGGTCTCCTTGAACGGCTTCCAGCGCTGCACCGAGTCGGGCAGGAATCCCGAGCGAGATGGCTCCAGTGGCCAGGCGAGCTGCTTGGAGATCTGCACTGCGGTGCGCCGTAGGACCTCGGCGTAGAGCTCGTAAGATCCCGCCTGGATCCGGTGCTGGGTCTCGATGAAGAGCGGGATCAGCTCATCGCGCTCGATCGTGAACCCGTCGCGCTGGGCTTCGGCGCTGAACGCCTCGTAGACGCCCGTCTCCCAGTCGATCAGAGTGCCGTAGACATCGAAGGTGACGTAGGTGACATTCTTTGGGATCGCCATCGGGCGGCATCATGTCACGGGGACCTATGCAATAGAGTCCCGGGCGTCGATGGACCTGCTCGAGTATCAGGGCAAGCAGCTCTTTGCGCGCCGCGGGCTCCCGGTTCCCAGCGGCAGGCCGGCCGGCAGCGTCGAGGATGCGGTGGTCGGCGCCGAGGCGATCGGCTATCCGTGCGTGCTCAAGGCCCAGGTGCAGATTGGTGGCCGGGGCAAGGCCGGCGGGATCAAGGTGGCGCAGGATCGCGCGCAGGCAACCGAGCACGCGCAAGCGATCCTGGGGATGGACATTCGCGGCTTGACGGTGTCCGAGCTATGGGTCGAGGAAGCCTCCGAGATCGCTGCGGAGTATTACGCCTCGGTGGTCTTCGACCGCTCGGCGAAGGCTCCGCTGGTACTGCTCTCGACCAGGGGCGGGATGGATATCGAAGCGGTCGCGCAGCAGGATCCCGAGGCGATCGCCCGCTTGCACGTCGACCCGCTCGTCGGCTTCCAGGACTTCCAGGGCCGGCGATTGGCCTACGAAGCGGGCGTAGACGCCGACGTGGCCGCTGCCGTCGGGACGTTTCTCGCCAAGCTCTACGAAGTCTTTATCGAGGAGGAGGCGACGCTCGTCGAGGTCAATCCGCTGATCGTCACTGCGGCTTCTGCCAGTCCCCCGGAGGGGGCTGGCAGCGGCAACTCGCAGCAGGCTGGGCGCAGCGTGATGGCGCTCGATGCCAAGGTGACCCTCGATGCGAACGCACTCTTCCGCCATCCTGAGAACGCGGGGCTGCGCGACCGCTCGGCCGAGGACCCCCAGGAGCGGATGGCCTCCGAGCGCGGGCTCACCTACGTCAAGCTCGACGGCGACATCGGCGTCCTCGGCAACGGCGCCGGGCTCGTGATGTCGACGCTCGACGTCGTCGCCCAGGCCGGAGGCGCGCCTGCCAACTTCCTCGACGCCGGCGGCGGCTCCAAGGCGCAGGCGATCACGAGCGCCGTCGAGGTGATCCTCTCCGACGTCAAGGTCGAGGCAGTGCTGTTCAACGTCTTCGGCGGCATCACGCGCTGCGACGAGGTGGCCAAGGGCCTGATCGAGGCGTTCGCGCTGATCAGGCCGCGGGTCCCGTTCGTGGTGCGCCTGGACGGTACCAACGACGTGGAGGGCCGGCGCCTGCTTGCGCAGGCAGAGCTTCCCGGCGTGCACACCGAAGCGACGATGGACGGCGCCGCCAAGAAGGTGGTCGAGCTGGCGGCGAGCGCAGCCGGATGACTCGGGCGACAGCTGTCGGACGGAGATCCTTGTGAGCATTCTCGTGGACAACGCGACGAGGCTCTGCGTCGCGGGCATCACCGGGCGCGAGGGCAGGTTCCATTCGCTGCGCAACCGCGACTACGGGACGCAGGTGGTTGCGGGCGTGACGCCGGGCAAGGGCGGCCAGGATGTGGATGGCATTCCTGTCTTTCACACCTTCCACGACGCCGTCGAGAGCACCGCGGCCAACACCGCGATGATCTTCGTACCGCCGCGCTTCGCCGCCGACTCGATCCTCGAGGCAGAGGACGCGGAGATCGAGCTGATAGTCACGATTACGGACTTGATCCCCGCCCACGACGAGCTGCGCGTCTTCAACGTGCTGGTCAAGAACGGCCGCTCCCGCCTGGTGGGTCCCAACTGCCCCGGAATCCTCTCCCCCGGCAAGGCAACGGTCGGAATCATCCCCGCGGCGTTCTTCAAGGCGGGCAACGTAGGGGTCGTGTCGCGCTCGGGCACCCTCACCTACCAGATCGGCAGCGTGCTCGCGCAGAGCGGGCTGGGCAACTCGACGATCGTGGGCATCGGCGGTGACCCCGTCCCGGGAACCGACTTCATCGACGCGCTCAGGATGTTCCAGGAGGATTCCGAAACCGAGCTGATCGTCATGTGTGGGGAGATCGGCGGCGACGCCGAGGAGCAGGCGGCGCGCTTCATCGCCAGCAGCATCGAGAAGCCAGTGGTCGCCTACATCGCCGGCTTCACGGCGCCGCCGGGCAAGACCATGGGCCACGCCGGCGCGATCGTCTCGGGCTCGCAGGGGACGGCCGCCGCCAAGGCACGGGCGCTGGAGGCCCAGGGCGTACGCGTCGCTCGCACCCCGACCGAGGTCGCCGAGCTCGCGGTGTCGCTGCTGCGAAGCGGAGCCTGATCTGCGACCGCGGTCCCCGGATAGGTTGTAGGTAGTCTTCGCCCTATGCCTCAGCCGATCTCGTTTGCTCGCGGCGCTCCGTCGCTGGACATCGTCGATGTCGAGGGGCTGCGGGACGCCGCCGCCCGCGCCTTCGACCGCGATCCGGGCGGGATGACCGCTTACGGCACCTCGGTCGGGTATCCGCCCCTGCGCGAGTGGATCGCGCAGCGCCACCAGGTGGCACCCGAGCGAGTGCTGGTGACCAACGGGTCGATGCAGGCCGACGCGTTCCTGTTCGAGGCGCTGGTGAAGCCGGGGGACACGGTGATCGTCGAGCACCCCACCTACGACCGAACGCTGCTGTCGCTGCGCGGGCGCGGAGCCGACGTGCGAGCGGTCGAGCTGGAGCCAGACGGAATCGACGTGAGCGCGGTGGAGCGCCTGCTTGGCGGCGGCGGCGGGGACACGGCGGCGCGGCCGAAGCTCGCCCACATCATCCCGAACTTCCAGAACCCGGCCGGCTACACGCTTTCCGGCGCCAAGCGCGAGCGCCTGGTAGAGATCGCGCGGGCATACGAGCTGACGATCTTCGAGGACGACCCCTATGTAGAGCTGCGCTTCGAGGGCTCGTCGCTGCCGACGATGCTCTCGCTCGATGGCGATGGGGCGGGCGCTGGGGCGGGCGAAGGGATTGGGGCCGGCGAGGGTGCGGGCGAGGCGATTGGGGCCGGCAAGGGCGAGCGCGTGGTGTATGCATCTTCGTTCTCCAAGACTGTCTGCCCGGGCATCCGCGTCGGTTACCTGGTTGGGCCCGAAGAACTGATTACGCGGATCGCGAAGATCGCCACCGGCACCTACATCTCCCCCAGCATGGTCTCGCAGGGGATCGTCAACGAGTTCTGCCGCTCGGGCGCAATCGAGCACTCGATCGAGACCGTCAAGGCTGCGCTGCGCGAGCGGGCCCAGACGCTCTGCCAGGCACTTGCGACACAGCTCCCCGAGGCACGGTTCGTCCCCCCGCAGGGCGGCTACTTCTTGTGGGTGGCGCTCCCGCCGGGGACCGACGTAAACGCGCTGCACGCCGTTGCGGCACAGCGCGGCGTGCAGTTCGTAAGGGGGTCTGACTTCGTCCTGCAGGGAGCGCGGTCGAGCCTGCGGCTGGCCTACTCGGGCGTGACCCCGGACGAGATCGAGGAGGGGGTCACGCGGCTAGCCGATGCGTACGCCGAGGTGGCACTCCTCGGCGATGCGGATGCGCTCGCCGGCGAGCGTGCCACGGATGCGCCCTGAGGAGATCAGAGCGCTAGGCGAGCTGGGGGGCGATACGCTCGCCGGCGTCGCCGCCCAGGCGCAGGGCGTGCACGAAGGGATCTCCCACCGCGTATTCGCAGCCGTTGGTCCCGCCGGCATGGTCGTGAGGGTGATGCACGACGCGATCGTGCGCGGGGTCTACCAAGCCGTTCGGGGTGGCCTTCGCAGCTTCGCGCGCGGGGGTGCGAGCGCCGTCAGGGCGATGCAAGCCGCCGACGCGCCGTCGATCGAGCGCACGAGCACCGGGCGGGTGGCGCTGGGGGCGCTCAACGGAATCTACGGAGACACGCTGCAACGGCGCGGCAGTCCACTTGCCCTCGGGACGACGATTCGGCTCCCCAGGGGCGGGACTCCTCGGGGGCGGGAGGCTCATGGGGCTCGTGACGTGCGTGACGCTCGTGACGTGCAGATCGGCCGCGAGGCGCTCGCCCTCGCCTTCCCTGATGCAAGCCCCCGGCTGGCGGTCTTCCTCCACGGCCTGTGCGAGACCGAGGACGCGTGGAGGCTGGGCGATCGCCGGCACGTCCCCTACGGCGCTGCACTGCAGACGGAGCTCGGGTACACCCCGCTCTACGTTCGCTACAACTCCGGGCGCCACATCTCCCACAGTGGCCGTGAGCTCGCGGAGCTGCTGGCGCGGGTCAGCGAGAACTGGCCCGTCGAAGTCCAGGAGATCGCGCTGATCGGCCACTCGATGGGCGGCTTGGTGGCACGCAGCGCGTGTCACTACGGCGACGGGAGCGAGTGGTGCAGCAAGGTTCGCCATCTGTTCACGCTCGGGGCGCCCCACCGCGGGGCGCCGCTCGAGCGGCTGGCAAACGTCGCCGGCGCCGGGCTCGGGATGCTCCCGGAGACTCGCGTGATCGCGAGTACGCTGAACAGTCGCAGCGCGGGGATCAAGGATCTGCGCTTCGGCTACCTGCTCGACGAAGACTGGCTCGACCAGGAGCCCGATGCCCTGCTGCGCAACACCGGTAAGGAAGTTCCCTTCCTGAGCACCGCCAACCATTACTTCGTGTGCGCCACGCTGTCGCGGGAGCCAGACGCGCCTGTGGGCCGGATGATCGGTGACCTGCTGATCCTGCGCGAGAGCGCGTGGGACCATTCTCCCCACGGCGAGAGGATGCGCTTCCCAGTCGACCATTACCGCCACTTCGGTGCCGCCAGCCACCTCGACCTGCTCAACCATCCCGCGATCTACGCCCAGATCCACCGCTGGCTCTCAGGCCGGCGCGCGCTGGCGGCAGGCGGGGTGGGTGACCGGCGGCCGCTTTTCGCCTGACGGTCCGAGCGCGGGTTCAGGCCCTCATCACGTGCTGGACGACGGAGGCGCTCCGGTCAGGCCAGATGCGTCCACCACGCGGGTAGCGCCTCAGCGACCGTAGCGGTCGCGGCCGAGCACGAGCTGCTCGGGGAGCGCGATGCGGGGGGGCGGCGAGGGCTCTGCGAGCACGGAGACGGTCTCGGCGACGCTGACCGTGACCGTGGCGGTGGTGGTGGCCCTAGCGGTTTCCCCGGCCGCTGCTGTGCTCTCGCCAGGCTCCACACACACCAGCTCGCCGTCGTTGGCGAGCACCTTGCCTTCCATGCCGGGCTCGATGCCGGCATCCTTCAGGTAGTGCAGGAGGTCCTCCGCCTCGTTCTCGAAGCGAAGGATCGTCACCTTGGCTCCGGGTTCGCAGTCGGCCAGCGGCACGCCGTCGATCCGCTCGCCGACGCGGATCGGGTGACCATGCGGGCAGGTCTTCGCGTCACCGACCGCGGCCCGAACGTACGCCTCGAAGCGGGGAGTCATCGCGTGCTCCAGGTGCTCGGCCTCCTCGTGCACGTCATCCCACGGAACGCCTACGACATCGGTGAGGAAGCGCTCGATCATCCGGTGCCGGCTGACCGTGAGCTCGGCGTGCTCCCGTCCGGAGGACGTGAAGTCGATCGTCCGGCCGGCGTCGCGAGTCACGTAGCCGTCACGCTCGAGTCGCCCGAGCATCTCGTGCACCGTGGGGGCCGAGAGCTGCATCGCCCGCGCGACGTTGGCGCCCGTCATCGGCAACCCGGCCTCGAAGAGCCAGAAGAGGGTCTCGAGGTACTCCTCCTCGGCGGCGGTCGCGTGCTCTGCGGCCATCAAGAGATCGTATTAGGATCGCGCCAGTCTTGGCGCTCCCGTTGAAGCCCCCGATCGAGCCCCAGCTCGCCCGCTCCAAGCCCGAGCTTCCACTCGGCGAGTGCTGGGCCTACGAGCCCAAGTACGACGGCTTCCGGGCGCTCGCGTTCGTCGACGGCGATCGGTGGGTGATCCAGTCGCGCGCCGGCAAGCCGCTGGAGCGCTACTTTCCCGAGCTGTCCTTTCCAGCCGGCCGGTACGTCCTCGACGGCGAGATCGTGATCGACGATGATGGCGAGGGGGATGGGGGCGGTAATGGTGGGCGTGGCGGGGCCGGACAGGATTTCGCCGCCCTTCAGCAGCGGATCCATCCGGCGCAGTCCCGGATCGCGCTGCTCGCCGAGCAGACGCCAGCGCGCTACGTCGCCTTCGACCTGCTCGCGCGTGGGGACGACTCGCTCCTGGATGCGCCTTTCGCGCAGCGGCGGGCGACGCTAGAGGCCCTGCTTTCAGGCGGGCCGATCGAAGTGACCCGCTCCACGCTCGTCGCGGCGCAAGCCGAGCCGTGGCTGCGCAGCGGCGAAGGTGTGGTGGCCAAGGACGTTGGCGCCGCGTACCACCCCGGTCAGCGCACGGGAATGGTGAAGATCAAGCGCTTGCGCACGATCGATGCCGTGCTCGCCGGCTACCGGCCGGGCAAGGAGCCCGGCACGGTGGGATCGCTGATCCTCGGCCTCTACGACGCCGCGGGCGAGTTGCACGTGGTGGGCCACTCCTCTGGCCTGCGGGCGGCGGAGAAGCGAGCGCTCTGGGACACGCTCGCGCCGTACGAGACGGGCACGCGCGGCCACGGAGATCCCAGCCGGTGGAAGAGCGAGAAAGAGCTCGAGTGGATCGAGCTCCGTCCCGAGCTGGTCGTAGAGGTGACCTTCGACCACGCCAGCGGCGGTCGCATCCGCCACGGCACGAAGATCCTGCGCTGGCGGGAGGACAAGGCGCCTCGGGAGTGCGCGCTGGCACAGATGGACTCCTGAGCGAGCGACCCGGGCCGCCGACCGCATCGTCCAATCCCGCCCTGAGCCCCGCGGCCCAGGGCGGGATTGGACGAGCTCCATCCGGGGTAGGCCGTTGCGATGCCGAAGACCTTGGTCTGGATCTCCGGCGCCTCCGGTGGCATCGGCAAGGCGCTCGCGGCGAGCGTTCCCTGGGAGGGGGCGCGGCTGATCGGCGTCTGCCGCGGAGCACCGGCGGACGGCGAGCACTTGGAGGCCGACCTCGCCGACCCGAGGTCGTGGGCGCTCGTCGGCCGGTCATTCGAGGACGAGCTGGCAGGGTTCTCAGGCGATCGTGTGGTTTTCGTGCATGCCGCCGGCATGCTGGCACCGATCGGGTTCGCCGGAGAAGTCGACAGCGACGCCTACGCTCGCAACGTGATCCTCAACAGCGCCGCCGCGCAGGTGCTCGGTCACCTGTTCCTGGCCGCGGCCAGGAACATAGAAGCCCGGCGGCACATCGTGATGCTCACTTCCGGGGCTGCCAGCAGCGTGTATGCGGGCTGGGCTTCGTACGGGGCGGGAAAGGCGGCGCTCGACCAATGGGTGCGCAACGTGGGCGCCGAGCAGGACCTGCGAGGGGGCGTCGAGGTGATTGCGGTCGCACCGGGCACGGTGGACACCGGAATGCAGGCGCTGCTGCGCCAGACAGAGGAGCAGGACTTCCCCCGGCGCCAGAAGTTCGTCGATCTCCATCGGATCGGCGAGCTCGCCGATCCGGACCAGGTGGCGCAGGAGATCTGGATGCTGCTGGACCGCGGCCTCGAGAACGGGGCGATTCTCGACCTCAGAGGCTGACGATGGGAGAGTCCGGGCGCCGGCGCTCAGGCGCCCGACAGTGGCCTGGGCGGTGGCTGTTCGCGGGCCGGCGGGTCGTCGGCCATGAGCTGCGGCACGGTCACGAGCCGGTAGCCGCGCCGGCGCAGGCCCCGGATGATGCGCGGCAGCGCAGCGACCGTCTGGCTGCGGTCGCCTCCGCCGTCGTGCATCAGGATGATCGCTCCGGGGCGTGCGCCCGACAGCGCCGTGTAGACGATTCGCGCGACGCCCGGGCGGGCGTAGTCCTCGGTGTCCACAGTCCAGAGGACCATCAGCAGCCGTAGCTGTCCGAGCAGCGTGAGCGTGGTCGCGTCAAAGGAGCCGGAGGGCGGGCGAAAGAGGCGCGGGAAGGGGGCGCCGGCCGAGCGCAGCGCCGCGGCCTGGTCCAGCAGCTCGGCCCGCTGGCGCGGCGCGCTGAGCGCCGCCATGAACGGGTGGTCCTCGGTGTGGTCACCGATCGCGAAGCCGTTGCGCACCTCCATGCGCGTCAAAGCTGAGAACTGGCTCACGTGGATGCCGACCTCGAAGAAGGTCGCCAGTACGCGCTCGCGCAGCAGCACCGCGAGCAGTGGGCGTGTGTAGATGCTCGGGCCGTCGTCGAAGCTCAGGGCCACCTCGCGGCGGCGCGCGGAGCCGACCGCGACATAGGGGGTGTAGGCCAGAACGCGGTCGATCGCGGCGGCGTCGCCTTTGCCTGAACGCCCGCGCGCGAGTGCCCTTTGCCGCGCGGCCCTGGCGCCCGCGCTGGAGGGCGTCCGGGATGACTGACTGACCGCATGTCGCGTAGACGTGGGTCCGCCCAGCACGCCACTCCCGGCGATGGCAACGGCAAGGACCAGCAGCCCCAGGCCCCAGCGGCGCCGGATCGCTCGCCGTCGCCGGCTCGCCCTGGCCGCGCCGTGGCGAGCGCGCGCACGCTCAGCCGAGAGGCCGACGGTGTCGGCGTTGACGAGTTCGGGATCAGCAGATTGGTCGTCTTCTGAGCGCAAAGGAATCGAGCCGGCCGGCGAGGTGCCACGAACGCGTTCGGGCGGCAGTTTAGGGCGACCGACCGCGTTGACCTACTTGCGCGCCCTGCTCGGCTGTACCCGTTTGGGCTCGCCGCGCTGCTTGGCGAAGTGTGGGGGCCACGGGGCGTCGCCGAGACCCTCCTCCTCGTCACGACGGGCGAGATCCAGCAGTGCGCTGAGTGAGCCGGCGTGCACGTCGATTTCGGCGCTCGGGTCACCGCGCTGGGCCAGGCGCGCCGGGACCGTGTCCAAGCGCAGGTCGCCCGGCTCGACATCCGGCACCTCGTCCCACTCGAGGGGGGCCGAGACGCGCGCGTCGGGCACCGGGCGCACGCTGTAGGCCGATGCGACCGTGCGGTCCCGGGCATTCTGGTTGTAGTCCACGAACACGCCGTGGCGCTCCTCCTTCCACCACTTGCTGGTCGCGAGCTCGGGCGCCCGGCGCTCGACCTCGCGCGCCAGCGCGAGCGCAGCGCGCCGAACTTCGGTGAAGCCGTGCTCGGGCTCGATGCGCACGTTGACGTGGATGCCGCGCGAGCCGCTGGTCTTGGGAAACCCGGTCAGCTCATGGTCGCAGAGCACATCGCGGACGACCAGCGCCACCCGTCGCACATCATCCCAGCTGGCCTGGGGCGTGGGATCGAGATCGACGCGCAACTCGTCGGGATGGTCGAGGTCCGAAGCCCTGACCGGCCACGGGTTCCAGTCGATCACGCCGAGGTTGATCGCCCACACCAGATGGGCCGCGTCGTTTGGCAGCAGCTCCCGCGCCGAGCGCCCGCTGGGAAAGGTGACGGTCGCCGTCTCGATCCATGGCGGCGCCGAGTCCGGCACGCGCTTCTGGAAGAAAGGCTTCCCCGCGGCGCCGTCGACGTAGCGCTTGAGCACCGTGGGACGATCGTGAAGGTGGTTGATGACCGGCACGGCCAAGTAGTAATCGACCAGGTCGAGCTTCGTGATCCCAGACTGCGGGAAGAAGACCTTGGCCGGGTTGGAGAGGCGCACCTCATGGCCCGCAACCTCGATCGTCGTATGGTCGGCCATACCCTTGAAGGATGACGGCCGCGACGGTCAAGGGCATCCCGAGCACCGTGCTGGTCGCGCCCGACGCGTTCAAGGGAACGTTCTCGGCGCGCGAGGTGACCGAGGCGATCGCCGATGGCCTGGAGTCCGCCGGGCGCTCGGTCGATCGCTGCCCAGTCGCCGACGGAGGAGAGGGAACGCTGGAAACGCTGGCGCCCGCGCTCGGAGCGCGGATTGCGACGGCCACCGTTCACGACCCGCTGGGGAGAGAGACAAGCGCACGGTTCGGATTGACCGCAGGCCGCGGGCCGCGGTCAGCAGCCGCGGTCATCGAGGCGGCAGCCGCGAGTGGATTGCACCACGTGGGCGCGCACGAACGCGACGCGCTGGCCGCGAGTACGTTCGGCACCGGCGAGCTGATCGTCGCGGCCGTGGAGGCCGGCGCCGCGGTCGTGTACTTGGGAGTAGGCGGAAGTGCCAGCACCGACGGCGGCGCGGGCGCGATCCGCGCAATCGAAGACGGTGGCGGCTTGCGGGAGGCACGTCTGGTCGTCCTGTGCGACGTGCGCACCTCGTTCGAGGATGCCGCTCGCGTGTTCGCCCCCCAGAAGGGCGCCGGCGAGCGCGACGTTCGCCGGCTGACTAGCCGCCTGCACGCGCTCGCACGCGATCTGGCGCGTGACCCGCGGGGTCTGCCGATGACCGGCGCCGCGGGCGGGCTGGCCGGCGGTCTGTGGGCGGCGATGGGCGCGGAGCTGGTTCCCGGCGCCGCCTTCGTACTTGAGGCACTGGGCTTCGACCGGCGCATGCGAGCGGCCCGAGCCGTGGTGACCGGTGAGGGCAAGCTCGATCGCCAGAGCCTCGCCGGCAAGGTGGTCTCGGAGGTCGCCACCAGGGCGCGTCAGGCCGGCGTGCCCTGCCATGCGGTCGTAGGCAGGCGCGAGCTCGATGCATTCGGGGCCCGGATCCTCGACCTGCAGGCGATCCTAGAAGCGAGCACCCTGGATCAGCTTCAGCGCGCGGGCCGCGAGCTGGCGAAGATGGTGTAGGTGGTGTAGGCGATCCGGCCCGCCGGCCGACGTTAGCTGACGCGGCGCGGCATACCTCGCTCGTGACGCGATCTCGGGGCGCTTTCAGTTCAGTGAGCGAAGGCTTTTCGCTTCTGGATGTCCTCGCTCGGGAGCGGCGCGTCGAGCGACTGCAGGAAAGCTGTCACCTCGCGCAGGTGCCCGAGCAGTAGATCGGCCATCTCGTGGGTCATTCCGGCGCGGATCACCAGCCGCAGCACGCTCAGATCGGTCCGGTTGGCAGGGAACGTGTAGGCAGGCACGAGCCAGCCGCGCTGGCGCAGGCGGTCGGAGACGTCGAATACCGTGTAGTTCTTCACCTCGGGTGACAACGAGAACGCGAACACGGGCAGCTCGCTGCCATCGGAGAGCAAGCGGTAGGGGCCGAGCTGCGCGATCCCGCCCGACAGGTGCATGGCGACGTCCTGCGCCGCCTGCTGCACCCTGCGGTAGCCCTCCCGCCCGAGCGTCGTGAACATGTAGTACTGCGCGATCACCTCGCTGCCCGGCCTCGAGAAGTTCAGCGCGAAGGTCGGCATGTTGCCGCCGAGGTAGTTGACCTCGAAGATCAGATCTGAGGGCAGCGCCTCCTTCTCGCGCCAGACCGCCCAGCCGACGCCTGGATAGACGAGGCCGTACTTGTGTCCCGAGGCGTTGATCGACTGCACTCGCTCGATCCGGAAGTCCCATTCGAGCTCCGGTTGGATGAACGGCGCGATGAAGCCCCCGGAGGCAGCGTCGACGTGGATCGGGACGTTCAGGCCGCTGGCACGCTCGAGCTGGTCCAGCGCGTTTGCGATCTCCTTCACGGGCTCGTAGCTGCCGTCGAAGGTCGACCCGAGGATCGCCACCACCCCGATCGTGTTCTCGTCGCAGCGGGCGAGCGCCTCCTGCGCGGTCAGGTGGTAGCGCTCGCCCTCCATTGGCACCAGTCGCGGCTCCACGTCCCAGTAGCGGCAGAACTTGTCCCAGCAGACCTGGACGTTGACGCCCATCACGATATTCGGGCGGTCGGTGGGCTTGCCGGCGACTCGCATCCGCTCGCGCCAGCGCCACTTCAGCGCGAGGCCGGCGAGCATCGCCGCCTCGCTGGACCCGGTGGTCGAGCAGCCGGTGGCGTGCTCGTGCTCGGGTGAGCTCCACAGCTCGGCGAGGATGTTGACGCAGCGTGACTCTATCTCGGCGGTCTGCGGGTACTCGTCCTTGTCGATCATGTTCTTCTCGGCGGTCTCTGACATCAGCCGTGCGGCAGTCGAAGGCATCCAGGTCGTCACGAAGGTCGCGAGGTTGAGCCGCGCCGCCCCGTCGAGCAGCAGCTCGCTCGAGATCAGCTCGTAGGCCGCGTCACTGCTCAGCCCGTTCTGCGCCAGCCGGTCGATGGGCATCTCGATGCCCGGATCGGAATCGGAATGGAAATCGGAGGTCGGGGCTGGGACTGGACGGTTGCGCGCTTTACGCGCCTGCTGCCGGGTGAGCGCCATCTCGGCTCCTTTGTCGGATGTAGTGCTGAGTGTGGGTAGTGGGCGGGTTGGTCAGGTGCATGATCGCGCACGTGCGCGCGCGCCGCGTCGAGCGCGACGCGGCCCAGTCTGCGGTTCTCTCAGAAGGCTCTCATCCGATCGCCGGGGTGCTCTCACCTGCACTTCGTAGGTTGCCGGCCATGAATACCAAAACCAAATCACCTGACCCATATTTGCCCACCAAGCTCCGCCGCTCCCTCTCCCGCAGGTCCCGGGGCGTCACGGTCGCGCTCGCCGGCGGCCTGGCGGTAGGCGCGTCGTTCGCGGCGGTGACCGGGATCTCCGCCGCTACCAGCACCTCGCCGACCACCACCGGATCAAGATCGACGGCCCCCTCGCCCTTGGGCCTCTACGGCCCCCAGGGCGGGCCCGGTGGCCCCAAGGGCGGACGCGGCGGACCAGGCGGTCCTGGCGGCCGCGGCGGTCCCGGCGGTCACAAAGGAAACGGCGGGACGATCACCGCGATCAACGGTTCCAAGCTGAGCTTGCGAACCGAGAACGGCACCGAGACGGTCGACACCTCCTCATCAACTACCTACGGCAAGGAAATGCAGACGATTGGCTTCTCCAACCTGCGCGTCAACGACATCGTGCACGTCGCCGAGGGCCCTAGGACGACGACCAGCGTGGGGATGCCTCCCGAGCCGGGAACCGGCACCGTGGACGCCGCGGCAGTGATCGTGGTGGAGCCTAGCTTCGCCGGTCGGGTGACTTCAATCAGCAACGGCACCTACAACCTGGTCGGCCACGACGGCCAACTGCTGACGGTCAAGACCAGCGGTTCTACCCGCTACTACAGAGGAACCTCCCGGGTGCCCGCCTCGGCCATCTCGGCCGGCACGCACGTGATGGCCGAGGGCAGCCAGAACGGCCTGACTGAGCTGAGTGCCGATGTGATCGCGGTCATGCCAACCCCGCCCACCCCGCCCGCCGGCGCCCCCACGCCGCCGATCCAGCCAAGCGCAGCGACGAGCGGCTCGCGCGGCCCATCGACCACAGCACGGTCCCAACGCTGATCGGTCAGCAAGCCGGCGGGTCGTGGACCCGGCCCATCACACGATGGGCCGGGGCCGTTGGGCGATCGGCGCTGGCGATCGCGGTCTTGGTCCTACCATGATCGCACCGTGAACAACCCGCCGATGCGCACAGCGCATACGCCATGCGCGCCCCGAACTGCCTCTCGTGGACGCAGCGGGAGGGCTCGCGATGCGCTTGCCTGCTCGTCCAATGGCTAGGCACGCCTGGGACGAGGACCGCTCAGCCGCGTCGCGCGCACTCGAAAGAGTCCGCCGTGATGGATAACGCTGGGCGCCCCACGGGCGAGCGCCTCGCCGAGAAAATGCCGGGCCTTCACCGCCCCGTCCCGAGACCATCGATCCTCGTCGTCGACGACGAACCGGCGATCACCAGCTTCCTGCGGATGGGGCTGGCCCGCGCCGGCTACGAGGTGAGTGTCGCCGCGGACGGCCCACAGGCGCTGGCGGTCTGTGACAGCGGGCATGTCGACCTGGTGGTTTTGGATCTGATGCTCCCGGGCATGGATGGCGTCGAGGTGTGTCAGCGCCTGGGCGGCGACCCCGATCTGCTGGTGCTGATGCTCACCGCTGCCGACGCCGTGAGCCAGCGGATACGGGGCCTTGACGCCGGCGCGGACGACTATCTCGTCAAGCCGTTTGACTTCGAGGAGCTGCTGGCCCGGATCCGGGCGTTGCTACGCCGCCGTCAACCCGAGCAGCAGGCGCTGCTCAGCGCCGGGCCCTACGTCCTCGACGACACGGCGATGACGGTTACCAACGACGGGGAGCCGGTCGAGTTGACCCGACGCGAGTACGACCTGTTCAAGCTCTTCCTGCGCCACCCCCGCCAGGTCCTCACCCGCGACGTAATCGTCGATCAGGTGTGGGGGCACACCTTCTACGGTGATCCCAACGTCGTCGACGTCTACGTCCGCTACCTGCGCAACAAGCTCGACCCCGACCGCCGCCACCTTCAGACCGTCCGCGGCCTCGGTTATCGACTGATGGCCTGAAACGGTGCCACCTGGTTTCCGTGAGATGAAGCGAGCCGTGCGGTCGCGGGTTGCGGCCATGACCGTTCGGCGCCGACTCGTGATCGGGATGCTGGCGATCCTCGGCGTGCTCGTCGCGGCGATCGGTGTCGCTGAGATCTTGGTGTTGCGCCACGCCCTCTACCAGCGCAGCGCCCAAGGACTGCGAAACGAGCTGCGCGTCCTGGCCGCCACACCACCGCCACCGCCCTCAGGCGCCACCGGCACCACCGGCGCCACCGCCGCCCCCCCGGCAGGCTCGTGCGCAGGCCTGGGTTCAGCGCTCCCGCCAGGGCCCCCAGGCCCGGGCGGTAAAGGCCCGGGACACGCCGGAGCGACACCGGGGCCGGGCCGCGTCGCCGCCGTCGCCCGAGCGCTGGCGGCGCAGTCCATCGCCAGCGCGATCGCCAGACCCGACGGCAGCCTCCTCACCTGTGCCGCCGCCGGACGCAGAGGTCAGCAAAGCAGCTTCACCGTCCCCGCCTCCATGCCCGCCAAGCTCTCCGCCACCACCGGCTACGTGACCGTGCAGGCCCGAGGACGTCATCTCCTGGCCGTCAGCCAGCCGTTCGGGCACGACCAGGCGATCCTGGTAACCGACATCGCCGACGACGACAGCGCCGTCAGCGTGGTCCTCGCCGTTACTGTGCTCGGCGGCCTGGCCGCTCTGGCGGCTGCCGGCATCCTCAGCGTCCCACTGCTGCGCACCGGACTGGCCCCGCTTCGCAAGGTCGCAACAACGGCCGACGCCATCGCCGGCGGAGACCTCGATCAGCGAGCCGGCCTAGAGCGCAGCGCCGACGAGATCGGCCAGCTCGGAGCGGCGTTTGACCGCATGGTCGACCGGCTCCAAGGCGCGCTCGTCGAACGCGACACCGTCGTCGAGCATCTGCGCACCCAGGACCAGGTGATGCGCCGCTTTCTCGCCGACGCCTCGCACGAGTTGCGCACTCCGCTCACCGCGATCCGGGGTGGAGCCCAGGTGCTGCGTCTCGGGTCCGCGTCGAACCCGCACGACCTAGCCGAAACCCTCGGCCACATCCAGACCCAGACCGAGCGCATGTCCCGCCTCGTCGACGACCTGCTGACGTTGTCCCGCCAAGAGGTGCGCCAGCCGGCCTCGCGCAGAGAGCTGACCGACCTCGGCGCGCTCGTCGCCGACCACGGCAGGCAACGGGGCAACGTCGCCCCCGATCACCCGATCACCGTCAACACAGAGGCCGCCTGGGTGATGGCCGACGCTGACGCCCTGTCACGCGTGTGCGCAAACCTCTTGGAAAATGCCCAGAAATACACCCCCGAGCACACCGAGATCGCGCTCGGCGTGACCAAGACCAACACGCGCGTCGAGCTGAGCGTCGCCGACCAGGGACCTGGTATCCCAATCGCGGAGCGACAGAAGGTCTTCGAACGATTTTACCGCGGGGATCCGGCCCGCTCCCGCTCCACCGGCGGAGCCGGCCTCGGCCTCGCCATCGTCGCCGCCATCGTCGCCGATCACGAAGGCGCCGTCCACATCCACGACAACCCCGGAGGCGGAACCAAGATCGTGCTCGATCTTCCCCTCGCCCCGTCTCCACCCAGACCTGAGCTCACTAGCTAACTGACCGATCTCCAGCTTCCCGCCTAAATCGGGCTCGACTACGATTCGCGCTCATCGCCCCGGCGGCGGCTGACAGCCGATGTCGATCAGGTGCCGCGCGAACGCGACCCGGTCGCGATCGGGGTAGAACGGTTCGTTGCCGTCCCTGAGCAGCGCGGCGACTCGCTCCAGGTCGTAGAGCAGGGACAGCTTGCCGGGCGGATCGTCCCACTCCCCCGAGTCATAGCGCGCCGCCCACGCCGCGAGCGCGGCCAGCGCCTCCACCTGGACCTGATCCTCCCACCAGCCCGACCGGATCGGGATCCGGTAGCGCTGAGTGAGCATGCAGGCCTCGCTCCAGAGCTGCTCGAACCACAGCCAGCGCTCGCGCGGATAGAGGCCACGCCAATCAAGCGGCCAGCGACGCCCCTCCGGCTCCTCCCAGTCTCCGCCCGGCTCCTCCCAGTGCCCGTCGCCGGGCTCGTTGAAGCTCATGCCCTCGCCAGCCTTTGCAGCCGCCGATCCGCAAACCACATTCGCAGACGCACTTCGGCCGGCGGGATGCGCCCGTAGAGCAGCAGCGCGTGGCCGTCCGGGAGCTGGCGCAGCGCCTCCGGGGCCACCAGCGGGCGCCGGCGCCGGGCGCTGGAGCGACTCGTCCCGCCGGCACCAGTGGTGCGGGTGAGGTCCTTGGCCTCTTCCTCGCCCGCGAGGCCGGAGAAGTAGCGCAGCGTCTCGAGGTCGGCGACGCCCGGGAGCAGCATGCGCGCGCGGTGGCTGTTGACCAGCGTCTCGGCCTGCTGTCCGTAGCGCGTGCGCGCCTGAGCGAGGTCGTGGAAGATCGAGACGAGCTGAATGTTGTGGCTGGGTGCCGTCGATGCGATCTCCGCGAGGTTGGGGAGCGGCGCGACGTTGCCAGCCTCATCCAGGCACAGCAGCAGCGGCAGCGCGAGCTGGCCGCCGGCGAGGGTGGCGCGCTCGTACGCACGGTCCACGACCTCACCGAGCAGCGCGAGAAAGATCGGGCGTAGCAGCTTCGACGCCTTCGCGTCGCCGATCAGGTAGAGGGTCGCCGTCTCGTCGAGCAGCCGGTCGGCTGTGATCTCGCACGAACGCGCGGAGTGGGCCACCCGCGCGAAACGGTAGGCCCGCAGGAGCGCCTGCGCGGTCCCCTCGATCGAGGATCGCGTGCGGTCAGCCTGCGTCTCGAATGCCCGTACGGCGTCATAGGCTGCGTGCGCGCCGGCGAGCTCGGCTTCGTCCCCCGCCATCTCGGTCCGCCGCGCGAGCGCGTCGTGGAGCTCGCGCGAACCCTGTCCGTAGGTCCAGCGCACGACGGTGTCGATCTGCGCGCCGATCCCCGCCGCCGCGTACAGCAGGGGCGCTAGCCGCTGCTCGGCGGCGACCGCCCAGAAGTCTCCGCCCTCGACGCCGCGCTGGTCGAGCTCGCCCGCCGCCGCCATCCGCCACGCGACCTCGAGCGCGCCGTCCCAGGTGCACGCGCCGTGGAGGGGGGACCAGGTGTGCGAAGGCGTGCCCGCGAGCTCGAACGGGTCGAAGACGAACGCGCGGCCGAGCGCGCGCCTTCGCGCCAGGGTAGCGCTCAGCAGGTCGGTCTTGATCGAGGAGGCTACGGCGGGGCCATCCCATTCGAGCAGCGCCGGGACAGCGAGCCCCGCGGACTTCCCGGACTGGGGCGGCCCGAACGCGACCAGCGCGTGACGATGCTCGGCACGCAGCAGGTGCCCGTTGTGGCGACCCAGCACCAAGCGCCCGGCGCGGGCATGCCCGGCACCGCTGCGCTCGGCGCGGACGTGTCCGGCGCGCTCTCTCAGCACCTTCAGATCGGCCGCGGAGGCCCACTTGGCGCCGCCGCGTGCAAACCGCCGCAGACCGGCGCCGCTCCTGCGCGCCGCGAGCACGCCCAGCATCAGCGCCGCGCCTCCGGGGACCAGGAGGGCGGCGTAGAACCCGGCCGGTCCGGGCAGTTTCGAGCGCTCGCTTGCGGGCCACGCCCCGGCGGGATTTGATAAATGACCCGGCAGTGCGATCAGCACACCCGGCAATTGGCCGGCCCGCGGGCCGGCCCAGCCGTTCCCGAACGCCGCCCCCGCGATCCCGCCCCACAGCCACAGCACGGCCCCGAGGGCGATCGCCGTCCCGACCGCGACCAGGACCGCGGTGTCCGAGACACCGCTGGCGCGGTTCTCGCTCATCCGAGGACCGGTCCGCCGCTGGCGCGGTTCTCGCTCATCCGCGGGCCCGCCCGCTACTGGTGACCTGCATCCCGGTATCGGTGTCGGTCAGCTCCGCCTCCAGGCGCGAGCGGTAGTGCTGGACGACGAACGAGCGCGAACCCACGCGCCAGAGCGCCTGTCCAGCTCCGAGCAGCGACAGCAGCTCGGCTTCGCTCTCGGAGAGACCGAGCAGCGCCCGTGTGAGCGGTACCTGACTCTCGTCCTGGTGGTAGATGATCCGTGTCGAGGCGTCCGCAACCAGCCCTTCTGCGATCCGAGCCGCGCGGGAGCCCGCATCGCCCACGGTCTGGAGGTCGGCGAGCTTGTGGAGCACCACGAGGTTCATCACGCCGAACTGGCGGGCGAGCTTGAAGTTCGACTGAAACCATTCGCCGAGCCCCGGATGCTGGACGATCTTCCACGATTCGTCGGCGACGTTGATGAGCCGCTCGCGCCCCGGGCGCTCGGCCATGCGGGCCAGCAGGGCACTCATCCAAGCGGTCGCGCAAGCCATCAGGATGCCAACAGCGGGCGAGTCCCGGACCGCGTGGAGGTCGAGCACGAGCAGCTTGGCGTCGAGATCCAGTCCGGGGGTGGTCGGTCCGTCGAACATCCCGCGCAGCGGCCCCTCGCAGAGGTCCTGGAGCGCGAGTGCGGCGCGACGTGCGTCGGTGACCAGGCGCTCAGGCGTGGTTCGCAGCCGCTCTGCCATCTCGGTGAGCGGGGAGAAGAGCACCTTGGCGATGTCTGGCAGAGTCGGCTCGTCGATCCCACTCGCGCGGACCGCGTGGAGCGCCTCGCGCAGAGCGGCCGCCTCGATCTGCGTTACCGGGCCCCCGATCGCGGTCGCCGCGACCGCGCGTAGCAGCTCTAGCTGTGCGTGCTCCTCGGGCCGCGACGCGAGCGGATTGAGCCGGACGCCGCCGCCTGGCTGCAGCGAGATCGGCGTCACGCCAACCGCCTCGCAGAGCGAGCCATACTCGCGCTTGATGTCGAGCACGAACGCTCGGCGGCCGAACAGGAGCATGCGCCACAGCAGCGTCTTGACAAGCGAGCTCTTTCCCTGCCCGAGCTTGCCGAGTACGATCACGTTCGGGTCGTCGAGCGCACCATCGCCGTACAGGACCCACGGGTCATAACAGAAAGCTCCACCGCTGGAGTCCCGCCCGATGAACACGCCGCGGCCGCCCAGGCCTCCCGCGGTCATGAACGGGTAGATGGCCTGGGCGTGCCGAGTCGTGCACCTGTGGCCGGGGCGCTGCGCGGCGCGGAGGCTCATCGCGACCTCGAGGACGCGGTCGGGCTCAACTGAGCCCTCGGCACAGTGGCAAGGTGAAGGTGAAGGCGTCGGCCTGCTGGCCGTACATACGGTGAAGCTCCAGCCGTGCGCGTGCGGAGTGCTCCAGCACCTCGGAGCCGGCCCGGCGCAGGTCGTCGTGATCCCTACCCGACACGGTCACGAAGCCAGCCAGCCGAACCTCGCTGTGTCCGGCCGCGAGCTCGCTCTCCCGGTCCATCGTCGCCTCCTGTGCCTGACGCTGGCGTGCAGTCTCCGACTGCCCGAAGCGGTGGCGCAGGTCACGGTCGGCTCGATCGCTCGTAATCGCCGCCTCCACTTCCCGGGTGGAGCGCTCCGGAGGGATCGGCTCGAAGGTGACAGCCACGGTCCGCACGACGCTCGAGCGACCCAGCAGCGCGTCCATGAACATCGGCGAGACGTCGATCCGCGGCCATCCGCCGATCCAGTACGTCGTATGGGCCGCCCCGTCGCTGCGGTAGTGCTCCCATGCCTCGTTGGCCCCGAGCGGCCAGGCGTTTGCCTCCGCCAGGCCCTCACGGCTGGGATCGGCGCTCTCCAGCGCGGCGAGCTCGGCGCGGGCGTAGGGATCGAACGCGGTCCGCAGCACCCGCGCGATCTGGCCTGAGCTGAGCGCCCCGAGAACCTTCACCTCAGCGGCCTCGAGACCCTGCGCGACCCGCTCTGTCTGCTCGGTCAACGCCTGCAGCACCGCATCGGGGCCCCGCTGGCGCACTCCTGCGGCGTCGACCTGGAGCGCGACCAGGATCTCGTGCTCCTGCGTGACCTTGGAGGTCGTCCCGATCAGCTCCAGGTAGGACTCGATCATCGCCGTGCCCCGCAGCGGCACGGCGGGATCACGTTCAGCATGGACCCAGCGGGCCAGCTCGTCGCCCTGTGCGGGTGCTGTGCGCTCGATCCACTGGATCCGCCTGACCGGTGTGTTCGCCGCGCCAGACAGCACCAGGCCCCAGCGCGCCAGCCGGCGCTCCTGGGCTTCGGCGTCCAGGAGCGAGAAGGCGACCACGCGACACGCCAGCACCGCTGTCAGCCTCCGCCCCGAGCGCTCGGACAGGGCGCCGATCGCACGGTCCCGGTACGCGACCTCGATGATCCGTACTCCGCGCAGCGCCGCGGGAGCGACGGGTGCCACGGGCGCGAGCTCGATGGCTGCCGGGCGACCGTGCCCCCGAGCAACCATTCCCGTCGCGGGCGCGGTGGAGCGAAAGCGGCCGGCGCCTCGTATGTGGCGCAGCGCAAACGACGCGACGATCGGCGCCCATTCCTGCGCTGTACGACCGTGTAGCGGCGCGATCGCCAGCGCGACGCCGGTGCCGAACGTCAGCACCGCGACGAGTGCTCCGGTGGCGCTCGGAGCCTGGTCGAGCGTCGCGATCGCGAGCAGCGCGCCGGCGACGAGCGTCACCGCTTGACCCGCCCGCACCGGGCCGAGGATGCCCCGGCGCTCGAGGGGGCCAAAGCGGTAGGTGAGGCGCGGAGCGCTCATAGCCGGCCCTGCTCGGGGTCTTGCTCGCGCGGCAGCGGATCGTGGTCGTCTCCGGTGGCGCGCGCGCTCTGAGCGGAGTCCTCGCCATCCTCCGCAGGCCAGAGTTGCTTTCGCGGCCTGCCTTCGGGACCGACCGTCAACGTCCGCCAGGACCCATTCTCCGCCTGCCACATCGGTCCCAGGCCCGGGAGGCGCTCGCGCGCGCCGCCCCCAGTGGCGGGCTGGGCATCGACCGCTGCACCGGCGGGGTCACCATCCCCGGCGCGGGATCCGGCGCCCGCGGCGACGCTGTCGGGTGTCCAGGCGGCGGCGTCGGAGCCCGCGGCGGCGGCGTTAGCGCCCGCGCTGTCGCTGCCGGGTGTACTGGCGCCCGCGGCGGCGGTGCCGGGGGTCACAGCCTCGGGCATCGGATCGGTGCTCCCAGTCTCATCCCGATCAGGTATGGGTGCATCGACCCTGCCCGCGTCCGCGCCGGGGCCGGCGTTGCGATCGGTGCTCGCGCCGCCCGAGCCCCGCGAGCCGGCGGCCGAGGGCGCGCCGGCTGCGGTGAGCCGCCGCGCGGCCGAGGATGCGGCACTCGGGGCCCCTTCGCCGGCGGGATCCGAAGCCTCGGTCTCGGCAGCCTGGGGTCGCATCCTGGCTGCGATGGATTCGGCCAAGCCGGTCGCGGCGCTGCCGCTCCCCTTGGTTGTCTCCCACGCCGGTGTCAGAGCCGCCCGAGTCTCGCCTCGCAGCGATCCCGCGGCTCCGCTCGCGAGCTCTGAGAGCGGCAGCAGGCGCAACAGCGCCCAAGGTGCGAAAGCGCCCATCAGCACCAGGACGAAGCCCGCCACCATGCCGGCGACGCCCTTGCCGCCCCCCTGATCCAGGGCTGCCCCGCCGAGCGTCAGCACGGCTACGATCGCGAACTTCGAAAGGATCAGCGCCACCAGCAACTCGACCGCGCGCACAGCCCAGACACGCCGTGCAGGCCAAACGAGCGCTGCGAACGCGAGCGGGAGCATCAGCACTACCACGTACACGGCGGCTTCGCGCATGGCGAGCTCCAGCCACAGCACGATCGTCCCGGCCGCGGTGAACAGACCCACCAGGAAGGCGATGAAGGGCGAGCGGTCGACGAGGCTGAGGATGCCGGCGGCCAGGCCGGCATGCCCGAGGAAGTGGGAGCCCGCGTGCCCGGCAGCCGAGGAGACGAGCGCGGAGAGCTGGTCTGAGGCCGCCAGCAGGAGCATAGTCAGCGGTGCTGCCACGCTCACCGCCAGGAGCGAGAGGGGCAGATAGCCGAGCGCGGCGCGCAGGAGCAAGTGCAGGTCTGAGCGCAGCATCGCCTGGATCGCTGCGGCGAACAGGAATGGCAGCGTCAGCAGGGCGGCGATCTCGGCGATTCGCCAGTAGGCCGACGAGAACCAGGTAGTGCCTAGCTGAGGGCTGGTCGTCTCGCCGAGTACGCTTGCCGTCTCCTGCAAGGCGAACTTGGCGCCGCCGACGACCCAGGTCACGATCGCGGCGAGACCGAGGGCGGTGGAGGCGCCGGAGCTGGTGCCGCCGGCGAGTGCCTTCAGCGCGGCGCCGGGGTGCCCGGTTACAAGCTTCTTGCCGGCATGCACCACCCTGCCGGGCTTCGACACGACGGTGCAGATTTTTCCCGGAATGCCGCCGAGGAGGCCGCAGACCGGCTTCAACGGGTTGAAGGCCGACGCGGGCGGCGGATGAGCCGCGAGCGCCACCATCGCCGTGGTCGTTGCGAGCACGAGCAGGATGGATCGTGTGCGGCGGGTGCTCATCGCTTTGCGGTGCTCTCGAGTGCGTTGGATGGTGGCCACTTGGCGGTGTTCTCCAGTGCGTTGGATGATGCTCACTTGGCGGTCGTCCCGAGGTGCTGGAAGAAGTTCACGATCCCCGGCGCCGAGCCCACGATCAAGGCGGAGGCTCCTGAGATCAGTGCCGCCATACGTCCGCGCGCGGCGTATTGATGGCTATGGGTGTGCGACGCCACCGCCCACATCGCCGCACCGATGAATGCGCCAAGCAGCGCGATCACCAGAGCCCACGCTTCGGCGCCGTTGACGAGCTGCTGCAGGATGTTGCTTCCGGGCAAGCCGGTGAGATTGGGGTGGGCGCTCACTGCCGCGTTTACATGCATCGAGACCTCCTGAGATGAAGTGAGTCAATTTGACGCCTTTTGACCATACCGAACTCAGATTGGATCTGCTAGTCTAATTCGTGGCAAGTTAGTCTCAATTAGCTTCACTATAACTATTATGGATCATTTGCATCATGCCCGAGCTGAGCGCCGAGAAGTGCGGTCCAGCGTCGCCGTGCGCAGCGTCCGCGGCCCAGACGCTGGCGAGCGCGGGGTTCGCACCGCCGGGGCTGGCGAGCGCGGGGTTCGCACCACGGACGTCGGCGAGCTCTACACGGCGCTGGCGCGGCGCCTGGAGCAGATCGTGCGCCTGGACGTTCGGGCGTCAGACCCGGTGATCGAAGACGCATGCCAGTTTGCGTGGACCCGTCTCGTCTACCACGGCGACCGCGTGGAGGCTGAGAAGGCACTGTCCTGGTTGGCCAAGACCGCCGTCCATGAGGCTTTCAAGCTGATTCGCCGCGAGGACCGCGAGCTCTCGCTCGACGCCGTTGTCGAGCATGCGGGCGAGTCCACGGTGCCCGCGTGCTCGCCGGGTCCCGACGTGCTGCTCGAGCACAGACAGCAGCTTGACGGGATTCGCACCCTGCCCGAGCGCCAGCAGCGGCTGCTGTGGCTGCACGGCCTCGGCCTGAGCTACGTCGAGATGGCCCAGTACACCGGCTGCACGACGCGCACGGTCGAACGCCAGCTCCTGCGCGCCAAGCACACGCTTCGCGGTGCGGGACCGGCCTGAGCGCCGATGCGGCTGTTGAGTCGAAGGCGGCTCTACCTGTTCAGGTCGTCCCGGGAGGCTGAAGCTCGGCTCCGGGAGGCTGTGGCGTTCTCCGGAGAGACGCTGTATACGGGGGTCTGCCACATGGCGTTCTTCACCGACCCGGACGGCAACGACCTCATGCTGCACCATCGCTACGCCCCCCGCGGCTGAGCGCTGCCCCGGCCGTCCCGGCATCCCACCCCGGGCCCCGGGTATCCGCTACTGCGAGATCCAGCCGCGACGAGACGACTCATCCGGCGCCCTGGCGAAGCTGGTCGTGGATGACGGTCCCGGGGTTGACGGGCGCTTTTACGACGAGGACAGCCTGTGCACGAACAGCGTGCCGCGCAACTCACCCTCGAGCCCGAGCTCCGCTATCGCCTCCCGCACGCCGGGGAAGGCGGGGTGGACGTAGTCGTCGAAGATCACGAGCGCGCCCGGCGCCAGGGCCGGGCGCCACGCATGCAGCTCTGCGATCGTCTGCTCGCGCTCGTGCGAGCTGTCGATGTAGAGGAGCTCGATCGGATCGCGATCTCGTGGTCCGGCCAATCCGGGCCCCGCGACGAGCTCGATCTGCCTGCGCGCGCGCGGCTGCGTGAGCGCCAGGTAGCGCTCCCGCAGGGGCTGCGTGACCGGGTCGTACGTGGTCAGGAGGCGGAGCGGATCTGCCAGCGCGAGGCTGATCGCGGTCCAGGCTGTGGCGGTTCCGAGCTCGACGACCCGCCGGCGCCCATCGGCAAGCTCGAGCAGCACCGCGAGGTCGGCCGGGCGCGTCGCCGACGCGAGGCTGAAGCGATCGTCCAGGTGCCGCGCGAGGCGCCGCGCTCGCCACTGGAAGCGGGCAACGGGCGCCGGCAGCGCTCGGAGCTCCATCACGTCGCGCACCCCGGCTCCGAGTCGCCGGATCAGCGGAGGCATCTCGGCGGTGGTGGCAGGCATCGCGATCTGATCAGTCTGCCGAATCAGGGCGCTGTGGGCGCCCGCCACAAGCGAAGCTCGTGCTGTGGGCGCCCGCCACAAGCGAAGCTCGTGCTGTGGGCGACCGCCACGCTGGAGGAGCTCGTGCCGCGGGCGACCGCCACGATCTATTAACGTGCGCGCCGCGCCGTGCTCCCCCGCGCCGCACCGCTTGCCCTGCGCCGCATACGCGCCCCCGCCCCCGCGCCACCAGGAGCTACACGTGACCGACGAACTCGCCCCCCCTGATCGACTGCTGCTCGGGGCGGGCCCCAGTCCCGTGCCCGAATCCGTGCTCGCGGCGCTCGCGCAACCGACGATCGGGCATCTCGATCCGGCTTTTGGCGCGCTGATGGATGACACGATAGAACGCTTGCGCCGGGTGATGGTGACCGGCAACCGCGTGACGCTCGCCGTCTCGGGGACTGGCAGCGCGGGGATGGAGACGATGGTCGTCAACTTCGTCGTGCCTGGGGAGCGCGTCGTGTGCGGCGTCAACGGCCTGTTCGGAGAGCGGATGGCCGACGAGCTGACGCGCAATGGGGCCGTGGTGGCGCGCGTGGAGGCGCCATGGGGCAGGGCGATCGAGCCAGAGCGCCTGACAGCCGCGCTAGATGACGGCGCCGCCGCGCTGTTCGTCGTCCACGGCGAGACGTCAACAGGCGTCTGCCAGCCGCTCGACGGGCTCGCCGAGGCATGCCGCGAGCACGACGCGCTGCTGCTCGTAGACTGCGTGACCTCGCTGGCTGGGCACCGGATCGAGATCGACAGAATGGGGATCGACGTCGCCTTCAGCGGCACCCAGAAATGTCTCAACTGCCCGCCCGGATTGGCACCCTTCACAGTTGGGCCCCGCGCGCTCGAGCGTCTGAATGCGAGGACGGGGGCCTGCCGGTCGTGGTACTTCGACCTGCGAGCGATCCTCACCTACTGGCGCGAGGACGCCGCCGGGGCCCTGCCGCGGGCCTACCACCACACCGCGCCGATCAACATGGTCTACGCCTTACGGGAGTCGCTGCGGATCGTGCTGGAGGAGGGACTCGATGCGCGCTGGGAGCGTCACCGTCGCGCGCACGAGGCGCTGCGACGCGCGCTCGCGGCCCTCGGACTGGAGCGGCTCGCCCCGGCGCAAGAGGCATTGAGCTCGTTGCTCGCAGTGATCGTGCCCGACGGCGTAGACGAGGCAGCCGCGCGGCGATCCCTACTCCTGGAGCATGGGATCGAGATCTCCGGCGGCGTCGGTCCGCTCGCGGGCCGCGTGTGGCGGATCGGCGTGATGGGGGGCGGCGCGGCGTTCGAGCCTCAACGCCGTCTGGTGCAGGCGCTCGCGCAGATCCTCGGCGCAGATCCGGCTGATCCCATCAGCCGGCTCGAGCAGGGGTGGTCGTAGGCGCCGCCAACGACCGCCCGCCCGGCAGATCCACAGCCGCAAAGCTTCGATCGTGATTCGCTACAGTGCCCTCGGAGCGCTTCCGTCCGTCCTGCGAGCGCTCGACCGGCTCCGCAACTCTCGCCCGCACAGGTTGTTCAGAGAGGATGAGTTTCTTGAACCAGATCCGTCGATCCACGCTGGCCGCAGTCGCTTCGGCCCTCTTTCTGATCCTCTGCTCAGGGCTGATGCTGGCGCCGGCGATGGCCAGTGCCTCGCGTAGCCAGATCGCTCTGTTCGAGGAGGATCAGGGGCTGATGAACGATCCCAGCGCCACCATGGCCACCTTGCACAGCCTCGGCGTCGGCACGATCCGCTTCTACCTGCACTGGAACGAGCTCGCTCCCGATCCGACCTCTTTCAAGCGGCCCGCCGGCTTCAACGCCGCCGATCCGGCCGCCTACCCGGCCGCCGCCTGGAGCCCGTACGACGCGATCATCCGGGACGCTCGTGCCGATGGCATCCAGGTGCTCCTGCTGGTGGGAGGGGGCGCCCCGCTGTGGGCGACCGGTTCCGGTCAGCCCTCGGGTGGTCCGTACTCCCAGTGGAGGCCGTCGGCGACGGAGTACGGTAGCCTCGTCCAGGCCCTGTCCACCCGCTACAGCGGCCATTACGTGCCCCCCGGAGCCGCGTCACCGCTTCCGACGGTCAACATGTGGGAGCTCTGGAACGAGCCCAACTGGGGTGCCTCGCTCGCCCCGCAGGCGACCCGCGGGTCCACTGTGTCGACTTCGCCGGCCCTCTACCGATCGCTGCTGCACGCCGGCTGGAGCGCGCTGCAGCGCACCGGGCACGGTCACGACACCGTCGTCGTGGGCAGCCTGTCGCCACGCGGCTTCAATGCCAAGCGCAGCTCACGCTTCCCACAGGGGCTGCCCGCTGATCTGTCGGTGACGAAGCCCTTGCAGTTCGTCCGGACCCTCTACTGCGTCGGCTCCAACTACCGTGAGCTGCGCGGCAGCGCCGCGTCGAAGGTCGGCTGCCCGACCACGGCCAGCGCCTCGCGGCGGTTCCGCGCCCAGAATCCGGCACTGTTCAACGCCGACGGCTTCGGCATCCACCCATATCCGCTCAACCTATCCCCCAACAAGGCCGACTCGAAGGATCCCGACTACGTCGAGTTCAACGAGATCCCCCGGCTCGAGACGGCACTCGATCGTCTTCAAAGGACCTATGGGTCGGGCAGGCGCCTGCTGATCTACAACACGGAGTACGGGTACGAGACCAACCCGCCCAACAAGAGCCATCACTTCGTCTCGCCCAACACCGCCGCGCACTACATCAACTGGGCCGAGTACCTGTCGTGGAAGAACCCGCGCATCGCCACGTCGATGCAATACCTGCTCTATGACGCGAACCCGACCGTCGGGCAGGGCACCTTCGGCTACGGCGGCTTTGCCGCCGGGCTTGTCTTCTACAACCGCCGCCCGAAAGCCGATTACTACGCTTACCGGATGCCGCTGTTCCTGCCCTCCACCTCCACCACGCGCAACCGCACACTCGAGGTGTGGGGCTGCGTACGGCCGGCGCACACCGCGCCGGGGCGCCAGAGCGTCCAGATCCAGTTCCAGCGCGGCTCCCGCGGCGGGTTCAATACGATCAAGACGGTCGCCATCAGCTCACCACGCGGCTACTTCGATGTACGGATCCGGTTCCCGGCGAGCGGGACCGCGCGGCTCGCCTGGCGCTATCCGTCCGGTCAGACAATCTACAGCCGCAGCGTCGGCGTCACGATTCGCTAGCCCACGCGGCGGCGCTCGTGCCCGACGGCAGCACTCGGCAGTCGATGCTCAGAGCACGTTTCGCGCTTCTGCTCGCGCTCGCCGCAGTTACCGTGGCCATCGGGATCGCCGGCTGCGGCGACGCCAGCAGCCCGTCGCCGGCGCATCCCAGCAGCCCGTCGCCGGCGCATCGGTTGGCTGGGCCTGTGGCCATGTTCCAAGAGCCCGCGCGCATGCTCGTCGACCCCGCCGGAACGCTGGCGACGCTGCGCAGCCTCGGGGTTGGCGTGCTGCGCATGCAGATGCAGTGGCAGCTTGTTGCTCCCGACCCCAGCTCGGCGACGCGTCCCCCTGGCTTCGACGCGGCTGACCCAGCCGCCTACGGGACAGCGTGGGGGCCCTTCGACGCGATCGTCACCGACGCCCACCGCGAACACATCCCCGTCGACTTCCTGCTCGCGGGCGGCGCGCCGCTGTGGGCGACGGGCGCCGGCGCCCCGCCCGGACCGAGCCGGTTGTACTGGGAGCCCTCGGCGGCCGAATACGGCCAATTCGTGCATGCTGTCGCGAAGCGCTACAGCGGTCGCTATCGCCCCTGCCCGTCGTGCGCGCCGCTGCCACGGGTGAGCTTCTGGGAGATCTGGAACGAGCCGAACTTCGGCGGGGACCTGGCTCCCCAGGCGACGTCGGGCTCCACCGTCTCCACCGCTCCTAAGCTCTACCGCAGCCTGCTCGACGCCGGTTGGGAGGCGTTGGGATCGACCGGCCACGGTGACGACACGATCGTCATTGGCAGCCTCTCGCCGCGTGGCTTCAAGGGCCCGGCCAGCCGTCACTTTCCGCAGGGACTGCCCGGCTACTTCTCCACCACCAAGCCGTTGCAGTTCCTGCGCACGCTGTACTGCCTGGGATCCGATTACCGGACCCTGAGCGGCACCACTGCGACGGCGCTCGGCTGTCCGACGAGCGCCTCCGGTTCGCAGCGATTCCGCTCCGACCATCCGGCGCTGTTCAGCGCCAGCGGCTTCGGCATCCATCCCTACCCGTTCGACCTGCCGCCGGATCGGGTTGACTCCGAGGATCGCGACTACGCGGAGCTCGCCCAGCTCCCGCGGCTCGCCACTACGCTGGACCGCCTGCAGCAGGCCTATGGCTCGAGCACGCGCCTGCAGATCTACAACACGGAGTTCGGCTACATCACCGACCCTCCCAACGACACGCTGCACTACGGCCGTCATTTCCTCTCGCCAGCGCAGGCAGCCGACTACATCAACTGGGCCGAGTATCTCACCTGGCGCAATCCGCGCCTGGCCACGACCATGCAGTACCTCCTGTATGACCCGGCCCCGACCGCGGGCGGGTTCGCCACCGGTCTGCTCACCGACACCGGCGGGCCGAAGGCCACCTACGGCGCATATCGAATGCCGCTCTACCTTCCCGGGAGCACTGCGGCTCCCGGCCACCCGCTGGAGGTCTGGGGCTGCGTACGGCCGGCGCAGACGGTGCCGGGCCGCCAGAGCGTCCGGATCGAATTTGAGCGGGGCTCGGCAGGGCCGTTCACGACGATCGCGACGGTCCCGATCACCTCGTCCCGAGGCTACTTCGATGTGCGGGTGAAATTCCCGGCCAGCGGCACGGTGCGGCTCGCCTGGCGCTACCCATCCGGGCAGACCATTTTCAGCCGAGACGCGCCGGTCACCGTCACCAGTGCAGCTCCGTGAGCGGCTGCGGCGCTGTGAGCCACGGGGCCCCGGAACGGCACCCAAACCAACTGGGAACCCTCCCCAGTGACTTCTACGGGAGATTCAGGAAGCGCTCGGTGAGCTGGTAGGCGCCGCTCGGGAAGGGCTGCTCGCGCTGAGCGTCGGTGTCGGGCTGCAGGTCGTGCACGAGCTGATGGAGCTCGAGGTCTGCGAGGTCGTTCGGCCGATGACGAGCGCAAGCTGCCGGTCTCGAGCTCGGAGATTCCGGCATGGCAGCTTCCATGCCGGCTGAGGCGCGGACCGGCAGGCCCGGCCGAGGCGCATGCCGTGGGCGGTTATCCTGCGCGCGTGCGCCGCTCGATCCCCTTGCCCGCGTTGCGGGTCGGTCCCGCTCTTGTGGCGGTTCTCAGCGTGCTGCTCGTCACCGGGTGCGGTTCCCAGCGTGTCTCGGCGCATCTGCACCTGCCCCCCAGCCGGAGGCACAGCCTGCAGTCGATCTTTCAGGCCGTCCCGCAATTGGAAGTCGATCCTTCCGGGACGCTGGACACCCTGAAGAAGCTTGGCGTGGACCGCGTGCGCGTTGTCCTGCCATGGAACGCTATCGCGCCTGACCCGAGCTCCGCTGGGCTCCCAGCACGATTCGACGCCACTGATCCCGCCGCATATCCCGCGCGCAACTGGGCGATTTACGACACGATCGTGCGCGATGCCGCGGCGCGGGGCATCGGGCTTGACCTCACGCTCAGCGCACCCCCGCCGCGGTGGGCGGAGGGCCGCGGCGCGCCGCAGCCAAGCGCACATACTTACTGGAAGCCGTCTGCACGGGAATTCGGTGACTTCGTAAAGGCGGTCGCCACTCGCTACAGCGGGCGCTACAAGGCGTCCCGAGTCTCCTCACGGCTCCCGCGCGTCGATTTCTGGGCGGTCTGGAACGAGCCCAACTACGGCATCTATCTGGCCCCACAGGCGACCGACAATTCCACGATCGAGGTCGCTCCGAGGCTGTACCGCGGCCTTGTGGACGCCGCGTGGACAGCGCTGCACGCCACCGGTCACGGCGGGGACACGATCCTGATCGGCGAGCTTGCCCCGCGCGGGATCACGGTCCCCTCTAATCTCTATCCTGGGAACTTCAGCGGCATGGTCCCGCTGCGCTTCCTGCGCGCGCTCTACTGCGTGGACTCCTCGTACCACAGTTTGCGCGGAGCGGCGGCGACAGCGCGCGGGTGCCCGGCGAGCGCCGCCGGCACAGCCGCCTTCGCGGCGGTCCATCCGGCGCTCTTTCACGCCAGCGGTTTCTCTGACCATCCCTATCCCCAGGAGATGGCGCCGAATGTCGGAACGCCCGGGGAGCCAGATTACACCGACCTGCCCGTGCTTCCCCGTCTCGAGCGCGTACTCGACACGCTGCAGCGGGCCTACGGCTCGGCCACGCACCTTCCGATCTACTCGACGGAGTACGGCTACCGAACCGACCCGCCCGAGGTCGGGGCGACTCCCGGAGCGCAGGCCGCCTACTACCTCAACTGGGCGCAGTACGTAAGCTGGCGTGACCCGCTGGTGCGCTCATACGATCAGTATGAGCTGATCGATTCTGGGGGGACCTCATTCCCGACCGGGCTGCTGTTCGCCGATGGCGCACCAAAGCCCACGTTCTACGCCTACCGCCTCGCGCTCTACCTCCCGGTGACCTCGACACGCGCCGGCCAGCCGCTCGAAGTCTGGGGATGCGTGCGGCCGGCCCGTTTCGCCAAACGGGAAACTGGCCGCAACCAGCAGGTGAAGATCCAGTTCGAGCCCGACTCGCGCGGTCCCTTCCGAGCGGTCAGGACGCTCACGCTCAGAGATCCCTCTGGTTACTTCGACGTTCTCCAACGCTTCGCGAGCAGCGGCGCGGTCAGGCTCACCTGGTCCTACCCCCACGGGCCGGCGGTGTTCAGCCGGACCGTGAGCGTAATGATTCGCTAGGGTGACACCGCCGGGACAGGCGGATGTCTCCCGCACGTTGGAGGCGGCCGCCGAATTCCTCGGCGGCCCAGCCGAAACTTTGGGCGGCCCAAGCTGTTCCCCTTGTGATGCGACCCGCTCGAGAGCTTCCAGCCCGGACGATGCTGTGCGTGAGAAGTGCACTCGTGCTCGTGCTCGCCCTCGCGGCGCTACCAGCCTGCTTCGCTAATCAGGCGGCCGCATCCACAAGCCAGCAAGCGATCCTCCAGGACGACCCCCAGATACTCGGGAACCCCGTCGGAACGCTCGCGCGCTTGCGCCTGATGGGTGTCGACACGGTGCGTGTTTCCCTGTTCTGGAGCTCAATCGCTCCGGCCAGCGGCTCCCACCGGCGCCCACGACGGTTCAACGCAACCAACCCCGCGGCATATCCCGCCCGTAAGTGGGCGCCATACGACGCGATCGCCAAGGACGCCCAGCAGGACGGGATCAAGGTGCTCTTCAGCCTGGTGGGCGGCGCCCCGCTGTGGGCGACAGGTCCCGGTGCTCCGCGCGACAAGGCATATCCCGAGTGGGAGCCCTCGCCAAGTGAATACGGGTCGTTCGTGCGCGCGGTCGGAAAGCGCTACGGCGGCAGCTACAAGCCGGCTCGAGCCTCCGCGTCGCTCCCGCGCGTCAGCTCCTGGACGATCTGGAACGAGCCTGACTACGGTCCGAGTCTCGCGCCGCAGGGGGTCCCCGGACACCTTACGATCGAGAACTCCCCGCGGATGTATCGCGGCCTCGTCGGTGCCGCATGGGGGGCGCTGCACGCGACCGGTCACGGCCGCGACATGATCCTGTTCGGCGAGGTCGCCGACCGCGGGGTGGGCTACTGGGGGGTCTTCTCGGGCATGAAGCCGCTGGTCTTCCTGCGCGCGCTCTACTGCGTGGACCACTCCTACCGCGAGCTTCGCGGGAAGGCGGCGGCGATTCGAGGCTGCCCGACCACCGCCGCTGGCTCCAGGCGATTCCGCGCCGAGAATCCGGGGCTGTTCGAAGCCAGTGGATTCTCCGACCATCCGTACATGCGCTGGTACCCGCCCAACAAGGAGGCTCATCCCGACCCCGACTACTCCACTCTTGCCGAGCTCGGGCAGACCGGGCGGGCGCTCGATCGCCTCCAGAGGGTCTACCACTCGGGCAAGCGCTTCCCGATCTACGACACCGAGTTCGGATACCTCACCAGTCCCCCTAAGCATCCGACCAAGCGCCTGCCATGGCTCTCGGCGAAAATCGCCCCGTACTACCTCAACTGGGCCGAGTACCTGAGCTGGCGCAATCCGCGCGTGCGGTCATTCGACCAGTACCTGCTCTACGACTCCCTTCCGGCGCTCAAGAGCAATGACTACGGCGGTTTTGCGAGTGGGCTGCTGACCTACAAAGGCAAGCCGAAGCCGTCCTACGCCGCGTGGGTCTTGCCGCTCTACCTTCCCATGACCAGGTCGCGGTCCGGTGATCGACTCGAGGTCTGGGGTGCCGCGCGGCCGGCCCACTTCGCGCTGACCGACCACGGTGACGGGGCTCAGAGTGTTCAGATCCAGTTTCAGCCCCGGATGGGCGGAGCGTTCAGCACCCTTGAGACGGTGCCGATCACCGACCCCGACGGTTACTTCGACGTGCGCGTGAAGTTCCCCTCCGGCGGAACGGTGCGACTGGCGTACACCTACCCCAAGGGGGACGCCCTCCTCACCCCCCCGAGCCAGACGATCTACAGCCGCTACGTGCAAGTCTCCGTCCACTAGCATCAGGCGCCGATGGCAAATGATGGCGTGGAGCTGATCGCCCTCCTGGAGGCGATCTGCGGTTCAGAGCAGGTGCTGACCCATCCGCACGCCCTGGCCACCTACCGCTCGGACGGGCTCGTCCACTACCGCCAGACCCCGGTCGCGGCGGTGCTTCCCGGCAGCGCCGACGAGGTTCGCCGCGTCGTGCGGGCCTGCTTCGAGGCCGGCGTGCCGTGGGTCGCACGCGGCGCCGGGACCGGGCTGTCGGGGGGCGCGCTGCCGGTCGCGCAAGGCATACTGATCGTGCTTGCGCGGCTGCGCCGCATCCTGTCTGTGGAGCTCGATGACGCGCGCGTGGTCGTCGAGCCCGGCGTCACGAACCTGGCCGTTTCCAGGGCTGTGTCCCCCACCCACTTCTATCCTCCCGATCCGTCCAGCGGCATCGTCTGCTCGATCGGCGGCAACGTCGCCGAGAACTCCGGCGGCGCGCACTGCTTCAAGTACGGCTTCACCACCAACTACGTGACCGGGCTGGAGGTGGTGCTCAGCGACGGGTCGGTGGTCGAGCTCGAGCGCGACGCGCCGGGCTATGACCTGCTGGGCGCGTTCGTCGGCTCGGAGGGCACGCTCGGCGTGGCCACCCGGATCTCGCTGCGGGTCATCCCCGTTCCCGAGCACGTCCGGACGCTGGTGGCGTTCTTCGAGCACACCGGCGATGCCGGCGAGGCGGTCTCGGCGATCGTCAGCGCGGGGATCGTGCCCGGCGCGATCGAGATGATGGACCGGCTCTCGATCCAGGCGGCCGAGCAGGCCACCGGCGCCGGCTACCGGCTCGACGCGGGAGCCGCCCTGATCGTCGAGCTCGACGGCCCGCGAGAGGAGTGCACGGCGCGCTTTGAGCACGTCATGGAGCTGTGCACGGCATCCGGTGCCAAGGATGTCCGCGTCGCCCTCGACGCGGACGAGCGCGAGCTGATCTGGAAGACCCGCAAGGCCGCGTTCGCGGCGATGGGCCGTATCGCTCCCGCCTATTACGTGCAGGACGGGGTCATTCCGCGCACTCGCCTGTCCGAGGTGCTGCGCCAGATCGACACGTTATCGGCAGAGTATGGGCTGCAGGTAGCGAACGTGTTTCACGCCGGTGACGGCAACCTGCACCCGCTGGTGTGCTACGACGCAGCACGCGAAAACGAAGCAGAGCGCGCCGAGGAGCTCGCCGGCCTGATCGTCAAGGCGTGTGTGGATGCCGGCGGCTCGATCACCGGCGAGCACGGCGTGGGAGTGGACAAGAAGGCCTACATGCCCTCGATGTTCTCCGAGCCCGACCTGGACGCCTTCCAGCGCCTGCGCTGTGCCTTTGACCCCCGCGGGCTGGCCAATCCGGGCAAGGTCATGCCGACGCCGCGCCTGTGCGGCGAGGTCCCGGGTCCATATCGCGAGCATCCCCTCGAGCGCGCCGGAGTGGCGGAGCGATTCTGACCTTGAGCCGCCTGTCGTGGTGACCTGGCTTCACGAGGCCCCGCAGACCGACGCGGAGGCCGCCTCGGCGCTCGCCGATGCCGCCACCCGCGGTCAGCCGATCCGGATCCTCGGGTCCGGCACCAAGCTCGGCTGGGGCCGGCCGGTCGACTCGGGGGCCATCGAGGTGCACACCTCGGCCCTAGACGCCATCCTGGCCCACAACGCCGGCGACCTGACGGCTTCGCTGCAGGCCGGGGTGCCGCTCGCCGCGGCCCAGCGAGCGTTCGCCGGCGCGGGCCAGAGGCTGGCGCTGGATCCGCCGCTCTGCGGTCATCCGGGCGCCACGATCGGCGGGATCGTCGCCACCGGCGACAGCGGTCCGCTGCGCCACCGCTACGGCGCCCCGCGAGACCTCGTGCTCGGCGCCACGGTCGCGCTCAGTGACGGGACGATCGCTCGCTCGGGCGGCACGGTGATCAAGAATGTCGCCGGGTATGACCTGGCCAAGCTGTTCGCCGGATCATTCGGAACGCTGGGACTGATCCTGTCGGTCAACGTGCGCCTGCACCCGCTGCCCGATGCCGGCGCGACGGCACTGGGGGCGTCCGACGATCCC
>JALYUQ010000303.1 GCA_030853685.1 Actinomycetota bacterium | reverse complement strand
CGGGTGCTGACGCGTACGGTGCGGTTTTGGACAGCCACCACCACCCCCGGGTGGTGGCTTTCCAGGAAGGTCGAGCCACCGAACGCGGTCAGCCCATCGGGGGTTCCGAGCCCCGTGGGTGCGTCATATCCACGGGCGGCCTGGCACAGGAGGGGGTGACTGGGAGGGCAGTAACCAGTGTTGCCGGTGCTGACGTCGTGCAAAGCACCTGGATGCGCGTATGGCAGCAAAGGCGCCGGCGTCCTGCCCGATACCCCTCCGGCCAGCGCGTAGACGCCCGCGATCAGCGGCGAGGCAAGGCTCGTGCCACCGCCCACCATCAGCTTGCCCGAAACGTAGACCAGCTCACCGGTGTTGGGGTCCGCGTCGGCGGCCACGTCGGCTATCGCTCGCTGTCGCGCGCATCCGACCCTGTTCGATGCCGGAAGCTGCCAGGTCGCCGCAGCGAAGTCGGCGCTGCAACCACTCCCGCCTGAGAGCCCCAACGAGGACCACGCGCTCTCGCGCACGTACTGGCCGTTTGCGCCCACATCCAGGTGGGTGCCTCCCACGGACACCACGCCGGGGATCGAGGCGGGGAACTGCGGGCCATCCCCGTAGCCGTGATCGCCCGCGGCCGCGGTTACGACTACGCCCGGACGCACGTAGTGAGTCGCTAGGGCAGCCGCGTCGAGCGGCTCGGCGGACGTGAACGCGGTCGAGATGACCTTGGCTCCGAGCCGCACCGCGGTATCCATCGCAGCGGCAAGATCGTTGTTGTCGGTCGAGCTCGCCTCCACTAAGAGGATGCGGCAGTTCTCGCAGATCCCGTGGATGGTCTGCGCGGCCAGATCCGCCTCCATGCCAAAGCCGCTATCGGCGTTCGGCAACGGTGCGCGCGCGCCCTGCTGGTTGACCTTGCGAAAGCAGCCGTTGCCTGCCCCGCATGCACGGATTGCGAACATCTTGCTGAAACGCGCGAGGTCGCTCTCGACAGTCGGGGAGTCATACGGGTTGACGATCGCCACGGTCAGCGGCGAGAGAGCGTTCGGAGGAAGGTTGTAGGCGCTGTGAAGATCGGACGGGCTGAGCTCGGTCTTGCCGGCGCTCGCCCGCGCGGCGGTGCGTGCCAGGCGCGTGACCAGGTCACACGCCCGCGCCCCAGCGTCTCGGCAGGCGACGTTAGAGCTCGCGGGCTCGGTACGCGGCCCGTTTCCGGGGGACGCGGCGGCGAATGAGGCGTAGCCCGCCACGGCAAGCGCCGTCGTGAGCAGCAGCGCACAAGCGTGGCGCAGCAGTCTCATCGCAAGCGCTAGGTTGGTCGTCCGTCGCCGGGGCTAGTGTCCGACGGTTATCACCGTCGGTGCGGCGGCTTTCGCCGGTGCGGCGGCTTTCGCCGTGGTGGCTGCTGGCGCAGCAGGATGCTTCGGTTCTGCGTCGTGCGGTGGCTCCCACTCTGGATCAGTACCGAGAGCGCAATCCGCACGCTGCGCTGATGCCCGAGCCTGCGCCGTGCGTTGCCCGAAAGGAAGATCTTCACCGTTACGGAGCCGCCTCTGCCGAGCGTGCGTGTGCTATGTCCGATCACGAAGCTGCGGTGATTGCGCGAGCGGCGTGAGATCAGTCCCAGACGCCGAGCCGTCCCGTTCGCGAGCGTAATCTGCGACCGGATCCTGCACGGAGCATGGCAGGTGACCTTCAGCGATAGACCAGAGCGCAGCACGCCGGCCAGGAAGTAGCTGCGATTCAGCGACAGCGAAGGCTGCTTGAAGGGCTGAGGATGCGGAGTCGGGTTCGGCTTGGGAGGGTTCGGCTTGGGAGGGTTCGGAGGATTGGGAGGGTTCGGGTTCCCTTGGCCGCTGTAGCGCGTGATGATCCCCGTCGGGGGCGCGGTGCCCAGGGTTGCAGCGCCCGCGGCGACCACGCCGCCGTCTGCGGGGGAGACAGCGATCGCGCCCAGCTCGGTGTCATAAGGTGACGTGGAGGTGAAGCTGAAGCCGCCGCTGCCAAAGCCTGGATCCAGCGCACCGCTGGATCCGAGCGCGAACAAGCCGGGCTCCTGGTGCTGTGCATTGTCGATGATGAACCCGCCCGCGATGATGTCGCTTCCATCTATGGCGACGCCGTAGATCCCCGGATAGGGAGACGGCGGCGTTTGGGTAACCGCCGGCGCGGTGGCGCCAAGCGCGACCGGATTGCCGCCGTTGAACGACGGATCGGGCTGCCCGCCGGCGGTCAGGCGCACGACAATTGCGACTGAGCCACTGATGACCGGCGTGACGCCCCCGAGCACGATATTGCTGCCCTGCAGCGCGATCGCCTGGAAGGCGACCGAGCCCGAGGTGCCGCTGGGAAACTGCACGAACGCGCCTCCGCTGCCAAAGCTCGTATCGAGCGTGCCATTGGGGTTGAAGCGCGCGGCGAGCCCGTTCAGGACCTGCAAGCCCGGGCGTGTCGAGCCGGCGATCACGATCCTGCCGCTGGCATCGACGGCCACGCCGTTGGCGACCGAGAACTCGCCGAGGTTCTGCAACGCGGACCCGGCGGGGGCGCCGCCGGTGCCACCGAAGCTCATATCCGCAGCGCCGGAGGCGGTGAAGCGCGCCAGCGCCGTCTCGTTCTGGCCCGGCGCTGGACCGCCACTGCCGCCTAAGACGATCTTTCCATCGCCCTGCAGGGCGATGGAGAATGCCGCTCCGCCCTGCGTCACGAGCGCTACCGCTGCGCCGCCACTGCCAAAGCCACCGTCGAGCCGCCCCGCCGAGGTGAAGCGCTCGAGCAACATGCCGTCGTCGGCGGTGCCGTTGGTGAGCTGGCCGGCGACGAGGATGTTGCCGCTGGAGTCCACCGCGACCGCACGGCCGACCGTCCCGGTAAAGCTCAGCGGGCCTAACGCGATCCCGCCACTGCCAAAGCTCGTGTCCAAGGTGCCATTGGCGTTGAACCGCGCGACCAGCAGCCGCGCGCCCGCGCCGGTGCCGGCCTCACCTGCCGCCACGATACGCCCGTCGCGCTGCGCCGCGACGCCGAAGAACTGGGTCGCCGGGACGCCCACCGAGCCAAAACCGGCAAGCTGACCTGCGGCTTGCGCTCCCCCAACGCTCGCGAGCAGCCCCACCAGCAGCGTGACCGAACCACAAAGCACCAACCACAGGCGACGAATCAAGAAAACCACTCCTTTGTGAAGCCGGCCTGGCTGACCTCGACCTACCTACCGATCGCGCGCGTCAAGCTCATCAACCTCGCGCGCTCAGCGACGAGTCTACACCACAGATCACCAGCCCTGTCGCGGTACCGTTTTCGGGGGGCGCAATCATGCGGGTCCCCCCCGGCGCAGGTCATGCGGCTAGCGGGCCGCCGAGCAGCCGGTCTATGCCGAGCGCGGCGCCGGCCGCCAGCGGCCCGTAGATTGGGGTGGCGTAGCGTGCGTCATAGAACAGCAGGGCCGCCAGCGAAGCCGCCATGGAGAGCGTGCTGCCCGCGAACAGGGATGCGGCACGGCGCTTGGACCCGCTTTGCCCGATCCACCCTGCCAGGCTGAGCACAGCCAGCACTGCGCTCGGGCCCCCCTCCAGCCGGGCGGCGCGTGCATAGCGCTCCAGGCGGTGGCGCTGAGTGCTCCGAGCCCCGCGCCCGGTGTCGTAGTAGGCGCTCAGGTCATCCAATGCGGCCTCCTCGAACTGCCGGTTCTGCAATCCGGCGATCAGAGTGCGATGGTCCCAGCCGATCGCGCTGGGAGGTCCCGTGTGCGGGCGGACGTAGTTGACCAGGCTCCAGCCGACGGAGGCCAGGTACGCGCGCGGCTGGCGCCTGAGCACGGTCATGGCGAACGAACGCAGCAGCCGGTCCGCCGGCCAGTCGTAGCCGGCGCGGCGCGTACGGTCTCTTGGATACGGCGGCGGGCCGAACAACGCCAGGGCCGGAGCGCCGGGCCAGGAGAACATGTACCAGGTCGGATTGGGGCGCCCGGCCGGCTCGCTGAGCTCGCACAACGCCTCGGTTCCGGGTGGCGCGCTGAAGCGCCGTGGATCGGCGATCGGCGCCATGCGGGCATACAAGGTGAACCCCTGGGTACGGATCAGCGACCAGGCTCCGGTCTGCGCGTGCTGAGCGGTCACGTAAGCCCCGAGCGCAAGCGCCGCTCCCGTTGCGAGCGCAGCGACGCGTGCGAGCCTATGGCGTGCGCTGCACCCGGGCGAGCACAGCGTCCACGCCATCAGCGGCGGTAGGCTCAGCACCCCGCTGCTGCGAAGCGCCGCGGACGCACCCAGGGCGCACCCGCAACCCGCCAGCCAGGCGCACTCGGGCCCGGCGCGCGCGGGCCGCCCGCCGGCCGATCGGGTAGCGCAGAAGAGCGCTCCGGAGAGCAACGCCGTATACGGAGCCTCCGACATGACCGAGTGCTCCAGGAAGAGCTGCGCGCCCCCGAGCAGCACGGCACCTGCCGGGAGCAGTCCAAGCCACCGGCGCGTCAGGAACGGCGTCGTGGCGAAGTAGAGCGTAGACGCCGTGAGCACTCCGACGGCGTGTTGCGCCGCTGTGGTCACCGACAGGCGGCCGTCCAGGTGCCGCACGGCGCGCAGGAAGAGCGGATAGCCGGCGGGCCTGCAGGGATGGCCAAACAGCGAACGATCTGCGGCGATGATGAACGTCCGTGCGTCTGGATAGCCGGTGAAGCCCGGTCGGTCGCAGGCCATGAACCACGACCGCACGAGAGCACCTCCGGCGAACAGCCCGAGCGTCGCCGAGCGGATGACCAACACTCGGCGAGGTCGGCGAGGTGCTCGGCGAGGTGCTCGCCACGGAGCCATACGCAGCTTCCTCACTCCACGCGCGCTCGCCGGCGCCTGCGAAGGGTCTTGCCCGTCGGCCAGGCTGGTCGTTGCGCGCCGGCCCCGAGCGCGTCGTTGACCGCGCCAATCACCTGGTTGGGGACGGCATGGGACGATGCCCTCAGTCCTGTGCAGTCAGGCGTAAGTGCGTGGTGGTGGTGAAGCAGTACGGGGCGGCAGGTCTCGGCCTCCCAAGCCGGGTGGAAGGCAAATCGCGTGTGGAAGTTCATCGCGATCGGAAGCGAGCGCCGCGGCAGTGCCCGGCGGGCCAGGCAGACGCTGAGGGCCATCTGATCGGCCATCGGCTGCACCTCGGCGAGCAGCGGGACTCGGGCGCACAGATCCAACACGTCTCGGATCGCGAGCCCCCAGGCGTCGCGGAGGGGTGCCACGAGCGCGCGCGGGACGAGGATCACACCGGTGTTGTAGTAGGCGATCGTCTCCTGGCTGTCGATCGTGGTCAACATCCGAGCGGGCGGAATGTCAAGCTTCAAGCCCGCAAACAATGCCTTCCAGCGCTCCATTCCGGGGTGATCGACGCACTCGGGCTCGAGCGCGATGCTCTCGCCCACGAGATGCGGCGTGATGTCACCCCCGATCACTACGTCGTTGTCGAGCATCAGCAGGTAGTCGGCGTCTTCGATGTCCTCGAGCATCCCGAGCTTGTTGGCCGTCAGGCAGCGCCCGTCAAACAGCTCGCAAGCCCGAACCTCGACACCGAACGCCTCCAGCTCGGCCCTGAGCTCCGGCTGGGCCGCTCCCACCGTGTGCACGCGGGTGTTCGTGTGTGCGTGCCGGCCTCCCAAGCGCCGCAAGGAGCGCAGCAGCAGGCGCACCTCCGCGATCGCAAGCGCAAACGGGTTGAGCACCGTCGCGATCACCACCTTCTTCTGGTGGGCGTGGGCCAGCGACGCTTGGATCCTCGCCTCGATGTCGCGTGCTTCGTGAGGCGGCAGTGCGGGCGCAGATACTGCGGGACCTTCGGGCAAGGGCCGGTCTTTGGCGCGCACCTGCTCAGGATCCCCGATCAGGCTCTAGATTGCCGGCATGCGTGCGATTCCCACGCGCCTGGCGGGACCGCTGCTGATCGAGCCCGTGGTCCACGGCGACGCCCGCGGCTTCTTTCAGGAGACCTACCGGCGGGCCGCCTTCGAGGAGCTCGGGATCGCCGATGAGCTCGTGCAGCACAACCACTCGCGCTCACGCTACGGGATCGTGCGCGGTATGCACTTGCAGCCCGGGATGGCGAAGGTCGTGCGCTGCGCTCGCGGGGCCGTGCTCGATGTGCTGGTCGATGCCCGAGCGGGCTCAGAGGCGTTCGGCGAGTGGGAGAGCTTCGAGCTCAGCGACGAGAACCACCGTCAGCTCTACTGCCCGGACGGCTTCGCTCACGGCTTCTGCGTGCTCTCAGAGATCGCCGACGTCATCTACGGCTGCACGACCTATTACGACGCCGGCACCGAGCGTGGCTTTCGCTACGACGACCCCGCGGTCGGGATTCGGTGGCCGGCGGGAATCGAGCTGGTCGCCTCGGCGCGCGATGCGAGCGCGCCGTTGCTGTCGGAGATCGCCGGCTGACGCCCCGAGGCTCGCCCGACGAAGCACGTGGCCCACCTCGGCATCCATTCGCAAGGGCGCCGGAGCGCCCGTTAGGATCGATCGATGCTGCCAGACCGGCCTGCACCTGCACCTGCACCGCCGGCCGCAGTCCCCCGTAGCGCTGATGCCTCGCTGAGCGTCCTCGTGGTCGATGACGAATCCGACCTGCGGGAGATGCTCACACGCGCGTTCTCGCGGGAGGGCCATCGCATGATGGCGGTGGCGGATGGGCGCGCGGCGATCGACCGAGCCAGCACCGAGCACTTCGACATCGTGCTGCTCGACGTTGCTCTGGGCGCGGGCCCCGACGGGTACGAGGTCTGCCGGACGCTGCGCGCACGGCGCAACGTCGTGCCGATCATCATGTTGACGGCGCTTGACTCCGAGGCCGACGCGGTGCTGGGGCTGGAGGCCGGCGCCGACGATTACGTGACCAAGCCGTTCGGGCTGGCCGAGCTACGCAGCAGGATCCGGGCCGTGCTCAGGCGCGCCGGGACGCGCGGCGCGATGGGGAACGAGGTGCTCACCGTTGGCCCGATCGTGCTGGACCGAGCCCAGCGTGAGATCGCTATCAACGGTGAGCCGGTGCGCCTGACCTTCTCGGAGTTCGAGCTGCTCGACGCGCTGATGAGCGATCCGGGCCGGCTGCTGAACCGCCAGGAGCTGCTGCGCGCGATCTGGGGCGACAGCGCCTACCGCGATCCGCGTGCGATCGACGTCCACATCCGCCACCTGCGGGAGAAGCTCGAGCCCGAGCCCGAGCGCCCACGTCACATCCTCACCGTCCGCGGCGCCGGATACCGGTTGCGGGGGCCCTAGTGCTGCGGGCGCGACCGTGGCACAAAGCCCCGGGTCTGCGCGGCCGGATCGTAGGTGCGGTGCTGGTGACAACGGTTGCCACGCTCGGCGTGGCGGCGCTGGCGCTGCTCGGGCCGTTGGAGAAGCAGCTACGAAGCGCGGAGCTGAATACGCTCGTCCGGGACGCGGGGCAGGCTCAGTCGATTCTGGGGCGATTCGATCTGGTCAGCGTCCAGACACCCTCGCGCGGGCAGCGCAACCTCGCCACGGCGATGCGCATGATTTCCAACCGACTCGGAGCACCGGAGGTCAGCCTGCTCGGGTATCCGCAGACGCTGCTCGCGACCACCGATTCTGTGAGCGCCCAGGCGGACCACTTCCCGGATGTCACTAAAGCCTTTCAGACCGGGCACGCGGTTCCGGGCTTTGGCACCAGCGATGGCGCCGACGTCGCAAGGGTAGCGATCCCGCTCGAGATCGGTGGCAAGGACTTTGCCCACACCTATGTTCTCGCGGCTCGCAAGACGATCACCGAGGTGACCGGCGCGGTGCACGTCGTGCGCACTGCGTTCATCACCGCTGCGCTAGCCGGTCTTGCGCTGACCCTGATCCTCGGCATTCCGCTCGCGGCGACGCTGGTGCGTCGCCTGCGCCGGCTGCGCCAAGCCGCGCTCCGGCTCACCCACGAGGGGCCGGTGGTCGAAGTCCCGCCCGACCGCGCGCACGACGAGGTCGGGGACCTGGCGCGGACGCTCGCCACGATGCAGCGACGGCTCCAGCAGCAGGAAGAGGTGCGCCGCGCGTTTGTCGCCACCGCCTCGCACGAGCTACGTACGCCGCTCGCCTCGCTGGAGGGCATGCTAGAGCTGCTCGACGACGATCTCCGGGGCGGCGAGCCAGACCTCCAAGACGCTCGCTCGCTGCTGGCGCGCGCGCGGGCGCAGTCCCGGCGCTTGGGCCGGCTGGCGGCCGACCTCCTCGATCTGAGCAGGATCGACGCGGAGGTCGCGCTGCGCTCAGAGCCCGTGGAGCTCGGCGAGCTGAGCCGTGCGGTGCTGGCAGAGTTCGAGCTCGCGACCGCTGAGCGCAACGTCAGCTCGGTGCTCGATGATCCTTCAGTCCCGCTCTGGGCGCTCGCAGACCCCGGGAGCGTCGCTCGCATCCTTCGCATCCTGCTGGAGAACGCGCTCCGCGCGAGCCCCGAGGGGTCGGAGATAAGGGTCGAGCTGCGTGGCGGCACCAAGGCCGCCTTGAGCGTCTGCGATCTGGGGCACGGCGTGCCACCGGGAGAGCGAGAGTTGATCTTCGAGCGCTTTCAACGCGGCCGCGAGACAGGCGGACAGGCTGGCTTCGGGCTCGGGCTGGCGATCGGCCGGGAGCTGGCGCAGCGGATGGGCGGCGAGCTGGTGCTCGAGGAAGGAGGGGCTCCGGGGGCGATATTTACGCTCGGGCTCCCGCTGGCGAGGGCGCCCGACCAGGACGCCGCCCTGGCCTGAGCTCAAGCGGCGTCGCCGGGGGCGCCCGCGGGCACGCCCACCTACGATCGGCGGTCCCCAACTGACAGGATCAAAGCCAAATGGATGAACGCCTGATGACAGCGATGCTCGACGTCGATGAGCACCACTGGTGGTACCGGGGCCGCCGGCGGATCATTCGCGCCGAGCTCCACCGGCTACAAGTGCGAGATGGCGCCCGCGTGCTCGACGCGGGGTGCGGGTCGGGTCGCACTCTGGAGGAGCTCCAGCGCTTTGATGCGTGCGGGATCGAGCTCAGCGCACAGGCCGCCGAGGTCGCGCGTGCGCGCGGACAGGGGGAGGTTCGTGTCGGCCGGCTCCAGGAGCTTCCATGGGTGGATGGGACCTTCGAGCTGATCGTTTGCCTGGACGTCATCGAGCACACGCCGGATGACCGCGCGACGTTGCGTGAGCTGCGCCGGGTCTGTGCCCCCGGGGGCTGGCTGCTTCTCACGGTCCCCGCTTATCAGGCCCTGTGGTCAGCGCACGATGAGGCCAACCATCACTTTCGCCGCTACGAGCGCGCAACGCTCGCCGCCGCCGCCGCGGACGCCGGCTGGCGCCTGCGGCGCATGACCTCGTTCAACAGCCTGTTGCTGGCGCCCGCCGCCGCTGTGCGCATCGCTCAGCGCCACCGGCGGGGGGGCGATGAAGCATCGGATCTCCGGCTCGGGCCCCAGTGGCTCAACAGCGCGCTGGAGCTCCCGCTGCGGATCGAGGCTGCATGGCTATCGCGCGGACGAACGCTCTTTGCCGGACTATCGCTGCTGGCCGTGCTGGAGAATCCCCGGACGAGCGGATGCGGGCTCGATGTGAGGCAGGCGAGCGGGTGAGGGCTCGGGGTGCTGCGGGAGAAGCGAGTGAGGTGCGGGAGAAGCGAGTGAGGGCTCGGTGATGCTCGTCGTCGGGGCGCTGATCGGCGTATCGGGCAGCCTCGGATATCTGCTGCCGGCAGTTATCGGACTGGAATCGATGGGGGTCCCCTCGCCCGGTGAGACGGCGCTGGTCCTGGCCGCGGTGCTCGCCAGCCAGGGCAAGCTTCAGATTTGGCTCGTGATCGTGATCGGGACGGCGTCGGCGATAGTGGGCGACAACATCGGCTATTTGCTCGGCCGCAAGCTCGGGCGCGAGGTGCTCGAAGCGCAAGGGCCGTTTCGCAAGCGTCGGCTGAAGCTGATCACCGCGGGGGACCGCTTCTTTTCCCGACACGGTAGTAAGGCCGTCTTCCTGGGTCGCTGGGTGGCGATCGTGCGGGTAGCCGCTGCGTGGCTGGCGGGAATCAACCAGATGCGCTTCTCGCACTTCTTCGTGTGGAACGCGCTGGGTGCGCTCACCTGGGCGACGACCTTCGGGCTGGGCGCGTTCTACGCTGGCGACGCGGTGACCAAGGTCATATCGCGAGTCGGCGTGGTCGCCGCCATCGCGTTCGGAGTGGCGCTGATCCTCGGCTTCGGAGCCCTGAAGCTGCGCGAGCGGCGCGCGGGACGGGCGGACCACTGAAGCGTAATCGATCTCGGGCCGGTCTAAGCCCTGCCTCGCACCACGTCTCAGACCAGGTCTCAGCCGGTTTTGGGCTCCCGGTCGAGCTCCAGCGAGCACGAGTTGATGCAGTAGCGCTGGCCGGTCGGTGCGGGCCCGTCGTCGAAGACGTGCCCGAGGTGCCCGCCGCAGTGCTTGCAATGCACCTCGGTGCGAACCATGAACAGGCTTCGATCCTTGCGCAGCTCGACGTTCTCGGCGACTGCAGGTTCGTAGAAGCTCGGCCAACCGGTCCCGGACTCGAACTTGGTGTCCGAGCTGAACAGCTCGGCACCGCAGCCGGCGCAGCGGTAGGTCCCGTCCTCCTTGACGTCGACGTAGTCGCCGGTAAAAGGCCGTTCTGTCTGCTGCTTGCGCAGCACGGCGTACTGCTCGGGGGTCAGTCGCTCACGCCACTGCTGGTCTGTCATCTCGATCTTGCGTTCTGTATCTGGCATACATCCACGGTAGCGCGCTGCGCCTTGGATACCCTGAACAGAGATGAAACTCAGGGTCGTGAAGGTTGCCCGGATCGTCGTGGAACTTTGACGGCGATCGCGCCGGGGTTGTGATGGTCACACGGTAACGAGCGCGGCGGCGGACTCGGTGTCCGCGGAGCGCTCCGGATTGGCGGGGCTTTCGAGGGTTAGGTGGTGGCGTTCGATCGCGATCACGAGCTTGGCGAGGTCGCTGTAGCCGATGATCCGTCGGAACTGCTGCTCGGCTTGGAGCATCCGGCGGCGGTCCAGCGCTTGCGCATGTCGCCGGTCTGCCAGCGCTTGACGTTGCGCTGGGTGTGGCGGACGATCTCGATCATCGACTCGACAGGGTTCGTCGAGGACAAGGTCTTGGCGAGCTTGCCCTCGATCCCGAGCCGCATCAGCGTCAGCGTCGCTGACATCCCCTCCCTGAGTGACACGGCCGCATCTGGCCATGTGCGCTCGGGCTCGGTGGCGAGCCGCTCGAGCTGCTCCTCGGCCTCGGCCGGCTTGCTCAGCGCCCACGCGCCGCGGATCCGGGCGAGGATCCTGGGGCGGTCGCGTTCGGGCAGCAGATCGACCACGTTGCGTTCCTTGTGCACCTTATGGCGACGTCGCCATAAGGTGCACTATCCCGATCTGCGGATTATCCCGACTCGATCTGCTGAAGCCTTTGGGTGAGGGACGGATCCGGCCGGTTGGGGTCGGGATAATCAGAGCGCTTGGAGGAAGGCGAGGAGTGTGTCGGGCGGCTTGTAGCGCCCGGGGCGGGTGTCGGGTGGGGTCGTCCGCGCGATTGCGCGTTCTTTGAGCGCGAGGTCGGCGTGGAGGTAGATCTGGGTGGTGTTGACCCGTTCGTGGCCTAGCCACAAAGCGATGATCGTGGTGTCGACGCCGGCGTGCAGCAGTCGCATCGCCGCGGTGTGGCGGTTATGTGAAATTTCACATAAGCGCCATTACGTGGACGGCTGGGTTATGTGGCCGGCCGGGGTGTTTCCGCTGCTCGGGGGGGTGTTGGGCCTGGTTGCGGCCACATAATCCGGGGTGTTACTCGCTGACGTGGTCGAGCCAGTCGAGGAGGTCTTGGTCGACCGTCCAGTTGGGTAGGGGCTCGGGGGTGAGCGACGGGTAGG
>JALYUQ010000300.1 GCA_030853685.1 Actinomycetota bacterium | reverse complement strand
GCTAGGCCCGTTTTCCGCGTAACGACGCGGTAGAGGCGGTCGGCTGCCGGCCGTTCGGCGGCGGGTTGCGCGATGTTTGCTGGCATCGTGGGTCGATGGTGGTTGGTCGCGCTGTCTGGCTTGGACTGGATTGTAGGGCCAACATGCTATGCCTTGGCGGGGATCATCGCTGGGGGAAGCCCCGTGGTCGTAGGCATTGTTCTGTCCGTGGGGCGCGCTAGCGTAGGGCCAACATGTACATCAAGCGTCACGCTGTGCGCCGAGGGCGCAAGCGCTACGTGTATCTGCGCTTGGTGCAGGCGTATCGCGACGAGCAGGGGCGGGTGCGCCATCACGTGCTCAAGACGCTGGGACGTGAGGACGAGCTCAAGGCGTCGGGCCAACTGGAGCAGTTGATGGGCTCTTTCGCCCGGCTGGACCCGCCGATGACGGGTGTGCGCCGGGAGGTCGGGCCGCTTTTGTTGGCCTGGCACTTCATCACCGAGCTAGACCTGGTCGGCACCGTCGATCGCGCGTTGCCCCAGCGCGGGCGCCAGCAGCTCTCAGTCGGGGAGGCGGCGGCGGCGCTGGTCTGCAGCCGGCTGTGCTCCCCGTCGCCGTTGTATGACATCGCCGGGTGGGCGTCTGGCGCGGCATTGGGGGAGCTGTTCGGGATCCCCGCGGCGCTGCTCAACGACGACCGCCTGGGGCGGGCGCTTGAGATCCTCGCGGTGTACGCCGAGACGCTGCGCGGCACGCTGGCGGCCCGCGCGATCGAGCGCTTCGGAATCGACGCCGGCCGTCTGCACGTCGATCTGACCGCGCTGCGGGTGTGCGGCGCTTATGAGGGCTCGGCGCTGGTGGCCAAGGGCTGGGCCCAAGGCGCCGGGGTCGCGCGCCAGGTCCGGGCCCTGCAGGCCTCGACCACGGACGGGGTGTCACTGTACGTGCGCCCCGAGCCCGGTAACGCGGCCGAGGTGTCACTGATCGCCCAGAGCCTGGAGCGCTTGCGCGAGCTGTCTGGCCCGGGTGGCCTGTTGATCCTCGACTCGGCCTGCGGGCATCCCAAGACGCTGTGTGAGATCGCCCGCTCAGAGCTTCGCTTCATCGTGCCGCTGCGCGTCCAGACCGGGTTCAGGGAGCGCTTCTTGGCCGACGTCGGGCCCCAGGGTCTGCGGGCGCTGCGCTATGTCTCACAGCGCGAGCGAGCGCTCCCGCCCAAGCTGCGCAGCCGCTACCGCGGCGCGCTGCGCGACTGGGAGCCGACCGATCCCGAGACCCGTGAGACCCACCGCTTCCGCGTCGCCTACATCCACTCATCCGAAGAACAACGCGAGACCGCGGCGGCCCGCGAGCGCGCGCTGGCCAAGGCCGAGGAGCAGCTCCAGCGCGTGCACAACGGCCTTGGTGGGCGCTACTACAAGACCCGCAAGCAGGTCGATGCCAGGATCGCGCGGATCATCGGACCCAACATCGCGGGCCTGATCACTACTACAACCGCCACCCGCAAGGGCAAGCCCACGCTCAGCTGGGCGCGCGATCCCGACGCGATCGCCGCGGCCGCACAGACTGACGGGATCTACGCGCTGGCGACCAACATCGACGGCAAGCGACTGACCGCCGGCCAGGTGCTGCGCACCTACAAAGGACAGCAGATCGTCGAGCGCCGCCACCGCGACTACAAGCAGACACTCAAGGTCCGCCCGATCTTCCTACATAACGACGACCGCATCTACGCGCTCACCAGCATCATCGGGATCGCGCTGCTGATCTTCGGGCTGATCGAGACAGAGCTACGCAAGCAGCTGCACGAAAACGAGCTGCTGCCCGGCCTGCTGCCCGAGAACCGCGCCGCCAAACCCACCGGACGCAACGTGCTCGGCGTCTTCCAAGGACTCGGCCTTACCTACACCAGCGCCGGCATCCAGCTCGACCGCCTCACCCACACTCAACGCCGCGTCTTCGAGCTGCTCGACATCACGCCACCCTGGCCAGAACAGCAACCGGCGGCACTAGCGCTTTCGTAGTGCGGAAAACGCGGCTAGG
>JALYUQ010000287.1 GCA_030853685.1 Actinomycetota bacterium | reverse complement strand
CGAGAGTTGGCACTCCGTGGATACGAGGCAACCGTCGATGCCCCTTCCCTTTCAGCCGATCAGCCTCGCGCGTACGACCTCACCGCGAACTCTCCTGCAAAACCAGCGAAAACCGCGAAACTTGAGTTACGGTCGGGGAGAGCACATCGACTTGACGCTTGGGGTCACGTCGCAGGCCGCTGCGCGAGCTTCTGCTCGAGTGCGTCGATCCGGTCCAAGACGGCGCGGATGCCGCCGGCGGTGTCCGTATCCAAGCGGTCCAGGACGACCTCGGTATCTACGACTCCTTCTCCGCCCGGGCGTCGGAAGTCGCGGCCTGGACCGACTGGCCGACCATGATGATGCTCAGCAGCACGAGCTGCAGGAACGTTTGCGCTATCCACGAGATAATCGCCGCGGTTCCCGCCTTGAGCGCTTCGGGCAGGCTGATCAACGCGACGATCGCGAAGACGTAGGCGCACGCCATCGTGCCGACGCCGCGCGTGATCAGCACGGCGAACTTGGCATTGAATCCCTCGACCCCCCTGACGGCCTTCCCGATCTCGGTCGGCCTCGGCATCACAATGCGCTCGAGGTGCTGGCGGGCGTGTACGTATTGACGGGTCGGCGCTCCGGTCATCTTCTCTCCTTTGCAAACGTTTGCGGTTGGCCATCGTGGCGATTGTGATCAGATCTCGTCCCGGTAGCCGAAGAAGTCGTGGTCTTCGCTGTAGCCGCCCTGCCCCGCGTAGCGCTCTGAGAAGTGGTGCACGAACTCGATCTCGCTGATCCATTTGACGTGCTTGAAGCCGAGCTGGTTCTCCACGCGCAGCCGTAGCGGCCGGCCGTGCAGCATGGGGAGCCGCTCGCTGTTCATCTCGTATGCGAGCAGGCTCTGGGGGTGGCGCAGGTCGTGGATCGAGTGCGAGTCGTAGTAGCGATCGCCTCCCTTCGCGCCGGCACCGAAGGAGTAGAACATCACCCACTGAGCCTCGGGTGCAGGGCGCACGAGCTCGATCAGCTCGCTGAACGGCAAACCGCCCCACTCGGCGATCCCAGACCACCCCTGGATGCAGTGGTGCATCGTTATCTGCGAGCGCTTGGCCATCGCCTCGATCTGCTCCACGGACAGCTCGACGGGGTTCTCGACCAGGCCGTGGACCTTGAGCCGGTAGCCGCGGAAGTCCTCGCCGGCCAGCGCACACCACTCGGGGCTGTCGGGGAACTGGGTGTGGTTGGGCCAAAAGTAGGGGCTGATGTCCTTCCGGCGGTACTCCACCTTGGGTGCCGTGTGGTCGAACAGCAGGTCCATCAGGCGGCCGACGGTGAGGTTTGAGATGCGTTGCAGGACGCGGGTGTGCGTCCAGGAGAAGCGCACCGCCCAGATGTTGAAGGCGATCACGATCGCGATCGCCAGCAGCCAGATCGCGAATCCGTTCAGGTTGTGGTGGTTGTTGCCGAGCGTGATGTCGTTGAGGTTGGACGCGAAGCCCGTCAGGGCGACCAGGGTCATGTGGCCGATGAAGAAGAAGACGAAGGAGACCATCACGAGGAAGTGGATCGAGCGCGCGATTTGACGGTTGCCGAACAGGCGCGCGTACCAGCGGAAGCGGTTGTCAAGGGCGGGGGACATCGCCAGGCCAGTCAGGATCGCCAGTGGCGCGAGGATGAAGATGACCGAGAAGTAGCTGAGCTGCTGCAGCGCGTCGTAGTGGAAGAAGCCGCTCGCACCCTTGGGAAAATGCAGGCTCAGATAGGTGACCGCACAGGAGAGCGCGCCGGGGAAGATCGAAGCATGGGTCGGTAGCAGCCGGTACATCCACGGCGTCGAGAAGAAGAAGACGAGATAGACGATGCCGGTGAGCACGAACAGGATGTCGAAGCTGAAGTGCCAGTGGCGCGCGACCCCGATCGTGTGCCGGCCGCCGGGCAGCCCGACCAGCGGGCTCAGCGTGATCGTGTCCTCCCTGGCCGTCCAGACGCGGTCTGTGGGCACCGGCCCCCGGAAGCGCAGCCACTCCCGGCCCGGAGTGCAGTGCACTTTGGTGTAGAGGCGTGGATGATCGGCGAGCACCTGCAGGCCCGAGCGCACGATGATCACGAGCAGGAAGAAGTTCAGCAGGTGCGTCCAGCGCACGAAGGCGGGCATCCCCGCGGGCACAGGCGGGGAGAGCGCGATGCAGGCGTGGCGGGCAACGAACCCGCGGCCGGCGCTGCTGGCGCCGTAGAGCTTGGCGGCGAAGACCAAGAGGATGGCTAGGAGGACCGGGATGCCCAGCAGCCACCAGACCGAGACGAACCTGCGCCCGAGGCGGACGTGCACCCGGGTAAGGCTCATCCGCGGGTGGGCGCCCTGCTCGCTGAGCAGCTTCTCGTGCAGGAACTCGTCCTGAAGCTCAGCCTCGGTGGGGGGAGGGCTGCCGTTCTTGCCCGGGTGGACTCCGTCTGCCATCGCTAACCGTCGTCCCCGTGGGACAGGTGCCAGCGGTGGGAAGCGACTTGATCCATCATTGGGCCTACTATCAGTTGGTCGCGATCGCCCGAGGGCCGCTAGGAGCTCCGCTCGCCGCCACGACGGCGGTCGACCAGTCGATCACCAGGACGCAGATACGGGCGCTCGGGCTCGGCACCAACCAGCACCACCCGCCCCTCGAAGCCTTGCTCGCGCAGCGCCTGCGCGGCCTTGGCGCCGGCCAGGCTCGCGCCAGCGATGACGAATACCTGCTTGCTCATCTAATCCTCTCCCGGGTCACGTTCACGTTTAGAACCCAGCGTTTTCCCGGCCGTAGTTCTTACCTCAAGTTTCGCGGTTTTTGCTGGTTTTGCAGGAGAGTTCGCGGTGAGGTCGTACGCGCGAGGCTGATCGGCTGAAAGGGAAGGGGCATCGACGGTTGCCTCGTATCCACGGAGTGCCAACTCTCGTGGAGGTCAACCGCCGATGCC
>JALYUQ010000271.1 GCA_030853685.1 Actinomycetota bacterium | reverse complement strand
GACCGCCGGGATAGCCGGGCAGGTTCAGCTGGCGCTGGTCAGGTACCCTGCCCCCGCTGGTCGTGTAGGCGGGCTTGAGCTCGGAACCGTGCTCGAGCAGCCGCTCGGAGACGAACCGCACCGCGTCGTCCATCAGCGGATGCCCGCCGGTACGGGCGACCCCCTGCCCGGTGTAGCACTGGTCGCGGATCCACACATAGCGATAGTCGTAGTTGCGGCCCTGAGCGGCACGCTCGGGCAACGACGTCGTCGCCGCCGCGACCATCCCGCCACCGGCGCTGGTCAAGCCGGCCAGCACGGCATAGGCATGGCGCGCGTCGCGAGGAGCGACCGTCTGCTCGAGCTCGGGGACCCGCTCGCGCCACGCGGCCACGGTGCCCTGCCAGGCGTACTCGACGTCGGGCAGCGCCGCATCGGCGTCGCGGTCGAAGACGAGCACCAGATCGTGGTGCCTACCCGCATCGAGCTGCAGCGTCAGCTCCAGGACGTGCTGATCGTGGGCGTGGGGCTGGGCATCGGGCGCGCCGCCCCAGCGCACGTGCGCATCGCCCGCCCGCGCCGTCCAGGTGCCATCCTCGGCACGGTGCAGCGCTCGTGCCCGGCGGTGGCCAAACTGGGTGCGCAGGTCGAGCACGACCCGGACATGGGCGGGACCCTGGACAGCGACGATCCTGCGCAGGATGACCGCCCGGTCCGGGCTCGCGGGCAGCGCGAGGGCCTCGCGGCACTCGACGACCGTGCCGTCGTCGCAGGTCCACCGGCTGCGCCAGATCAACCCGGGATGCTCGTAGTAACCACCCCATACGAACCGCCCGACCGGCGTGACCGCGTAGGCTCCGGCCCCACCGATCAGCGACGAGAACACCCCGTCACCGTCCCAGCCCGGAAAGCACATCCACGTGTAGTCGCCACGCGGGCCGACGAGTATCCCGCGCTCACCGTCGGCCAGCAGCGCATACTCGCGCAGCACGTGCGGGACCTCGATGCCCAGATCAGTCGGGTTGCTCATCGTCTGCTCCTTTCGCTCGTTGATGTTGGGGCCAGTCGTGGGCGCGGATGACCGCGCGGCCCAATGCACGTCGCCTGAGGGCACCCGCTAAGGTCAGGCGCCCAACACGATGGCGCTCAGGAAGGGCAGCAAGATGACCAATCAGCAGGGAGCTTCGGACCGGGACAGGGTTGACGTGCACAACCGCCTCGACAAGGTCGTGCTCGCCGTGACCAAGCACGACGCCGCCAGCGCCAGCACGACCTTGACCCCAGCCGACGCCCGTCAGCTCGCGCAGGCGCTGCGCGGGGCGGCGGACACGGCCGAGCGCACGCCGGGTAGCTGAACGTCGCGCGGCGCTTGGCGCCGATTTCCGCGACGAGCGCGCGGGGGCGTCAGATCTCAGCACGGTAGCCGTAGAACTCGTGGTCCTCGTTGTAGCCGCCCTGGCCGGCGCCGCGCTCTGAGAAGTGATGGACGAACTCGATCTCCTTGATCCACTTGACCTGCTTGAAGCCGAGCTGGTTCTCGACCCGCAGGCGCAGTGGCGCCCCGTGCAGGACCGGGAGCGACTCGCCGTTCATCTCGTAGGCGAGCAGGCTCTGGGGATGGCGCAGGTCCTCGAGCGAGTGCGAGTCGTAGTACTGGCCACCCTCGCCGCCCTCCCCGTAGGAATAGAACATGACCCACTTACACTCCGGCTGGGGCTTGACCTGCTCGATCAGCTTGGCGAATGGCAGTCCCGACCACTTGCCGATCGCCGACCACCCCTGAATGCAGTTGTGCATCGTGATCTGCTCCTGACGGGCCATCTCGTGCAGATCGGCCAGCGAAAGCTCCACCGGATGCTCAACCAGTCCGTGCACCCGCACGCGGTAGTCGTCAAATTCGCGGTCATGCAGCGCGCACCACTCCTCGCTGGTGGGCACCAGGCCGTTGGGCCAGAAGAACGGGCTGATGTCCCGCTCGCGGTACTCCGCGCGCGGTGAGTAGTGGTCGAACAGCAGGTCCATCAGCCGTCCCACGGTGGCATTGGAGATCCGTTGCAGCACGCGGGTGTGAATCCAGGAGGCGCGCACCGCCCAGACGTTGAATGCCACGGTCAGTGTGAGCGCCAAGAGGAATAGCGCCACCCCGTCGAGGTTGTGCTGGTTGACGCCGAGCGTGATCGCATCGAGGTTCTTGGAGAACCCGGTGGCGGCCACCATCGTCATGTGCACGGCGAAGAACACGACGAAGACGCACATCACGACGAAGTGGAACGTCCGGGCGGCTTGACGGTTGCCGAAGATCCGCTGGTAGAGCTTGAAGCGGTTGTCCAGCGCCGGGGACATCGCCAGCCCGCTGAGGATCGCCGCCGGACCGAGCAGGAAGATGACCGCGAAGTAGCTGAGCTGCTGAAGCGCGTCGAAGCGGAAGTAGCCGCCGGGCTCGGCCGGCAGGTGAAGCGCGCCGTACTGGACGATGCACGACCCGGCGTCGGGCAGAATCGACGCGTTGACAGGGATCAGCTCGAGGTAGTGGCTGGTGGCGAACAGCAGTACCACGTAGATGATCCCGTTGACCACGAACAGGATGTCGAAGATGAAGTGCCAGTGGCGCGCGATCCCGATCGTGTGCCGCCCGCCCGGCATCCCGAATAGCGGGCTGAGCGTGATCGCGTCGTCCTTGGCCGTCCACACCCGGACCTTGGGCACCGGACCGCGGAAGCGCAGCACCTCTCGGTCGGGAGTGCAGTTCATCTTCAGATACAGCCGCGGGTGGTCGGCGAGGATCTGCCAGCCGGCGCGGACGATCATTCACCATGAAGAAGAAGTTGGCCGCGTGGGTGACCAGCACCCAGGTCGAGACGCCGGGCTGCACCTTCGGGCTGCTGGGCACGCAGCGGTAGGCGTTGATGAACGACCGTCCCGCCTCGGTCGCGATGAAGACCTTGAACGCCACCACCATCGCCACGCAGAGCAACGCGAAGCCCGGCAGCAGCCACCACAGCGAGTAAAAGCGCGCGCCAAAGCGGAAGTGCACCTGGCTGAGGCGCATGTGCGGGTGCCCGTCCCCCTCGCCGGTGAGCGCTTCCCGGGCGAACTCACGCTCGAATTCGGCGGCGTCGCGGCGATGGCGGCCGTTGTGCTCGCCCGAATCAGCCATCGGTCAGGATGCCCATTCGTCGGTCCTGTGGTCAGATCGCGTAGCGGTCCGCGTCAGCGCGCTTGAGCTCGAGACCGTTGCCCGGCCTCGTCAAGTCGGGATGCAGCGCTCCGTTCTCCGGCTCGAGCACACCGTCGAACAGGATCCGCTCCAGCCGGACATGGTCGTGGAAGTACTCCAGATGGCGAAACGGGATCACCGCGCAGCAGGGGTGCACATGGATCGACGGGCCACAGTGCGCCGAGAGCTCTAGCGACCTCGCCTGGCACAGCGCGGCGACGCGCAAGAAGCCGGTTATTCCCTCGCACCGGGTGACATCTGCCTGCAGGCAGGTAACGGCGCCAGCGGCAAGCATCTGCTCGAAGTAGTCGAGCTTGTAGCCGTACTCTCCGGCCGCGATGTCCATCCCGCCCGGAGCGCGATCGCGCAGGAACCGAAGGCCCTCCAGATCATCCGAGGAGACCGGCTCCTCGAACCACCTGACATCGAAATCGTCCGCGTAGCGGCGGGCGAACCCCAGCGCCTGCATCCGGCTGAGCGCCCCGTTGGCATCGACGTACAGCTCGGTGTCGGGCCCGATCGCCTCCCGGGCCACCCGCACTCGCTCGAGATCGCGCTCCGGGTCGCGTCCGACCTTCATCTTCACCCGGGCGATACCCTGCGCCGCCCACCCCCCAAGCTGCTCGGCGAGCCGCTCGTTGGGGTAGGAGGTAAAGCCACCCGAGCCATAGACCGGCACCGCGTCGTGGGCCGCGTCGAGCAGCGTAGCGAGCGGCAGCTCCAGGATCCGCGCTTTGAGGTCCCACAGCGCCGTATCCACCGCCGCGATCGCCATCGATGCCACCCCGGGACGTCCCAGGTTTCGACACGCGGCGATCATCGCCTCCCAGGCGGCGCTGACCCGCAGCGCGTCCCGCCCGGCCACGACCCCGGCCAGCGTCGAGTGAACGACCGTCGCGCTGGCCATGTCACCGTAGGTCCAGCCCAAGCCCGTCCTCCCGGCGCCGTGCGCCCGCACCAGCACGACCGTCGTCGCGTCCCACTCCGCGGTGCCGTCGGACTCCGGGTAATCGGTGGGGACCTTGTACACCGAGACCTCGAGCCGCTCGATGCTCGCCCCGCTCATGCGATCGGCCGTCACCGGATCGCCAGCTCCAACCGCTTAGGCAACACTCGCTCCTGTCCTGGTGTTCCGGCGTCCGTCAGTTCCGGCTCGACACGACTTCTCGGCTGGCGCGGCACAGTCTCGCCAGCCGCACTTTCGGTGCAGTAAACCATGCGCAGGCCGCCCCCGTCCTCATCATCATGGCGGCTGTCGGGCACCCGACAAAGAGGACCGTCAAGTCCACACCGCGTCCCGTATGCAACAAACTGCTGAGACGAGGTCTTCTTGGCCTTACACCGAGTCCGGCATCCTCCCGGTTAGGCTCGTGACCATGAAGCGCCTGCCACCCGTCCACCTACTCGACGAAGATCCCGCGCTGCTAGCGCTCGTTCCCAAGTGCGACCGGGCCGCGGCCCGCGATGCGCTCACCGCCGCCGCATACCGCGTGCCACGTGGTCCCTGGCGGCCGCGCGCGACGTTCGAGCACGGCGATACTCACTTCGGCCTGCTCCTTCTCGAGGGCCTGCTGATCCGCGGCGTCGTCATCGGCCACACCACCTGCGGCGAGCTGATCGGCCCGGGTGAGCTCCTGCGCCCCTGGGACGACTTCGGCGACTGGGCTCCGATGCCCTTCGAGGTCGACTGGAAGATCATCGAACCCCTACGCATTGCGGTGCTGGACCACGACTTCGCTCAGGTCGTCGCGGCCTGGCCGGCGCTGGTGAGTGTGTTCATGGAACGCGCCGTCGAACGCTCGCACTCGCTCGCCCTGCACGTGGCCATCCACTGCATCAAGCGCGTCGATCTCAGCCTGCTGGTGCTCTTCTGGCACCTCGCCGATCGCTTCGGCAAGGTCTCCCCGTCCGGGATCGTCGTCTCGATCAAGCTCACCCACCAGGACCTCAGCAGGCTGGTGGGCGCCACCCGGCCATCGGTGACGGTCGCCCTTGGGGAGATCGCCGACCGCGGATGGACCGTCCGCCGGGACGATGGCTCCTGGCTCTTGCCACACGACCCGCCTCCTCAGATTCAAACGATGCTGGAGCGCCGCCAACGCAGCCGGGAGTCCGGCTAAATGCCGTGGCGCTCTTCCCCGGCGAAAGTTTAGACCTTCCTGCTTCAGCCGCAAATCAAGTCAGGCCAGCTCGTTTGCTTGATTGCTTGCGCAGGCCGACTTGTTCGGGCGAGACGAACTACCGTGAGCCGATTGCAACGACGTGCCCTGGACATGCAGGGAGGAAAGCTGAAGTAATCGATCTTGATGGTCGCATAACCGCTTCTGCGCACCCGCATACGTATCCGAGCGCGACGCGGGGTTATCTTGAAGCCGAGGCGATCGAATGCAGTTCTCGGCAGCAGGAGGTACAAGCCGGGCTTCAGGCGAATACGAAACCGCCCCTTCGAGTTGCTATGGATCACTGCAACGGTGCGATGGGCGTCAGCGAG
>JALYUQ010000259.1 GCA_030853685.1 Actinomycetota bacterium | reverse complement strand
GGTTCGGGCTCGGCGGTTGGGCCGGCGCGCGTTGCGTCCTCGCCAGCGCTCCCCGGGCCGCCGGCCGGGGAGCCACTGCCACGGCGATGCGACTTGGGGTTCCGGCCGCCGCCCGGGGGATGGCCGGACGGCTCGGGCCCGTCATCGCCGTCGCGGGGATGGCCGGACGGCTCGGTGTCGTCGTCTGCGCCGCAGCGGAGCTCGCTGGACGGCCCGGTGCCTTGGCTGCCGTCCAAAGCTCGCTGCAGGTCGTCCTCCCCGGCCGCCTCGCTTGCCAGCGGATCGCGGCGACGACGATGGGGCAGGGCGAGCGCAGCCGCGCGGCGGACGTGGTCCTCGGAGACCTCCTCTGCACCCTCCAGTGCAGCGAGCGCGCGGGCGGCGACGGCGCAGACGATGTCCCCTCGCACGCCGTCTACCCCCAGGCGCGCGCAGGCGCCAGTGATGCGCATCAGCTCACGCTCGGGCAGGCGTACCCGGTCCAGTCGCTCGCGCCCCAGCGCGATGCGACCGGCTAGCGCCCGCTCCTGGGCGCTGAAGCGCCGCACGAACGCCGCCGCGTCGCGGTCGAAGGCCAGCCGGCGGCGCACGATCTCTGCCCGCGCGCCCGGGTCTGCCGGGCCGCGGACCTCCACGCCGAGCCCGAAGCGGTCAAGCAGTTGCGGGCGCAGCTCACCTTCCTCGACGTTCATCGTGCCGACGAGCAAGAAGCGCGCGTCGTGCTCGACCGACACCGCGTCGCGCTCCACCCGCGCCACGCCCGATGCGGCCGCGTCGAGCAGTGCGTCGACCAAGTGGTCGGGGAGCAGGTTGACCTCGTCGACGTACAGGATGCCGCGGTGCGCGCGGGCCAGCAGCCCGGGCTCGAAGGCGTGCTCGCCCGCGAGCGCGCGGCGAAGATCGAGCGCGCCAACGAGACGGTCAAGCGCGGCGCCAAGCGGCAGCTCGACCAGCCGCGCTTGGCGGTCGGCGACCTCGATGTCGTGCGGCACCCGGCCCTCGGGCGCCCGCTCGCCGGGGGCGAACGCGAACGGATGGCCGGCGGCGGCGCTCACGGATGGCAGCAGTGGCGCTAGGCCCCTCACGGCTGTCGACTTCGCGGTGCCGCGCTCGCCGCGTACGAGCACGCCGCCGACCTCGGGCGCTACGGCGTTGATCAGCAGCGCCTCAACGAGCGCCTCCTGACCGACGATCGCCGTGAGCGGGAACTCAGGGGTCACGCGCGCCTCCTCGGGCTCGGGAATCCGGCCCCCGGCCTCGGGGACCCGGCCCCGGCCTCCGCGGGCTCGAGAGTCAAGCGCCGGCCTCCTCGAGCTCGCCCTCGAGCGCCAGGAAGCGCTCGCGGATTCCGGCCAGGGTGTCGTCCCGCGGCTGCGCCCACATGCCGCGGTCGGCTGCCTCCAGCAGGCGCTCGGCGATCGCCCGGGCCGCCCAGGGGTTCGAACGGCTCATGAACGCGGCTACGTCCTCGTCGAGGAGATAGCGCTGGGTCACCTGCTCGTACATCCAGTCCTGCGCGACGCCGGTCGTGGCGTCGTAGCCGAAGAGGTAGTCGACGGTCGCCGACAGCTCGGCCGCGCCCTTGTAGCCGTGGCGGATCATGGACGCGATCCAGCGCGGATTGGCCACGCGCGCACGGAACACGCGCCTGGTCTCCTCGGCGAGCGTGCGCGCATGCACCCGCGATGGATCTGAGCTGTCGCCGAGGTACGCCGCCGGGTCACGCCCGGTCAACGCCCGTACCGTGGCGACCATGCCGCCGTGGTACTGGTAATAGTCGTCGGAGTCGAGGATGTCGTGCTCTCGGTTGTCGACGTTCTTGACCGCCACGTCGATTCGGGCGTAGCAGTCGCGCATCGCCTGCGCGGCGGACGCACCCTCCAGGCCGCGGCCGTATGCATAGCCACCCCAGGCCTCGTAGACCTCGGCCAGGTCGGCGTCACCGCGCCAGTCACGTGTATCGAGGAGCGCCATCAGGCCGGCGCCATAGGTCCCGGGCTTGGAGCCGAAGACCCTCGTCGTCGCGCGCCGCCAGCCAGCCTCGGTCCCGAGCTCGGCCGCCAGGCGCTCGGCGTCGGCGCGGGCATGGGCGGCCACGTAGTTGTCCTCGGAGGGCTCGTCCAGCGCGGCGACCCGCGCCACGGCGTCGTCGAGCAGCGCGATCAGGTGGGGAAAGGCGTCGCGGAAGAACCCGGAGATGCGGACCGTGACGTCGATGCGCGGCCGGCCGAGCTCGGCGAGAGGGATGACCTCGATGCCGCTCACGCGGCGCGTCTCGGGGTGCCAGGTGGGGCGCACGCCAAGCAGCGCGAGGATCTCCGCTATGTCGTCGCCCTGCGTGCGCATCGCGGAGGTGCCCCACGCGACCAGGCCGACCATTCGCGGCGGCTCGCCGGTCTCGCGCCGGTGTCGCTCGAGCAACGCGCCGGCCAGGCGCCGGCCGACTTCCCAGGACAGCTCGGAGGGCAGCGCTCGCGGGTCGACCGAGTAGAAGTTACGCCCCGTCGGCAGCACGTCGAGCCGGCCGCGGGTGGGGCTCCCCGACGGACCGGCGGCGACGTGACGGCCGCGCAGCGCCGCGACGATCGCGCTCAGCTCCTCGCCGGTCTGGCGGATACGCGGCACGACTTCGTCGGCGGCGAAGCGCAGCACTCGCTCCACGTCCTCGTCGCCGCGGCCGAGGACCGCGGCGCACACTTCCACGGCGGACCCTCCGAGCCAGCCACGAGCGGCCAGCTCGTCCAGCAGAGCCATCTGCGCGGACTCCAAACGGTCCACGAGGTCGCCGGCACTCTTGCTTGGGCCGGGGAAGTGGCTGAGCAGGCTGCGCAGGTCATCGGGAGCAGTTGGTGGCGTCTGACCGGGCACCGTCGTCGCGGGCGCCGCTGGAGCGGGCGCGCCCGGGGCGGCGACGAGCGCCGGCTCGTCGATCCCGAAGGCGGCGCCGACCGCTGCGCGCAGACCTGGCACATCGCCCGAGCCCAGACGCAGCATCGCTGCCGTCAACCCGCGTAGCTGCTCGCCCGCGGGCGAGCAGCCGAGGACGTGCAGGCCGTCCTTGATCTGGATGTCCTTGATCTCGCAGAGATAGCCGTCGATGTGCTGGACCAGCCCCCCGACATCGTCGGGGCGCTCGTGGACCCCGAGGTCGGACTGCAGGTTGGCGCGCTCGATCGCCGACCAGATGCGCGCGGCGAGCGCCGGCAGCTTCGGCGGGTCGAGCACCTCCAACCGCGCGTACTCGTCGAGCAGCGCCTCGAGCTCGGCCAGCTCGTCGTAGGTGTCCGCGCGCATCATCGGCGGCACGAGGTGGTCGACGATCACCGCGTGGGCGCGGCGCTTGGCTTGCACTCCCTCACCGGGGTCGTTTACCACGAACGGATACACGAGCGGGATGTCACCCAGCGCGGCGTCCGGCGCGCAACCGGCGCAGAGCGCGAGCGTCTTCCCGGGTAGCCACTCGAGCGTCCCGTGCTTGCCGAGGTGGATGATCGCGTCGGCACCCCACACGGAGTCGATCCAGCGATAGAAGGCGAGGTAGTGGTGGGTCGGCGGCAGCTTCGGGTCGTGGTAGATGCCGACCGGATCCTCGCCATAGCCGCGCGGCGGCTGGATCGCAACGACCACGTTGCCGAGCTCCAGCCCGGCGATCACGAAGTCCTCGCCGTCGACGTGGCGATCGCCCGGCGGCGGGCCCCAGCGCTCCTCGATCGCGGCGCGCAGAGCGGCCGGTAGGGTGGTGTACCAGCTCGAGTAATCGGCTACGGGCATCCGCAGCGGAGCCCTGAGGAGATCGTCGTCGGTGAGGAACTCCGGGTCGTACCCGCCGGAGGCGATCAGTGCGTGCATGAGGCAGTCGCCGCCGGCGAAGTCGTGCTCGATCGCCATCCCGTCGGCGCGCAGCGCCTGCAACAGCGCCAGCGCGCTCGCCGGTGTGTCGAGGCCGACCGCCATCCCGACCCGCGCGTGCTTGGTCGGGAAGCTCGTCAGCAGCACCGCCACCCGGCGCTCGCGAGCCGGCCGGCGGGCAAGCGCGGCGTGGCGCACGGCCAGTCTCGCCACCCGCGCGCACCGCTCGGTGTCGGGAACGTAGCGCGGGACCGCTACGCCAACCGGCGAGCTCCCGGCGTCTCGCTCCTTGAAGGAGATGACGCCGCCCAAGATGCGGCCGTCGAACTCGGGGATCGCCACCTGCGTGGCCGCGTCGAGTGGGGACAGCCCCGCGTCGGAGGCCAGCCACGCCGCCCGCGAAGAGGTGGCGCACACGGCTTGGATGACCGGGACACCGAGCTCGGCGAGCGCACGGGCGTCCCACTCCTGCCACTGCTCGCCAACGCTGTCGCGCTCCTCGCGCGCGCGGGCGCCCGGCGCGTTGCCGGCGGCGCCCTCGCTCTGGCGGGGCACCGCATCGGCGGCGCCCGAGCCGCCTGTCGCGAGCATCGTCGTGATGAGAGCGTCCACGTGGCCGTGCAGGAGCTCGAGCGCCGCGACCTTCCCCTCGCCGTCCCGGCGCAGGGTGTAGCTCCAGACGGGCAGCGCGTTGGCGCCGGCCTCGTTGATCGCGGCGCTCAGCGCGTCGACGAACGCGGTATTGCCGGTCAGCCGGTGCGAGCGGTAGAAGCAGACCCCGACCGTAGGTAGTGCCGGATCGAGGCGCGCAAGCGCGTCCTGCATCGGAACGTCGCCCGCTCCCGGGAGGTAGACCCCGAGATCCGCGACCTCGTGCGGCGGCTCGAAGCCGTGGCCCTGCAAAAGGAAGGTGTCGGCGAGGAAGCGCAGCAACTGCTCGACGTTGTCGACATCGCCGTGACGCAGGTACTCCCCCGCCTGCGCGACCGCGCCCGCCGGCGCGGTCGAGAGCGCCGTCAGCTCCGCGTCGGGCTCGGCCTCGCCCCCCAGCGCGAGCAGCGAAATGCCGCCTTGGGCGCAGCGCTCCCGCAGCAGGTCGAAGCCGTTCACCCACCCGCGACGGCCGCCGAGGATGCGGCACAGCACGACCCGCGCGCCGGTGAGCACTTCCTCGACGAGCGCCTCGTCATCGACGGCCGTAGCGGGGTTGGCGCAGCGGACCTCCGGGAAGCCGGGCGGCAGACGGGCCACCGCCGCGGCGGTGGCGAGGATCTCGGTATCGGCCGTGGTCACGAAGCGCAGCACTGGCGCACCTCCGTTGTCAAGATCGGCAGGTCCGGGGGCGGTCCGCCCTCGATCAGCGCCGCCAGCCGGGCGGTGTCGATGTGGCCCGCGACGAGGTCGCCCAGCGCGTCGAGACGCGCGGCGCGCGCCGCCGCGAACGGAGTGGCGCCCGGGACGAAGCGGCGCCCGCGCGCTTTCGCGACCCAGGACAGCAGTGCACGGCGAAACGCGTCGTGCTCGAGGGCGCCGTGCCAGGAGAGGCCGACCACGGCACCGTCGCGGCAGCCCTCCGGCTCGCCGTCGTCGGCGGTCACGACCGGTTCGCCGCCGTGGCGGCGAATGCGACCGTGGCGGATCTCATAGCCGCTGGCGCTGGTCCCCAGCCACTCCGAGCGCCCGCTGCGCCGGCGCAGGAGCTTGTCCGGTGCGAACGTCGTAACGACCGGAAGCAGGCCGGCGCCGGCAACCCGGCCGCGGCCAGACTCGACGCCGTCGTCGATCCGCTCGCCGAGCATCTGGTAACCCCCGCAGACGCCTAGGATCGGGTCCCCGGCGGCGGCGCGCGCGGCGAGGGCGCGGTCCAGGCCGCCCGCGCGCAGGCGCTCCAAGTCTTCGATCGTCGCCTTCGTGCCGGGCACGACCACGAGGTCGGCGCGCTCCACGTCGGCGGGCGAGCGTGTGAAGCGAACGCGCACGCCGGGCTCGGCGCCCAGCGCATCGGCGTCGGTGAAGTTGCTCATCCACCGCAGGCGAAGCACCGCGACGTCGAGGGTGTCTGCTCGGGCGGGAGCCTCGGGCGCCCGCGCGTCGAGCGTCAGCGAGTCCTCGGCGTCCATCCAAAGGTCCTCGGCGTGGGGCAGCACGCCGAGCACGGGGCGCCCCGTGAGCTCCTGTAGGCGCTCGAGTCCGGGGGCCAAGATCGAGGCGTCGCCGCGGAACTTGTTGATCACGAAGCCTGCGACCAGGGCCTGGTCGGCGCCGTCCAGCAGCGCGAGCGTGCCGAGCAGCGACGCGAATACTCCGCCGCGGTCGATGTCGGCCACGATCACGACCGGCAGCCCCGCCTCGCGCGCGAGGCCCATGTTGGCCAGGTCGTCGCTGCGCAGGTTGACCTCGGCCGGGCTGCCGGCCCCCTCGCAGACGACGACTTCATAGCGCTCGCGAAGCCCGGCCAGCGCCGAGGCGACCACAGGCGCCAGCTCAGCTTTGAGCTGCTGGTAGGAGCGCGCGTCGGCATCGGCGTAGGGACGCCCCATGACCACGACCTGGCTGTGGCGCTCACCCGACGGCTTGATCAGGACCGGGTTCATGGCGGCCTCGGGCTCGATCTCGGCCGCCGCGGCCTGGACGGCCTGGGAGCGACCGATCTCGCTGCCATCGGGGGTCACAACGGAGTTCAACGCCATGTTCTGGGCCTTGAATGGCGCGACGCGCACGCCCTCGCGATGCAACCAGCGGCAGATCCCTGCGGCCACAACCGACTTCCCGGCGTCCGAATGGGTTCCGCAGATGAGGATCGCGCCCTTCATCGCACGCGGCCCTTTGCAGTGCCGATGCTGGCGATGTCGCGGGCCGCGCCGATGGGGGCGACGTGGCGCGTAGCGCGGCCGCACTCGCGAGGCGCGCCCGAGCGCTCCCGACCAGCACGCACGCACGCCCGGGCCGCGCC
>JALYUQ010000230.1 GCA_030853685.1 Actinomycetota bacterium | reverse complement strand
GCCGGGACCGGCGAGGCCGCCGGGGCCGGCGCGGGAGCCGGAGAGGCCGCGGCAGCCGGAGGGCCGGCCTGATCGAGCCGCTCGGCCGCGAACCGATACCCGACCCCGAAGTGGGTGTGCACGTATCGCCACGATGGTGAGACGCGCTCGAGCTTCTGGCGCAGCTTGCGGACGAACACGTCGACCGATCGGTCGCCGCGGGCCATCGTGTAGCCCCAGACGCGCTGGTAGATGTCCTCGCGTTCGAGCACTCGGCCGCCGACGATCGCCAGCTGGTGCAGGAGCTCGTACTCCTTGCGCGAGAGTCCGGCTGGCCCACCAGCGACGTAGGCGTCGAAACGATCGGGTCGAATCGCCAGCTCGCCCGAGGCGATCGTCTCGTCCCGGACCGGCAACTCGCCGGCGCGGCGCCGGCGCAGCACTGCCTCGAGCCGGGCGATCAGCTCCTCGGGATGGCACGGCTTGGTGATCCAGTCATCGGCGCCCCCGCGCAGCCCGCGAACGCGCTCTGACACCGGCGCCGGGTCGGCGCAGACCAGCAGGGCCAGGCCCGGCAACGAGCCCGACACCCAGTTGATGTAGTCGAGCCCGGTCAGGCGGGGGTTGACGATCAGCGCGTGCAGCCGCAGGGCGGCGAGCTGTTCCGGGGGCGCGGCGAAGCCGAGCAGCTCCCGCTCCCAGCGCAGGACGGCAAACCGCCGATCCAGCCCGGTGAGCAGGCCGCTGTCATCGTCGATCAAGGCCACCCGAACCGCCGAGGCCTGCCGTGGCGCTGGCATCGGATTTGAGTGTAGAGCGGGCCCGGGACAACCTCGTCCGGCTCGCGCGCCGACGGGGCTGTACGGGCCTCGAGCCCTGGAAGCTTCGGAAGTTTGATGCCATATTGGCAGCAAACATCCGAAGGTCCCGCCGCTCGGCATCGGATGCCAGGTTCGTCGCCGGGGTAACGCCTGTGGAGCCGCCGCAGCCGCGTCGATCAGCCCGCTACCGCCTCCCAGCGCTCGTAGAGCTCCGCGACCGCCTGCCGGGCCTCCTCGTGGCGGCTTGACGACCTGGCCGTCGCCGTCGGCGTGGCCCAGGCCGCCGGATCAGCGAGCTCGTCCTCGATCGCGGCCAGGGCCGCTTCGGCCGCGTCGATCTCGCGCTCCAGACGCTGCTCGCGCTTGTCGCCGCCCTTGCCCACCGGCGGATTGTGCTTCTTGGCCTTGCCGTCCTTGACGCCGTCGCCGGTGACGCCGTCGCCGGCCTGGCCGCCCTGGCCACGGTTGCCGGACCTCCCCCCGGTACCGGCCTTGCGCGCGTCAGCGGCCCTGCGCCCGTTGTTGCCCTTGCCCCCAGCGGCCGCGGGTGCTGGCAGCTTTGCCGGGCTAGGGGATCCAGTCGCCGCCGGGGCCTCTGCCGATCGCGAGGCGTGGCCCCGAGCGGCCGCCGGCGCCTTGGCTCGCGCCTCGCGAACCCGCAGGTACTCGGGCCAACCGCCAACGTAGCTGTGCAGCGCCTGGTCCTCGAGCGCGATCGTCCGGGTCCCGATCGCGTCCAGCAGCGCCCGGTCGTGGGAGACCAGCAGCAGCGAGCCGGGAAAGACCTTGAGCGCCGCCTCGAGCGCCTCCCGGCTCTCGAGGTCCAGGTGGTTGGTCGGCTCGTCGAGGATCAGCACGTTGGCGCCTGAGCTGACCAGCATCGCCAGCGACAGTCGCCGGCGCTCCCCGCCGGAGAGCCCCGCCAGCGGCTTCTCCGCCTCTTCGCCGGAGAACAGAAAGCGCCCGAGCAGCGCCCGCGCCCGGCCCGGAGTCAGCCCTGCGGCGTGCTGGGTAGCCTCCAGCACCGTGCGCGCGGTCCCCGCCGAGAGCTCGTCGGCGTGCTGGGAGAGCAGGCCGATCTTGACGTTGTGCCCGGTGCTCAGCTTGCCCGCCTGGGGCTCGCGCAGCCCCGCGAGCGTCTCGATCAGCGTGGTCTTGCCTGCGCCGTTGGGACCGACAAGCGATACGTGCTCGCCGCGCTCCAACCACAGCTCGGCGCCGTCGAGCAACTGCTTGGGCCCGGCAGCGATCCGGCCGTCTAGGAATTCGAACACGACCCGCCCGCTGCGCTCGGGCGCCTTGAAGGCGAACTGAAGCGCCGCTCCGTCGCCGGCTGCCCGCTTGGGGCGGTCCATCTTCGACAGGATCTTGGCGCGCGACTGCGCTTGGCGGGCGCGGGTGCCGGCCCGGAAGCGCGTCACGAAGCGCTCCAGGCGCTGGATCTCCGCCTGCTGGCGCTCCGCCGCCCTGCCGAGCGCGAGCTCCCGCGCCGCCTTCTCCTTGCGCCACGCGTGCCACGGCCCGGCGAAGAACCGCCCGCTGCCTGCCTCGAGCTCCAGTACCGAGGTTCCGACGGCCTCCAGGAACCAGCGATCGTGGGCCACGAGCACAATGGCAGCATCGAGCCCCACGAGATGCTGCTCGAGCCACTCCAGGGCCTCGATGTCGAGGTGGTTGGTCGGCTCGTCGAGCAGCAGCAGGTCTGGATCGCCCGCCAGCGCCCGCCCCAGCGATGCCCGCGTCAGCTCGCCGCCCGAGAACGTGTCGAGCGCTCGATCGAGGTCGGCCTCGGATTGAAAGCCAAGCCCGCGCAGCGTCGCGAGCGCGCGATCGCGCCAGCGGTAGCCGCCCGCATGCTCGAGCCCGGCCTGCGCCTGCGCGTAGCGGTTCATCGTCAGGCCGTCGTGCGCTCCGCCTGCCATCGCCTGCTCTAGCGAAACCAGCTCCTGCTCGATCGCGACCAGCTCGCGCGCCCCCGAAAGAACGTAGTCGCGCAGGGACAGGGCCCTGTCGCGTGGTGGGCGCTGGTCGTGCAGCGCGAGCTTCGTACCCTTCGCGAGCACGAGCTCCCCAAGGTCCACCGTCGCCTCCCCGGCAAGCATCCGCAGCAACGTCGTCTTGCCGGTGCCATTCCTTCCCGACAGGGTCATCCGGTCGCCTCGCTCCAGCTTGAACGAGATCCCACGCAGCAGGGGCTCGCCGGCGATGTCCTTGCCGAGGTCGGATGCGATCAAGACTGCCATCGGCCTTGATGGTAGGAAGCGCCGGGTAGGCTGGAGCGGTGAGCGCGTCGCAATGGCCCCCCTGGCCGCCCGAGCCGCCGTTCGAGATGCCCCCCGCGAGGACGCTGAATGTGCCCGGGCGCGGGGAGGTGTTCCTGCGCGACACCGGCGGCGACGGTCCGGTGGTGATGCTCCTGCACGGATGGATGGCGACCGCTGACCTGAACTGGGCAGGCGCGTACGGCGATCTCGTCGATGCCGGCTACCGCGTCCTGGCGATCGACCATCGAGGCCACGGCCGCGGCCTGCGGCCGCTGGTGCCCTTCTCGCTGGTCGACTGCGCCGCGGACGCGGCAGCCGCGTTGCGCAGACTGGATCTCGCCCCGGCGATCGTCGTCGGCTATTCGATGGGAGGGGCGGTCGCGCAACTCGTCGCGCGCGATCATCCCGACGTCGTCTGCGGGCTGGTCCTGAGCGGCACCGCGCAGCATTGGCAGGACCCACGGACCCGCCGCGCCTGGAAGGCGATGGGTGCGTTTGGGCTCCTGCTCACGCTGGCGCCGGTCAGGACATGGCGCTCGGGCTTTCGGCGCATAGGGCTGCGGGAGTCCCACCAGACGATCTGGTTCCAGTCCGAGCTGATGCGGCACTCAGCGCGTGATATCGCACAGGCGGGCCGGGAGCTCGGCCGCTTCGATTCGCGGCCGTGGCTGGACGCGATCCGTGCACCCTCGGCCGTCGTGATCACGACCCGCGACGATGCGGTGTCGCCGTCCAGGCAGCGCGAGCTCGCGACAGCCCTGCGAGCGCAGGTGTTCGAAGCCCCGCTCGAGCATCTGGAGATCGTCTCCCACGCGAAGGTGTACAACCCGGCGCTCCTGGCCGCGCTCGCGGCCCTCGCACCGGGAGCCCGTGTGGCGGCGGAGTGACCCACGGGTTGCCGGCGGCGTGTGAGCCTGGGTATGGGCGGCGTGACGCGCGTGCAGGCAGCCTGACCTAGCGTGAGGGTACGCCGGTCCGGTAGGGTTGTGCACCCAATGCGCCGTGCCCGGATCATGACCGCGCTGGTTGCCTTCGGCGTCACGCTGCTGACGGTCGCCCCGCCCGCGCTGGCCCGTGGGGGGATCGGCGAGGGCTGGTTCGGGGAGACCAACGACCCGGTGATCACAAACGCCATGTTCGGGGTGATCGCGTTCTTCCCGCTGCTCATCATCGTCCTCTCGCTGATCCAGTGGCGCCTGGAGAAGCGCGCACACGCCAAGCTGGACGCGGCTAAGCGCGTCGCGGCCGGCACCGACCCGCGCGGGGGCTGGTAGCAGCCCTACCCCTCCAGCGCCTCGCCCCGGGCCTTCGCAATCGCCTCAGCCCCGGTCTCACCCACGAGAAGCTCCGGGCGCAAGGTGCCGCTCGCCAGCAGGTCCAGCGACGGAAAGCGACCCACGCTCGCAAGCGATGCGTCCAAAGCGATCACTGTCGTCTCGCCGCCGATCGGTGCCGACGCGGTAGCGATGACGGTCAGCGATCCCCCGCCGACGATGTTGCGCGCGGCAACCAGGGCCTTGAGCGCGACTTGCCGGTGAAGCCCATCGAGCGTGTCGATGAGCACCAGGGCATTCCCGCCCCGCGTGGCGACGCGGCGAGCCTGGTCGATCACCGGCTCGACGGCCTGGGCCTGCACATCGGCGGAGGCACCGAAGTCGACCGCCGCGGCCGGCTGCACCGAACCTCGGCTCCACTCAGAGATCTCCTCGGGGCGCACACCCGCGAGCGCCACCGAGACCTGCAGCTCAGGCTGGCCGGCGAGCGCGCCGGCCAGCCTGCGAAGCGCCTCTGTCTTCCCCGCTCGCGACGCCCCGGAGATCGTCACCCGAGAGCCACGGCCCAGCGGGGTCAGCCACTCGATCGCCTTGATCGTCGGGTCCTCGGAGCCGAGCCGGAAGCGCTCATCGGGAAACGCCGCGGTCAGATCGTCAAAGCGTGCACCATCCGTCACCTCGGTAGCGGGGTGGTCGTTGATCGTGTCAACGCGAACCAGCGACGCAAACCGTTCAGAGCGCCGCGGCGCGCGCTTGGGCCCGGCGATCCGATCGCCCGAAACGAGCTCGCACCGCTTGACTTGGGCGGCCGAGATGTAGACGTCGTTCTCGGAAGCTCCGGGAGGGTCCACACGTACGAAGCCCGTACCGCCACCGAGCAGCTCGACCACTCCCTCGGCGGTCCCATCATCGCCGTCGTCCTGCGCCTCTTGCGAGGCGCTCCCGCGCCGCTGCGGGCGCTCGCGCCGTTGCCCGTCCTCGCGCGCGGCGCCTCGCCCCCCCCGCCTACCCCGGCTCTTACGTGCCGAGCTGCCATCGTCGTCAGAGGCATCGGACTCCTCGCCGATGGTGGCGGTGGACTTCCCGCCGGTGGTGGTGGACTCCGCCTCCCCGGTGGTGGTGGACTCCTCCCCAGCCGCGGTGGTGAGCTTCTCACCGGCCTCGACGTCTGACTCCTCGGCGGCCTGGAGCGTGGACTTCCGACGACGCCGCGTAGTCGACCGCCCGGTGGGCCGCGCTACCGGCTCGGCGGCCGGCGCATCCTCACTGGGCATCTCGGCGAGCCCGGACTCCTCCGCCCCACCCTGCTTGCCGATGATCGCCTCGATCAACTCGGCACGGCGCAGCCGGCGGTATCCGTCGACCGAGAGCTCGGACGCGATCGTGTGAAGATCGGCGAGGGAGCTCTGTTGCAGCGTCGGACGATCCAGTATTGACATGTGATGCCTCCTTGAGGGCTATATCGGTGGGCTCCGGTCGCGTCGAGCCAGCGACCGGCGACTTCCACCATCTTCGCACCTGGGCAGGACGACCGCCGGGCTCAGCCGGCGCCCTGCTCCCACGATAGTCGCCCTCAGCCGGCGCCCTGCTCCCAACGCAACTCGTCGGGGACCCGAAGCGCGGAATCGACCTCAGCCTCGGCCCGCAGTGCAGCGCGCACGCCCAGAAAGTCCGCCGCCTGCGCGACATCGTGCACGCGCAGCACGTGCGCTCCAGCGTCTACCCCGTGCGCAAGCGCGGCCAAGGTTCCAGCGAGGCGCTCAGAAGGCGGGCGCCCGGTGAGCGCGCCGATGAAGTCCTTGCGAGAAACCGCCAGCAGCAGCGGGCGCCCGAGCGCATGGAGATCGCCCAGCGCCCGCAGCACCTGCACCGTCTGCGCAGGAGTCTTGGCGAAGTCAGCTCCGGGATCGAGCAGCAACTGCTCGAAGCTCACACCGCACTTCAGCGCCAGCTCGATCCGCTCCCGCAGAAACACTTCGACATCCGAGACGATCCGGCCATCGAGCGCGGGGTCGAGTAGGTTCTGCTTGGGTGCCGCGCGGGTGTGCATCAAGACCAGCCCGGCGCCGGTCTGCGCACAGACCTCGGCCAGCTCAGGCTCGCGCAGGCCACTGACGTCGTTGACGATCGAGGCACCGGCCGCGATCGCCGCGCGGGCGACCGCCGGCTTGTAGGTATCCACCGAGACGAGCGCACCGAGCTCGCGATGCACCCGCTCGATCAGCGGCACGACACGCTCGATCTCCTCCTGCGCCCCGATCGCAGGTCGGTTGGTCACACCAGACTCGCCGCCGATGTCGATCATGTCCGCGCCCGCAGCGAGCATCGAGCCGGCGAGCTCGATGCGCTGGCCGAGGGTCTGCGTCAGGCCCGCGTCCGAGAAGGAGTCGGGCGTCGCATTGATCACACCCATCAGCCACGGACGCCCCCCCAGCGCAAGCGTCGCCGTACCCGCCGCAAGCAAGCGCGACGGGATCATCGTCCGGTCCATCGCGTCATCGCGTCATCGCGTAGTCGGGATCCGGTCAGCCGGTCAGCCGGTCACCGGGTCATCGGGATCCCGTCATTCGTCGGCCACGCGCGGTAGCAAGCAGAAGCCTCGATCATCGCCGCGTGTGCACGGTCGCATTCCACGCACTGCGCGAGATGCTCGGGCAGCCATTCACCGTCATCTACGACGCGCGGCTCGGAGTCTTGCCTTTGCGCAAGCGCCCGCCACGCGCGGTCGGACTCGGCACAGGCTCGGTGCTCGGTCACCGAGCCTCGGCGCTCGGCGCAAAGCGCCAGCCGGGCGCGGGCCAGCAATGGCGCGACCGCCGCCGGTTCGATCCCCATCACCTGGGAGATCTGGTCGTAGGAGAGCGCCAGCAGCTCACGCAACGCAAGTGCCTCGCGCTGGCGCTCGGGCAGCCGGGCAGTGGCCGCGGCCAGCTCGAGCGCCACCGACTCGCCGAGGCTCAGCTCGGCCGCGCCGGGCTGGGCAGGCCTGGCCGCCGCTTCGCCCAGCGCGCGAGCTCGGCAGGCGCGGCAAGCGGCCGCCAGGGTCTCGATCCGGTCCGTGGGACCTGCCCCGCTCGGCGCCCAGATCGTGCGCCCGGCCGCGCCGGCCGGCGCCGGGAGCTGAGAGGAAAGCGCCTCGCCAGCCGCCTCGCCGGCGGCGGCACCGGCTCCGAGCACCCGCTGGCAGAACTCGCGCACCTCGTCCATCGAGCCCACCAGCTTAGCCTGGATTCTCCTGAAGGCTCAGGACCCCAACCCTGCATTTCTGCTCCGCTGCTGGGAAAGGCCTCTTCAAAGAACCGCGCCGATGCCCTCAACCTGTGCTTCGCGGTGAAAGCGCTCGGTCTCCGCCACAGCCCGGCATTCGTCCCATCCCAGCTCCGAGCCCATCGCGCGAGCGACTCGAAGGGGTGCCTGATTGCCGGGCCCGCGGAGCTCGCGACCTGCGATCAGGCCGAGGCGAGTACGCCGCAGCAACACGTCAGCCACGCTCCGGGCCTGTTCGTGACGAGCTGAGAACGGTGCCTCGGCGAGCAGATCAGGCAATCCGCCGAGGATCGGCGCCGCCAGCTCCCGGCGCTCAGAAGCGGTCTGAAGCACGTTCCTCGCGGCGTGACCGTAGCGCTCGGCGAGCGCTCGATATGACGCTCGCGGAACGCCCGCCACGACGGGGAGCTGCTCGGGGGCGACGGGCTCCCCAATCGGGATCTCGTGAGTGCGGCAGGGCGCGTGCCGGCCTTCGCGCTCGACGAGTCGATCGACCGCCATCTTCGCCATCCTCCGCCAGGTGGTTAGCTTCCCGCCCGTAATCGTGATCATCCCGCTGGAGGTCTCATACAGCTCGGCCTTACGCGAGATATCGACCGACTTGCGGGCGTCCCCAGTCGAGATCAACGGCCGGACGCCCGCAAAAGCTCCGGTCAGCTCCCCAGGGCCCAGGCTCGTGCCGAAGAGCTCGTTGATGGCATCGAGCAGGTACTCGACGTCCCGCGCCGAGGGGCGCACATGGTCGATGTCGCCTTCGTAGTTGTTGTCGGTGGTGCCGATCAGGCTGCGCCCGAGCCATGGCAGCGCGAAGATCGTCCGGCCCTCGCCCGCCGGGACGATCGCTCCGGCGAGCAGCGGAAGATCGGCGTGGCTGAGCGTCACATGCGTCCCGCGGCTCGGGAGGATGGTCGGCGCCTCAGCCTCAGAGCGCAGCTCGCCGGGGCGGATGCGATCTGCCCACACCCCCGTTGCGTTGACAACGTTCTCAGCCCGCACCACGAGCTCGTTGCCGGACTCGGCGTCGCGGACCCTGACGCCGGCGCCGCGATCGGGCCGGTCGCCGTTGCCCTCGTCATCCACGAGCTCTGTTACCTCGAGCCGGTTTGCGCAGATCGCGCCGAAGCGCTCGGCCTCGCCGAGAACGCTCAGGACCAGGCGCGCGTCGTCGGCCTGACAGTCGTAGAAAAGATATCCGCCGGTCGGCCCGCGCGCGGCGAGCGCGGGCAGCAGCTCGGCCACCTCAACGCCTGAGACCACGCGATGCCTGGCCGGGCTCCAGTCGGAATCGGGGTCTTCCCCGGCGTCCAGCGCGGCGCGCCGGGCGCTGCGGCGCCCGCGCAGCGGCGTCGTGGCCATCACGTCGTACATGTTCAACCCGATCCCCATGATGCGATCAGGCTTGCAGCCGTCGAACGCCGGCACCACGAGCGCCAGCGGCGTGACGAGGTGCGGGGCGAGCTTGACCATGAGCTGGCGCTCCAGCAACGCCTCCCGAACCAAGCCGAGGTCGAAGCTCTGCAGGTAGCGTAGACCGCCGTGGATCAGCTTTGAAGAGCGACTGCTCGTTCCCGAGGCGAAGTCAGCCTTCTCGACCAGCGCCACGCTGTACCCGCGCGAAGCGGCGTCCAGCGCGACGCCGGCACCGGTGATGCCGCCGCCGATCACCGCCACATCGAAGCGCTCGCCCTCTAAAGCCTCGATCGCACGCTCACGGATCAGCACCCCGCGAGCGTACCGGCGCGGGGGGCCGACTCTGCGCCGATCAGCTCGCCGCCTGCACCGGCGAGGTACAGAACGCGCACTTTCGCGCTTCGCGCGGGATGTCACTCAAGCACTCGGGGCAGCTCATCGTCTCCGATTCGATCTCGGGCTGAGTCTTGCGCCGCGCCATCAAGGCGTTGACCGGCCTCACCACGAAGAAGAAGACGGCGGCCGCGATCGAGACGAAGGCCACCACTGCGTTGATGAAGTCGCCGTACAGGAACTTACTTCCGTTGACCGTGAACGTGAGCCCCGAGAAGTCGGGCTTGCCGATGATCGCGGCGATGATCGGCGTAATGAGGTCCTTGACCAGCGCCGTGACGACGGCGCCAAACGCCGCGCCGACCACGATGCCGACTGCGAAGTCGACAACGTTGCCTCTCAACAGGAACGCCTTGAAGTCTCTCAACATTCGTCTCTCCTTGTAAGGGAATCGGTGCGCGGTAGGCTACCCAACCAAAAAGTCTGGGAACACCCACAAGTCAGGAGAAGAACAAGTACTTTCGCTGGGCCCAGGCGTTGTCGGTATTGGCCGAGTCCTCGAGGTAGTGCCCATGGACTTCGACAAGCTTGCCCGCAAGGCCCAAGAGGTCTACACCCAGCGCGGAGGGGCACAAGCGGCCCGCGAGGATGCCACCGAGGTTGAGCAGATCCTCGAGGGTGAGGGCACGCTCATGGATAAAGCCAAGCGCGCCGCGAAGGCGCTAAAGGAACCCGGAGCGGCCCACGATCCCGGAGCGGCCCAAGATCCATCAGCGCCGAGGCCGGCGTCACCGCGTGGCGACGAAGCACCCTAGCCGGCGCTGATTCCCACGACGGGCGACGAGCCTGACGACGCGGCGCTGAGCCAGAAGCGACGCGAACCCCAGGTTGCCGCGCGGCGACCTGGGGTTCGCATGCCGCTGGTGGGCTGATCGGTCTCTTACAAGGCCGGAACGGGCTGGTCCTTTATCACCGCTCCCGCGCCCGCGCTCTGCGAGCCGATGGACATCACGCTGCTCTGGGCCGAGTTGATCTGGGCGGGGTCGTAGTGACCGGCCCTGAACTGGGTGCGAAGCGCCGCAATCTTGGTGTTTAGCGCCGTGATCGGGCTGACGAGCTTTGACAGAACGCGACTCGATTGCGCGTCGGTGTAGGCGATCTTCAGCTCATGGATCGTGAAGGCCCCCGCCAGCGCCGCTTTGACCAACGCTGCCTTGTGAGTCAAGGGCTTGCCGAGCACCCCGGCCCGGAACGGCTTGTAGATGTAGCGATGAAACGCCCCGAAAGCCAGCCCGGCATGCAACACGAACTTCGTCTTGGCGAAATGGACCTCACTGGTTGCGGTGCTGCTCGCACCGCTGCTCGGCGACGCACCGGCCGACGAGGAGCTGGCCGCCCCGCCGCTAGCCGGTGCAGCACTGCTGCTCGACTTGGAGCTGCCGCAGCCGCCGGCGACAAGCGCGAGCGCAACGAGCGCCACAACGAGCCCCGAAAATCTCTTCGTTCTCATGATGTACCTCCCCAGGTGTGAGTGCGGGGCGCAGTTAGGGCCCGAGACGATGATCGCCCGGTTACAGCTTACCCACCCACTGCCTACCTACCTCCTGCCCGCGGTGTGGTACAGCCCGAGCACTATGTCGTACATCTCCCTGGAGGTCTCGCCGCCGGGGCAGCATGGAGGTCCGCCGGGATCGCTGATCCCGATCTCGACGTGCGGGCCGCTGGAGATCCCCACGTCGCCGCATCCAACCTCCGCGATCGGCTGGCCGGTGCTTACATGCGCGCCCACCGGCACCAGCGCCGGCTTGGCGTGACCATAGTAGATGTAGCGCCCGGCGTAGGGACCGCTCGAGACCTTCAAGATCGGCGCGTCAGGCCCGAAGCCCTCGATTCCCTCCTGGACGATCGTCCCCGAAGTCATCGCGACCTCGACAACCTGGGAGCCGCAGGCGCTGCCGGCGGTGGCGATGTCGACCCCCTGGTCGAGGGTCCAGCTACTCGGGGCGACCACGCGGCTGATCGGCTTCAGCGGGAACACCCAGGCGCCAGATGACGACGGCGTCGAGCCGCCGGAGAGCGGCGTCGAACCACCGGAGGGCTCAACCACGCCGGCGCGCTTGGTGACCTTATTCATCGCGGCCAGCAGCGCTACCGCCGTCTTGCGCCCCACCACGCCGCTTCTGGCCAGCCTCGAGTTACGCTGGAAGCGCTTGACCGACCCCAGCGTGAGCGACCCGAAGTACCCGGTCTGCGGCACCCGATCGCCGACTTCGGTCAGCCACGTCTGAAGCGTCTTGACATCTTGGCCGATGTCACCGCGCCTGAGCGTGCGCGGGAAAGTTGAGTAGACCGCCGCATGGCGGTCAAGGCCGCGCGGATTCTGCGGCGGCAGGATTGCCGCCCCCCCGGAGTTGGCCCATGCGCCTGCCGCGGGAACCAGCGTGCACAGCGCTACGAGCGTCGCGAGGCATGCCGCGCGCGTCATCGGCCGCTCCGGCTGCTGGACGAGCAAGGGACCGTGCATCTGTCCCGACGGACCGTGCATCCGTCCCGGGAGACCGAGCATCTGTCCCATCCGAGACTGTAGCCCATGGTCGTAGTCGAGAAGCTATTGAAAGCGGACACGCAAATCCTCCCGCGGGTGCGGTGTTGCAAGGTGCGCCTGGGCCTGCGGGGTTAGCTGACGGGCTCGCGCTTGGTGTCCAAGCGCTTCTCACGGATCACCGCGAGATTCGCCCCAACGAATTGGGTTCCCCGCTCCCCGGGCGGCGTTGCCGGGGATTCGGCGATGCAAACGAGGCAGGACCGTACCAGAAAGAGACGACGCTCAGAGAAACTTTCCGATCGGAGGCAGGAATGCCAGCCCGCGCGTCGGCGGCGCGGGCGCCACCAACGCCCAAAGGGCTGTCCTTGGAAGGCGACAGCGCGCTGCCAGGGGGCGTAGCTAAAGCGCCTGGACCTCGGATGTCACAGCGCTCACCGACGCCTTGGCGTCGCCGAACAGGAGCGAGGTCTTGGGATCGTAGAAGAGCGGGTTGTCGATGCCGGCGAACCCGGAGGCCATCGAGCGCTTGAGCACCACCACCGCACCTGAGCGGTCGACCTCCAGGATCGGCATGCCGTAAATCGGGGAGCCGGGCTCGTTCTTGGCCGCTGGGTTGGTGACGTCGTTGGCGCCGATCACGAGCGTCACGTCGGTGCGCGGGAACTCGGGGTTGATCTCGTCCATCTCCCTGAGCAGGTCGTACGGGACATCCGCTTCGGCGAGCAGCACGTTCATGTGACCGGGCATCCGCCCGGCGACGGGATGGATTGCGTACTTGACCTCCACGCCCTTGGCCTCCAATGCCCGCTCCAGCTCGCGTACCGCGTGCTGGGCCTGCGCCACCGCCATCCCGTAGCCGGGCGCGACCACGACCTGGCGCGCGTACGACAATTGGATCGCGACGTCCTGCGCCGATGTCGACCGCACCGTGCCGCCGCCCTCCGGGCCGCCCTGAGCTGGCGCGTCTACCGAGCCGCCGAAGCCCCCTGCCACGATCGCGGGAACCGAGCGGTTCATCGCCTTGGCCATCAGGTTCGTCAGGATCGAGCCCGAAGCGCCGACGATCATCCCCGCGACGATCAGAGCGGTGTTGTTGAGTGCGATCCCGGTCGCCGCGGCCGACAGGCCCGTGAACGCGTTCAGCAGCGAGATCACGACGGGCATATCCGCCCCGCCGATCGGCAGCACCACCATGTTTCCGAGGATCGCAGCGGCGAGGAGGATGCCGAGCACGAACAGCGCCTGCGAATGCGTCCCGGCCGCGAGCGTAATCGCACTTGCAACGCAGACCGCGAACAGCCCGAAATTGACGAATACCTGACCGGGAACCTTGATCGGGCGTCCCGGGAGGATCTGCTGCAACTTGGCAAACGCGATGTTCGACCCCCAGAACGAGACCGAGCCGACGATCGCGGCAAAGAGCGACGGGATCTCGGCTTTGAGTAGATAATGGCCGCCGAAGTGGTGGCGGTACTCGATCCACGCGATCAACGCCACAGCTCCACCTCCGACGCCGTTGAACAGCGCGACCATCTGCGGCATCGCGGTCATGCGCACCTTCAGCGCCGCGGGGATTCCGATCCCCGCCCCGATCGCGATCCCGAGCACGATCAGCCACGGCGTGCTCGATCCGTTCAGGGCGTGGCGCGTCAGCAGCGTCGCGACGAACGCAATCGCCATTCCCACCGCGGCGATCTTGTTGCCGCGAACCGACGTACGCGGGCCGGTGAGCCCGCTCAGTCCGTAGATGAACAGCGCAAACGCAACGATGTACGCCGCGTCGATGAAGTTCGGGTCTTGCAGGAAGACCGCGGGCAGCGTCATTCTCTATCGGCCCCGCCAGCCGGATCTCTACTGGCCTCCGCCTCCGGCTCCGGCCCGTTTTTCTGGTCGGTCGCAGGCTCAGGCGCCGGGGCACTCGCGGCGGCCGGCGCGAGCTCGTTCTCCAGGGCACTCGCGGCAGCCGGCTCGGGTTCGGCTGGCTCGGGTTCGGCCGGCTCGGGTTGGGGCGCGACTGGCTCGGGCTCCGGAGAGGCCGCAGCCGCCGGCTCGGGTTCGGGCGCAACTGGCTCGGGCTCCGAAGAGGCCGCAGCCGCTGGCTCGGGTTCGGGCGCGACTGGCTCGGGCCCCGGAGAGGCCGCCGGCTCGGGCTCCGGGGCGGCAGGGGCTGGCTCGGGCTTGGCCTTGAACATCCCGAGCATCCGATCGGTGACCAGGAAGCCACCGATGATGTTGATCGTCCCGAACGCGATCGCGATCACGAGCAGCACCTTCTCGAGCACGCCGCTCGAGGCAGCGATCGTCAGCAGGGCGCCGAGCAGGACGATCCCGTGGACCGCGTTGGTGCCCGACATCAGCGGCGTGTGGAGCGTGTTGGGGACCTTGGAGATGACCTCGAAGCCGACGAACGCGGCAAGCACGAGGATCGCGATCTCGGTGACGACGCTCATCGAGGGACCCCGAGCGAGCTTTCTGATGGAGCTGCGCTGCCGCGCGCCTGCGATCGACGCCACAACTCGACACTCGGCGTCGCCCCGAGGTTCACTGTCGTGTGGAGCGCGCATAGCGACACGCACGCGACACTCGCCTGCGCCGTGGCGTTGAGTGTCAAGTTATGAGCGCGCCAAACGGTGCGTGGTGCGCGCCCGGGCGTACCCGCGCAGCCCGGCGGGGGCTCGCGCATGCGGCATGAGCCCGGCAAGAACAACGAATGCCCCTGCTCTAGCCGTAGAGAGAAGGTCATGAGGGTGTCAACCGTGCGGCCTGTCGAACGCGATGGGGACCCACGCGGTGACGCGGGTAGAGAGAAGGTCATAAGGGTGTCAACCGTGCGGCCAGGGCGGCGGCCGCCGCAGCCCTGGCGGCTTCGTGAACGATCTTTCCGTCCCGGGTGATGCAGGCGCCCGCGATCACCTCGTCGTCGAAGTCGAGCTTCAGCGCCCCATCCTCGATCATCAGGCCCAGCAGCGCCTGGATGTTACGGGCATAGAGCTGGGAGGCGTGCTCGGCCATCGTCGAAGGCACGTTCAGCGGCGCCAAGATCTTCACGTCGTGGCGGATCACCGTCTCGCCGGGCTCCGAGAGCTCGCAGTTGCCGCCGGCTTCGCCGGCGAGATCGACGATCACCGAGCCCGGCTTCATCTTCTGCACCGCCGCGGCGGTGACCAGGATCGGTGCGCGCCGGCCGGGGACCAATGCGGTGGTGATGACGACGTCGACCTTCCCGATCGCCTCGGCCATCAGCTCTTGCTGGCGGAACTGCTGCTCCGCCGTCAGCTCCTTAGCGTACCCGCCGGTGCCCTCCAGGTCGCCACCCAGGTCGAACTCCAGGAACTTCGCCCCCAGCGACTCCACTTGCTCCTTGACGGCCGAGCGAACGTCAAAGCCCTGCACGACCGCGCCCAGCCGCCGCGCCGTCGCAATCGCCTGCAGGCCGGCTACGCCCGCGCCCAGCACCAGCACGGTCGCTGGCCTGATCGTACCCGCGGCTGTCATCAGCATCGGATAGAAGCGCCCCATCTCCTGAGCGCCGATCAGCGCCGCGCGGTAGCCGGCGATGTTCGCCTGCGAGGACAGCGCATCCATCGACTGCGCGCGGCTGATCCGCGGCACCGCCTCGAGCGCGAAGCTCGTCGCGCCGCTCCGCGCTAGCGCCCGCACGCCGTCGCCGCCCGACAGCGGCGCCAGAAACCCGATCAGCACGCTGCCGGCGTTCAGCCGCGCGGCCTCCTCGACGGTCGGCGGTGCCACCTTGACCACGATCTCCGCCGACCAGACATCGCCCTCGTCGGTAAGCGTGGCCCCCGCCTTCGCGAACTGGGAATCGGGAATCAGCGCGCCTGCGCCGGCGCCTTCCTGGACGAGCACCTCCAGGCCCTGACCGGCCAGCTTGCCGACCACTTCCGGGACCAGCGCCACGCGTCGCTCGCCCTCGGCGCTCTCTGCGGGCACCCCGATCTTCATGCGTGGCGGGAGGCTATCGGGTCGACCGCGAGCAAGCTAGAAAGACGCACTCCATCCGGAGCGTCATGTCTCCCGCTCCCGCCTCTGACAAGGTTGTAGCGTGCCAACCGTCGTGGCGTCCAGGAAGCGGCTATCTTCGATCATCGTCGGCGTGGTGCTTGCGTTCGCGTCCACCCCGGCGGCGGCGCTTGCCATCACCCAGAAGGCCCATTCGGGGGTGGTATCCGCGACGTTCACGTTTCACGGCAGCCTCCGGCACGGCTTCTCCGGCCTGCGGCTGCTGATCCGGCGCTCAGACCGAGTGGTGTATGACAAGCCGATCGTCTCCGGCAGTTCCATTTCCGGCGGCTGCGGCAAGTACTGCCAACCGGCCGGGGCCTTCCCGCGCTCACAGGGTGGGCATCCCTCAGTCCACCTGCTCGACCTCGAGCGCGCCGGAGAGCCCGATGTCGTCCTCGACCTCTTCTCCGGCGGCGCACACTGCTGCACGATCGAGCAGGTCTTCCGATACGACGCGACCACGAGGACCTACCTAGTGGCCGAGCGCAACTTCGGCGACTTCGGCGACCGGATCAAGGACCTCGGCCACAATGGTCGCTTCGAGTTCCTCTCCGCAGATGACCGGTTCGCATATGCGTTCACCGACTTCGCGGCTTCGGGCCTGCCGATTCAGATCTTGATCTTCCGCGCGGGGCGCTTTATCGATGTGACGCGCCACTACCGCTCCCTGATCGCGAAGGATGCCGCGATGTGGCTGAACGACTTCAAGCGCAATCTCAGCGACGGAGTCGGCTTGATCGGCGCCTGGGCCGCGGACGAGGACCTCCTCGGACACAACGCGCTGGTGCAGCGCACCCTTGCAGTGGAGCTGAGACGCGGGAACCTCCACAGCGCCCTCGTCGGTGGCGGGGGGAGCGGGAGGAAGTTCTTGAGCAAGCTGAACAGGTTCCTGCGCAAGTATGGCTACTTGCACTGACAGGAAGTTTTCCTGCTTATCCGCCCGGCGGGAGATACGTTCGAGTCAACACCAGCACAGCAACGCGCCTAGCGTCCCAACGGAGGCCGTCACCCGTGCCAGACCGCCACCAGCACCACGCATACGGCGACCTCGACGACCGCGACGGTGGCGCCCAGGGTGTCCCCGGTGCGACCACCAAGCGTACGGCGGGCGAATGCCGCCGAAAGCGCGGCGACGATGAGGGTCGTCCCGAGTGCCGCGGCGCCCGCGCGTGAGCCGCATACCCCGAGGGCCAGGATCACGGACGCTCCCGTCGCGGTGCTCAACGCGAGGCGATCCGCTCCAAACGTCATCCCGAGCCCATCGTTACGCGCCGGCGGTGCACCGGCGGCGTGGAGCAACGCGGCCCAGCGCGCGAGGGCGCAGGCGACGATCAACCCACCGAGCGCCCGGTCTGCTTCCAGCGAAGCCATCGTCGTGAGCAGCAAGAGCGTCCACCCGAGGAGGGCGAGGACTCCGAGCACCCCGGTTGCGGAATCGCGCATCGCCTCGAGCCGGCGGGTACGGCCCCCGCGCGCCCCGAGACCGTCGGCGGTGTCTGCAAGTCCGTCTTGGTGCAGCGCGCCGGTGGCGACTACGAGAACAACGGTGGCCAGCACGGTGCTCACGCTGCGCCCGAGTCGCGGCTCGCAAAGCACGCGCGCACCGCCGGCGAGCGCTCCGAGCGCTGCGCCGACGATCGGGAACCAACCCGCGGATCTGTTCAGCCCGGCGCCGGGAGTGGTGGCCCCAGTGGCACTGGCGGTGGCGCCGGCGGTGGCGGCCTGGACGGGCAGCGGCACGATCGTGAGCAACGTGACCGCTCCTGCGAAGCCCTCCCAAAGGCGATCGACCCCTCCAGCAAAACTCTCCCAGGGGCCATTGATCGCTCCAGCCAAGTCAGCCCGGAGGCCATCGATCGCTCGCTCGCAGCCATCCCACAGGCAACGTGATGCTTGCGCAACGCCATCCCACAGGCGACGTGATGCTCTCACCGCGTCCGCGGTGTCGCTACGAACGTGCAACTCCCGACTCCTCGAAGGTGCCCATCCCGTGATACAGAGCGCCTGCGCCTTCGATCAGTGGGAGCGCGAGCAGCGCGCCGGACGCCTCTCCGAGCGCGAGCCGAAGGTCGAGCAGCGGCTCGAGTCCGAGCTCTGCGAGCAAAAGGTCATGGCCCGGCTCGGCGGAGCGGTGGCTGGCGATGAGCACTTCGCCAACCATAGGGTCGAGCTGGGCGGCGGCAAGTGCCGCCGCGGTGACCGCGTAGCCGTCGAGGAGAACCGGCAGTCGCAGGCGGACGGCTTCCGAGGCGGCACCTGCGAGCGCGGCGATCTCCAACCCGCCAACGGCGCGGAGCGCATCGCGGGGGGCGAGCCGCGCGCCGTGGAGCGCCAGCGCCGCGGCCACCGTTCCGCGCTTGCGCTGCAGCCCGGCACTGTCCACACCGGTGCCGCGGCCGACGGCGAGTTGCGGTGAGGCGCCCGTGAGGGCGCAGACCAACGCTGCGGTCGTCATTGTGTTCCCGATCCCGATCTCGCCGAGGACGAGGCAGTCGATGTCGCGGCCGGCCAGCTCGCGGGCGAGGGCGGCTCCCGTGTCAAGCGCCGCGTCGAGCTCCGCCGCACCGAGCGCCGGTCGCACGGTCATGTCCGCCGTGCCGGCGGCGACCTTGGCGTCTCGAACCCCGGCTGGCGTCGGGGCTGCGAGGCCGACATCGACCACGAGCAGCTCATGCTGCCCGCGGTGCACCAGCACGCCGGCTGCGGTCTCTCCCCGGGCTGCCGCCGCTGTGACCTGCGCCGACACCGGGCTGTCGAAGAGGCTCGTGCCGCGGCCGACGTGACCGTGATCGCCCGCGCAGATGAGTACGCCGGCTGTCACCTTTGACGGCGGCGGGCGACCGGTGACCGCCGTCCAGCGCTCGATCAGTCCCTCCAGGGCGCCGAGGCTGCGGGCCGGCTTGACGAGCTTGTCAAGCCGGTCGCGCGCAGCGATTGCAGCGGCGCGGTCAGGACCCTCGGGCCCGGAGCTCGTCGGGGGCGGCCGATCTCCGACCGGTGGCTCGGGGCCGACTGACGGCCGACCTCCGAGCTGCGCCTCGGCCACGGCCAACGTCTCAGCTCCGGCCCCCCCCTCGACACTCCAGTGCTCGTGCATGACTACCGCATCCAGCGCGAGGCGCGCCGACCACCCGGCTGCCTCCAAGCTCGGCCGGACCGGACGCTCGTCGGGCCAGCCCAGGCAGAGATACGCGATCGGATCCACCCGGCGCGGGATGCCCAGCAAGGCACGAAGGTCCTCGGGGCGGTAGAAGCTGACCCAACCGACGCCGAGCCCTTCCGCGCGTGCGGCGAGCCATAGGTTCTCGATTGCGCACGCGGCACTGTAGACGTCGGTGTCAGGGATCGTGCCGCGCCCGAGGATCTCCTCGCCCGGCCTGCCGTGCTCACAGCACACGCATACGCCGAGCGGAGCCTCGACGACGCCCTCGATCTTCTGGTCCAGGAACTGGCGGGCGCGCTCGTCGAAGCGGCTGGCCTGGCGCAGGCGCTCGCGCCCCGCCAGCCGGCGCACGGCGACCCTGGTAGCGAGCTTGCGGATCACTATCAGCCGCCACGGCTGCATCAAGCCGACCGACGGAGCCCGGTGCGCGGCCTCGAGGACCCGACGCAGCACGTCGTCGGGCACGGCATCAGGCCGGAAGCGCCGCACGTCGCGCCGCTCGGCGATCACGCGGTGAACAATCTCCAGCGCGGCCTCGTCGTAGCGCCAGCCGCGAGAATCTGCCGCCCGCTGCGCGGCGCGCGAGCGATCGAAGCCCGGCGGCGTCGGCGGACGCTTGAAGTGGGCCTCGCCGGTCATCGACGGCAACAGTAATAGGACCTGTGTGCCGACTGCCCAACAGGTCGACCCAGCCGCTACCATCGGCTGGGTCAGCGTGGCGGTGCGAGGAATCCGGTATCAGTCCGGGACGGTCGCGCCACTGTAACCGGGCCAGTTTCCCCGGGAGTCAGGAACTCGTCCGCCGCGGGCCCTTCCAGGACGGGACGCTCGATCCCGAGGAGGTACGAATGCAGACGGCCGGCGTGCAGGACTCGGCTCCCAAGCAGGACCCGCTGCACCCGCATTGCTCGAATGTCGAGGGCGTGAGGCGGTTGCTGATCGTGCGCCACGCGCCCACCGGCGCGACGCGCAGGGCCGCCCTTCCGCGCGACGAGCCGCTCGACGACAGTGCGACCTTCGCCGCGGCTGCGCTTGCGGGCGCCATCCCACGCGGCTGCGAGGTGCTCTGCAGCCCTGCCCTGCGGTGCCGGCAGACCGCGGAGGCGGCGGGACTCGCTGCCACATCTGATCCGTTGCTGGCCGAGTGCGACTTCGGGCGCTGGGCGGGCTCGACGCTGGCTGAGATCAGTGCCGCCGAGCCGGACGCCGTGCGCGCATTGATGCACGACCCGGATGCCGCTCCGCACGACGGAGAGACGCTCGCAGCCTTCGCGCGGCGCGTCGCCGAGTGGCTCGGCGGCCAGGCGCGGCGGAGTGGGACGACCACGGCGATCACGCACGGCGGGGTCGTCAAGGCCGCGGTCGTGCACGCCCTCGACGCACCGCTGGCGGCATTCTGGGCGCTCGAGGCGGCGCCGCTCTCGCTGACCGAGCTGAATGGCCACGGTGGCCGCTGGACCGTGACGCGCGTCAACTGCCCGCTCGGGGAGGCGGGGGGGTAGATGAGCGTCCACGCTCCTCGGCGAATATGCGGCATGATCGCAGCCGGGCCTCCGGGCGGTACGCGGCGTGATCGCAGCCGGGCCTCCGGCGGTACGCGGCGTGATCGCGGTCACGCCTTCGGGCGGTCCCGGGCCGCGATCGGACCCGCGCTCCTCGTGGGGTACGTGGCCGATCTCGTGCTGGGCGACCCACCTCACCTGCATCCTGTCGCGGGATTCGGGAAGCTTGCGCTCCGGGTCGAGCGCGCGTCCTATGCGCCGACCCGTCGGCGCGGCACGATCTACGCGGCGGGCCTGATCGGATGCGCCGCGCTCGCGGCGGAGGGGCTGGCGCGCGCGGCGTGCCGGGCCGGCCTCGGGCGCGGTGCCGCGCTACTCGCGCTGACCTGGGCGGCGCTGGGAGGACGCTCCCTGCGCGAGCAGGGAGCGGGGATCGCCGCGAAGCTCGATGACGACGACCTGCAGGGCGCGCGCGATGCGCTGCCCGCGCTCGTGGGACGAGACACGCAGCGCCTCGACGCGGATGGCGTCAGCCGCGCGCTCGTGGAATCGGTGGCGGAGAACACCGGCGACGCGGTCGTCGGTGCGCTCCTATGGGGGGCGGTCGCGGGCCCGCCAGGTGTGGCCGGCTACAGGGCGGCCAATACGCTCGACGCGATGATCGGCCACCACAGCGAGCGCTATGAGCGCTTCGGATGGGCCGCGGCCCGCATCGACGACGCGATGAGCTGGCCCGCTGCCCGCGCCGGGGCGGCGCTCGCGGTGCTCTGCGCGCCGGTAGTCGGCGGCTCACCACGCACCGCCTGGCAGGTACTGCGGCGCGACGGCGGCGCCCACCCCAGCCCGAACGCCGGGCAAATGGAGGCATCGTTTGCCGGGGCGCTCGGCGTCCGGCTGGGCGGCCCGCTCAGCTACGGGGGACGGGTGCAGCGCCGCCCTTCGCTCGGGGACGGACGCCCGCCGACGACGCGCGACGTGGATCGCGCCGCCCGCCTGTCGCTAACGGTGGGCGCAGCGACCGCCGTCCTCTGCGCCGGCGTCGGCGCGGCCCGGGCGGGCGTGCGTGCTGGTC
>JALYUQ010000222.1 GCA_030853685.1 Actinomycetota bacterium | reverse complement strand
GATTTGAGAACCACAAGCTGATGGCAGAGCTCACCCGCCGTGGGATCGAGTTCTCGATCGGCGTCAAGCAGAGCAAGACAATCCGGGCGCTGATCGCCCAGATCCCGGAGACCGACTGGGTCACGATCGCTGACTACCCGACACCGGGCAGGCGCAGATCGCCGAGACGACGCTCGGGGACTTCCGGCTGATCGTCCGCCGCACCCGCCTCGTCGGCACCCAAGCCGAGCTCTGGCCCGACTGGCGTCATCACTGCTTCGCGACCAACCGCACCATCCCGACACTCGTGGCCGATATCGATCATCGCGACCACGCCACGATCGAGCTCGTGATCCGCGATCTCAAAGACCAGGCGCTCGCGCACTTCCCCTCCGGGCAGATGCACGCCAACAGCGCCTGGACCGTGATCGCCGCGCTCGCGCACAACCTCGGCCGCTGGAGCACCCTGATCGGGCTGCCCAACCGGCCAGTCCAAACCGCCGCCGCCCGCCGCCGCCACCTCCTGCGTGTCCCCGGCCGCCTGACCCGCACCAGCCGACAATGGACGCTGCGGATGCCCGCCCGCTGGCCCTGGCAGACCGACTTCACCACCGTCCTTGACGCGATCCGCGCGCTTCCCGCCCGGACCTGACTCGCCCCGGAAGGCCAACACCAGCTTCACCGGACCTCACCGCCGACCGGCATGATCACGGCTGCCCGAAAACCGTGCCAACACGCCCGGCGAAGCGCCGACACCACGATCAGCGCCCAAACGGAGGCCTCCGGAGCCCGCCGGAACCGCTCACCCCCGCCGATCCGTCAAATCCACCTCACCGACCCGACCGTCGGTGGATTCAGGCTAATAGCGAGAAGCGGGGACGGCGGCGGCGCGGGTATCTGTGCGTATCTCCGCGAAGCCCACCATGCGGCCAGCCGCCTCGTCGTAGAGCTTCAGCCTCACTGCCCGCAGACCGTCCAGCAGCGAAAGCGTGGGCACGTCGTGGAAGATCGGGTTCTCGTCGTGGGCGCGTTGCAGGTTGTAGTTGGGGATGCGAGCGCTCAGGTGATGCACGTGGTGCAGCCCGATGTTCCCCGTGAAGAACTGGAGCAACTTCGGGAGCTTCAGGTAAGAGCTGCCCCGCAGCGCGGCGTCGGCATAGCTCCAGCGCTCTGCGCTCTCCCAGTACACGTCCTCGAACTGGTGCTGGACATAGAACAGCCAGATACCGGCCGCGCCCGCGAGCATGGTCGTCGGAACCTGTACGAGGAGGTAGTCGCGCCAGCCGATCAGCCAGCAGAGCGCGCCGATCAAGGCCACAAGCGCAAAATTGGTGGCGATCACGCTGCGCTTGATGCGCGGGCGCGCGGAGCGCGAAACCAAACGCGGTTGCACAACCAGCGCAACGATCGGCCCGAGACCGAACATGACCAGCGGATGACGGAACAAGCGGTACGCCAACCGTCCGCGCCACGACCGCGCCTGGTACTCGGCGACGGTGATCGTCGGGACGTCGCCGACGCCACGACGATCGAGGTCGCCAGCACTCGCGTGGTGAACCGCATGACTGTGCTTCCAGGAGGCAAAGGTCGAGAACAAAAGCAGTCCCAGCGCGGTACCCAACCAGGTGTTTGCTCGCTTGGAAGGCAGGAACGATCCGTGCGTGCAGTCATGAAAGACGATGAACGTGCGCACTAGAAACCCGGCGGCCGGAATCGCGATCGCCAACGTGAGCAGATACGAAACGTTCAGCGCCAGGTACATCAGCATCGACAGCGCGAGGTACGGCGCGACGGATGTCGCGACATCCAGCGCGCTACGGACTAGGCTCGGATGCGTATAGGGCGCGAGCGCATCGCGCCAGAATGGACGCGACGATGCAGTGCCGCCGTCAACGTTCGGAGGACGCACTAACTGCGGCACGCTGGCATCTGCGGGATTTGTGAAGGTTCTCGTGGACAAATGGACCCCCGGGGCGAGTTGAACAAGGACTCCCTGGGCGCCTTGAACGCCAGAAATTGGGAAGTCAAATGGCGTTGCGTGCCCCCACCCTATGGGAGCTGACCACGCGCTGCTGCCTTCCACCATCGATCCTATCCAATCCTGCATGCTTTGGATTCTTCCCCGCGCCCCGAAGTGAATCGCTCGCCCAGCCAACCCGCGTCGTCCAGCCAACACGCTTTGCCAGACGCGTGGCGTGGCCCGCGCACGTGTGGGCTAGGCCACCGCTGAACGCGTGTGCTACTCGCGCGTAGCAGGAGGCTCGCCCCGCAACTCGCCCCGCAACGCTCGAGGACGTTAGAGTGGATCAGGTCATTGGACCTGGAGGAGGCGCATGGCCGACGAGCCGCAGGTAGAGCCTGGCGCGGAAGCCGCCCCGCACGAACCACGCCAGCAGCGAGAGGAGCATCAGGGGGGTGGTGCCGAGGGAGCACGACAGGATCACGGGGGCGCCGGTGCCGAAGGCGTTGCCGCGGGTGCGCCGCAAGCTCCGCCCGGGCCGGTCACGCCGCCAATCGCGCGGGAGCCGCTCAGGACTCGGGAGCCGCGTCCCACCGTTGCTGCGCATGTGTGGGTCGCACTTGGCGCCGCCGTGGTGTTCCTGATCCTCTTGATCGTCTTCATTGCGGAGAACTCCCGCTCGGTCACGATCTCCTTTCTCGGTGCCAAGGGACATCTGGCGCTGGGCCTCGCGCTGCTCATCGCCGCCGTCGCCGGCGCCCTGATCCTGTTGCTGATCGGCAGCACCCGGATCATCCAGCTACGCCTCGCGCTGCGCCGCCAGGGGCCCCGGCGCGTCCGGTAAGCTGCGCGGACCCGCCAATCTGAGCGTTACGCGCCCGGAGAACGATCTCCGTTCCCGCCAATCTGGGCGTTACGCGCCCGGAGAACGATCTCGATACACGTCGCGCCGGCAGAACGATCCTGATCGGCGCGGTGATCCGTTGCCTGGCGCGGCTCGTATGGTTTGGTACTCCCGGGCGCTGGTACCCGGGCCAGAGCTTGGAGGCTGGTATGGAGGATTCTGGTATGAGCAGTGAGCAGGAGCGCGGCGCGGTGGCCGAGCAGGAGCGCGAGCCACAGGGCCCGGGAATCGT
>JALYUQ010000220.1 GCA_030853685.1 Actinomycetota bacterium | reverse complement strand
CGCTTGCGTGCCGCAGATCCCCGATGGGTCGCTGGCCGAGAAGGAGATCGGCCAGGTGCCGCGCGCCCAGCCCTGCCGATACCAGAGGTTGTCAGAGCCATCGGGGGTGACCGAGGGACCGTTGCTCTCCCCGACGAGGAGGCCAATCGAGCCGGCTTGGATGCTGGCGTCGCCAATCGCACACGAGGCGTCGCCGCAGATCACCTGAAAGCCGGCGTAGGGGGAGCTGAAATGCGGCGAGCTGTAGGAGCTCTCGGTGTGGTTGACGCCCTGACCGCCGCCAGCCCAGAAGAAGCCGCCGCCGTAGCCGGACCCCCGCTGGTTGATGTTGTAGACGCCGAGCTGGTTACTGGGGACGCTGATCTGGGTGATCGAGAGCCCGCCGGGGGCGGTTGCCGCCCAGCGCGCGTAGGCCCCGGCGCCGACCCTGGCGCCCGTGGAGTCGACGAGTAGCCCAGAGCCCGGGCACTGCGAGCTTTTGCGCACGGCGCCGGTGTTGGCGCTCGGCCCCCAGACGGCGTTGCCGTACTGCCCGCAGGCGTAGACCCAGTAGGAGCCCGCGCGCGCGGAGCCCGCGGCCAGGAGCGCGCCGAGGGACAGGGCGCAAAGGGCGCCGGCGAGCGCAAGAGCGCGGCGCACACAGGGGACGGTGAGCGCCGGGGCGAGCCGCAAGGCGCTCATGAGGGGCAGACCACGATCACGTCGACCGGCGCGGGGGGCCTTACGGTATAGGAACTGGGAGGTTGTCCCGCTCCAAGGCCGACGAACGACTCGACATCGATCCGGGGTGGCGTGCTGGGCTGGCGATTGACCACCGCCAGGCCGAACGCGCCACCGGCGACGCTCGCAAACGGCATGCAGTTGGTGCCCAGCGGGCGGCGCGCCCACGTGATCGAGTACAGACCAGGCCCACCCTCCTGCGCCCGCGCCCCCGGGCTCCCCGCGATCACCTTCCCGCGCGCGCTGACCCGCGCCCAGTAGCGAACGTCGGCGGTGGGGCCGAGCTTGATGCGCCGGCGCGCGCCAGTGTCGAGCTTGGCGGGCGTGACGGAGTGGTCTCTGAGCTGGCTCGTCCCGACCGAGCCGGAAGGGAGGTTGACGGCGGCGTAGGAGGTACCGCCCAGGGCGATGAACAGCGCGAGGACCCCGATTGACTGGGAGCGCAGGCACTGGAGGATGCGATTGATCATGTCTTATCCCTTTCTCGTTCTTGCTCTCAGCTGTCGGGTGAATGGCCGGGGCCGAGGCTGCCGCCTGGGCCCCACGGGTGCGGGCTCGAAGGATGCGAGGTGCTCTGCGGCGCGCTTGGCTGATTGCGAGGCGCCACCTGTACGGGCGCAGGCGAAGGAGCCTGGTAGGGCGCCGAGGGAGCCACGGGAGCACTCACCGGTGGCGTATAGCGAGCTGGCAGCGCCCGGTTCGATGGCGGCGTATAGCGCGCCTGGACCGCAGTGCTCGCAGGCGGCGAGCGCCGCCTGCTCGGGACCGAAGGACGGTGGCGCCCTGCGGTTGCGCTCGAGCGCCGCGTACGCGCCACCCTCCGCGACCGACTGGTCTGCGGAACACGGCCCGGGGCTCGGACTGCGGGCGCGTGCCGAGCAACAGGCGCCGCGGCACGCACAGCCCGACGCGGCGAGCCTGCGCTCAACTGCCCCGCGATCACGACTGCGATCAGCGCCAAGGGAACCAGGACCGCCACCGCGGCACCGAATCGCCGTATCGACGCGCCCGCGATCACGCCTTCCCCCAGCGCGTCCCAGCCCGCGGCGAGGCGACCCGGCGCACGCTCCACAGGAGCAAGCTGCGGGCGCCGGCGCAGGTCCCCTATTGCGCGAGTCTCCTCGATCTGCTCCACGCGCTCTGTCTCCTGGGGCTCGAGATTGTGCTCAGCTCTCTCCTGCTCACACTGCGGCTGATCCGGGGTCCCCGCACCTGCAACGACGCGGTGAAGCAGGCTGCGTTCGTACCCGTAGCCGTCGTATTCGTTGTGAGACATTCGCCGGCGACGCTTAAAATCAACGTCCACTCGCGCGTCGTCCAAACGCAGCCCCGGCCGGTCCCCCTGATCGGACATCACTCAGCTACCATACCACTTGATACCATGACATACCGAAACCTCGCCGAATCGGTCGTGACTGTGGCGAGACGATACTGCAGGAGGACGTATGCCCGACCCAGAGCTTGACCCGTTCTTGACGGTCCCGGAGATCGCTCGCGAGCTCCGCTACAGTGAAATGAGCGTCAGAAAGTGGATTCAACAGGGCAAGCTCCCAGCGATCCAAGCGACCAGCAGAGAGTATCGAGTGCGCCGCTCGGCGCTCGATGCCATGATCAGCACGACGTGGGGCAGCGCAAAGACACGCCGACAGGCCAACAACGGCGACGCGCCGAGCGAACCGTCGCTCACCGCACGCATCGGCCTGCCCGAGCAGCCGGCGGGCGAAGCGTCGCTGATCGCTCAGGTCCGCCTTCCCGATGAGCGTTGACCAGGCGGTCGACAAGCTGAAGATCGCCGAGCGTAGCTGGCACGCCGCGCTCAGGCAACACCGTCTAGCCCCCCCCGACGGCGGATACCCCCAGCGACTCGACGACCTCGCAGAAGCCTGCGCCGAGCAGCACAGCGCATACATCTACGCCGCCGAAGCCGGACTCAGCTGGGACCCCCTGCCCGCATCAGAGACCACAAAGCCTCCATACGAGCTGCAGCCCATCAGCGGCCGCCGCGGGGACCCCAAGCTCTGGCAGCAATTCGACCTCGCCAGCGACCGGCACACAAAGGCACTGCAAGGCACCAGCCTCGCCGCGATCGGCGAGGCCTTCGGAGAGATCTCCCAAGCCGCCCGCGCGATCGCCCGCGACGTCGCCGATCACGCTACCTCCGCGCGCAAGCACGCCTAGCTCCGCCACATCGCTAGTCCGCGCCGTGAGGCGCGGGCGGCCCCGAAGTCCTTCTCAACGAACCCCGCGCGCGTTACGTTGCCGGGTACACGGCAACCGTTACAAATCGAGGCCTTGCGGCGCTTGACGGCCGATCAGGCGTGGGGTGTCTCGTGAACGATCGTGCTCGGACACTATGTGTCGTCTGACTCGGCGTGGCGTCCGAGCCGCACGATCGGAAGGTTCGCCAACGCGATCGTTAGGAGTTGCCTGCTCCTCAGCGCCAATGCGATCGTGTGGCAACCAACCTGCGTGCCGCAGCTGCCGAACTGCCGACTGCCGAACCGCCGCAAGGCAGCGTTGCGGATGGTCACGGGCCGCAGTGAGCTCGGGCTGCGCTGCGTCGATCCGTCTCCGGCTGCTGCGGCGGACACGCCGGACCTTGCCGGGTTCGCGGGTGTGGTTCCCGGGTCGGTTCTGACGGGCGGGTTCCAATGGCTGGTCGCCGCGCGAGCGGACCGGAAGCTCATGAGACGGAGTCGTCGGCTGATTCGTGTCGAACTGCGCGAACTCAGGTATGCCGTGATCGGGTCGTTGATGCACGAGCTGCATGCCAACGAAATCCTGGTCGACGCGACTCCGCTGTGGGAGGATAATCGGGACGAGCTCGCCGAGCTCCTCGCGCGGGAGTCGCGATGGGAAAAGGTCGAGACCGCCTACTCGACCTATCGTCGGCACCGCGCGGCCACGCTTCAGCGCCTCGAAACACCGGATCGCCCCCCACGAGACACCTGGTCGAGCCTCGGGAATGAGGCGATTGGCTGCATCGACCAGGCGCTCCGAGCGTTGGGCGAGGACGTACCGAGGATCGACGGTGACGTGTACGTGATCCCGCCGGCCGGTCCCGGCAGCAACGAGCACCCGGATCCTCCGCCCGACGGCTGAGCCATCGACACCTCCGGTCCGGGCATCCGGCGCCTGTCCACGCTTGTCGCGGCGGAGTCCGAGGTCGGGGTGACGCTGGCCGGGCTGACTGGGTGCTCCGTCGCCAACGCACTCGTCAGTGTGGGGCCGTCGCGATGGTGAAAGCACTCGTCCGCCGGCCCGGGTGCCGACGTGGGTCTGGGCGCAAGGAGGCGCGACTGCTGGCACGCATGTTGTCCGAACTCGCTGGGCGGTGAGGCCCAGTTGTTGAGCGCTTCAGGTTAGGAGGTCCTCGCCTGTGAGCACGCGACCACCTGCTTCTTTGACCTCCTCGGCGAGCCTGGATGGAAACGTCCCGTCGACGGCGGCAATACCCGGGCGGGCGCCGAGCGCTGCCGCGAGCTTCATCTGGCGGTGCAGCTGCGGCGCCTTTAGCGAGCCCGCAGTCTGTTTGGTCTCAAAGCACCACACGACCTGGCCGACGGATATGACGAGGTCGATTTCCACCGGCGACGTGTCGTCGTCTCCGGCGGCGACCTCGACTCCGGGCCACGCGTAGAACGGCTGGCCTTGCTCGGGCGGCGGCCGCAAGGCGCGGAGGGCCAGCAGCATCGGCAGGACATCCTGGTCCATCGCGCGCGCCATCAATCCGTCGAGTTGGTAGTGGCGCTCGGGCTCGCGCGCGCCTGACGTATCAACGACCGGCATCAGGAAATTCTCGCCGCACGCCCGGCAGCGAACGTGTTCGCTCTGAGCAGAGAGTTCCAGGAGTTGCCAGAAGCGGCATTGGGGGCACCGAATCCGGTATGCGCGGTGCACGAATCCGGCCTCGACCAGGGGAGCCAGCAGTCCGAAGACCTCTGCTTTCTTCATCTCCATCGCCGAGGCAATTTCTCCCGCCGTCCGAGCCTCCACTTCGAGGAACAGCCCGACGGCGGCGAGCCTCTCCAGCATCTCGTTCTCATCGAGCCGCGCACCCGCCCGCGTGGCCTGGCCAACCAGATGCTGTGCGAGCTTCTTGCGCGTTGGGGGCGCGAGCACGCGCAGCAGCTCAAATCGGCGGCGGTTTGCGAGCGCGTCGAGCCGGTCCAGGGAGCCCAGCCGCAGCAGCAGCGCTTCCGCGTCAAGCCCGTCTGACGAGCGACCCAGTCGATAGCCGTGGTCGCTCACCCAGTCCGTGAGCGCTTCCGACGCCGTCGGCAGCTTCACGTCGAAGTCCCACGCGGCCCGCGCGTTAGTCAACAGCATTACGCCATCGCGGGCTGTCGCCTGAGGGTGCACTCGCCGGGCCGCTAGAGGCGTTACCGGCAGTGGCATCGGCAGGTTCTGAAAGGTCAAGCGTGCCTGGGCGAAGCTGCGCAGCCGGAAGTTCTCGGGCGCTTGGAGTGCCAAGGAAGACCGTCCTTCAGTGAAAGCGACGAGCGAGGTCGCGGACATACCGCGAATGAAGGGACCGCCGAGCACCGGTTGCATGAAGCTGAAGGTGGGTGGGTCGTTTGGAATTGCACCTCGGCCAAATGTCTCGCCGTTTTGGTCACCTGTCTCTTCCTGAAACCCGAGCGCTGTCATGGCCGGGCGCACCTCGTCGTCGAGGTCGGCCATGGACGCGACGTAGGTATCGGGATTCCGCTGTGTGCCGGGGACTCGGGGGAGCCACTGCGTGAGCGCTTGTAGCTGCCGAGGACGGCGAAGCGACTCTCGGGGGATGCCGGCTACCGGAGCACCGTTGATGAACGCCGGCGTCATCCGCGCGCGGAAGTTCCACATGTTCACCAGCTCGTTGAACGTCGACCCCGAGAGCACCCAGACGTGCGGCCAGTCAAGTACGTTGGAGGAGATTCGGCCCATGAACCGCGCTGTGAGGCGCAGCGGCGCTGCGCCAGCGCCGTCAAGCTGACCTCTCAGGAGCGCCCCATGGGCAGCCTCACCCTCTTGAATCACGAGCTGATATCGGTCCTGCCAGTGAGGCCGGTCCTCGTCGGAGATGTGCCCCCAAAGTGCCAGCGCGGCTCTGCGTAGGGCAGCGGAACGGAACACCGGTACCTCCAGCCGCGGCTTGAGCCTCGTCTCCAACCCTGGCTGCTGCGCTATGGCGGGATTCTCACGGAGGTTAAGGGGGTGGGCCTCGCGTTGGTCGAAGCCGTCCCACAGCGTCATAGCTGGCGCGACACGCTCGTGCACCGTGGTTCGGGCCGCATCCGTCAGGGCCTCGTGCATGTAACAGGCATCCACAGGACGCGTCGTTAGAAGCAGGTCCAGGAGCTCCGGGTTTGATATCCGTCCGTCCGCCCGCACGGGAACGAGCAGGCTCCCGACTCCGTTCCAGAACGTCGAGCACCGTCGCATTACGTCCTCCAAGGCATCGACGTCGCCTTGCGGAATGGCAAATGCCCACTCGGGCCCGCGCACGAAGTAACTCAGGCGATGTTGACGGTTGAGGTGCTCGTCGAACATTGCTTGAAGCATCTCACGGCGCGCAGGCGGTCCTAACGAACCGCCCGACCCCGGGACCGCCGCCACGCCCGCGGGCGCCAGCGCGTAGGAGAGTCGCGCTCCGGACCAGCACGGCAACTCCGGCGCCCGGCCTCCGGTGATCGCGTACTTCACCTCGTGGCGACTCCGCTCGAGAGCTGCCGTTTGGCGCGCGATGGCATCGCGACGCCGGCGGTGGGCACGAATGTGCTTGCAGCTCCACGCCTCGCTCGCGAGCGTCGCGATCGAGAACTCGCCCGCCGGCGGCGCGATCCGGCCCGCGATCCCGATCGGTCCCATCAGGAGCCCGCCTCACAGCACGAGCGCACCGCGAGCGAACCCGAAACGTCAAGCCCGCAGCTGGTCTTCCCCCAGGCTGTGCGCAGCCATCGACTCCTGCGGTCCGGTGACCACCCTCGCGACGCTCATGAGCCAGCTCGGGATGCATGAAGAGTCCGAGGAGCGAAAGCTCAGAGAGCAGCTATACACGCTTCGCGTCGAGTCCGTCATCGAGTTCGACCGGCCGCTCGGCCGCTTCTCGCCTATCCGCGTACGGGACACTTTCTCTTGACGAAACGTGCGCAACGCACGGCCAGGACGACGGAGGCGCGCTGACGGGCTGGTCCCTATGAGCGATGTCGAGACGCAGCTCTACGTTGTCGAGGTCGACGACCGGTTCACGGACCGGCGTGGGGGCGCACGGGTTGCGCCTGGTCACCCAGTCCCGCGAGCCAGGCGCTCTCGCTGGTGCGCGTCCTGCTCGGCTGCCCGCAGCGTGAGCTGGCGCCGATCAGAGAGCCCCGTCCAGACTGCGCGCTTCGCGGCGGCCGGCACACGTGATCCGCCTGCACCCTCTCAAGAGGCGACCAGCGGTCAGTCGATTCACGACACTGGGCTCCGCGATCATCGCGTCCGCAGCAACGGCGACGATGGTGCGTAATGAACGAGTACGTTTCAACTCTCGGCGGCGTGCTCCGGCCCGCCATGGTCGGCGATCTTGACCTGAGGCGGAGGCCGTGGCGCTCGAGCTAGCGCCCTCGGTGATGTCGGCGCCGGATGCCCCCGAGCAGGCCGTACGACAGCTACTCAAGGAGGGCGTGGTCTGGGGTGACTCGACGGACTGGCTGCCCCGGCTGGCGCCCTCGAGCGTCGACCTGTTCTTCACGTCGCCGCCGTATGCCGATGCCCGGTCCTATTCGCGGATCCACCCTGACCGCTACGTGGAGTGGTTCCTGCCGTTCGCCCGCGCGATGTACGACGCGGCGAGCTGCGATACGGGATCGCTCGTGATCAACATCAAGAACCGCGTGGCCAAGAGCGGGCCGTTGAAGGGGCAGCGCCACCCCTACGTCTACCAGCTGGTGATCGCCCTGCAGAACATGGGTTGGCGGTGGCTCGAGACCTACATCTGGGCCAAGCCCAACGCGGTCCCCGGGCGCTTTGGGCCCCGGACCAAGGACGCCTACGAGTACGTGTACCACTTTGCTCGCGGGCCCGAGCCCTACTTCGAGCTCGACGCGATCCGTGTGCCCTACAGGACCACCGACGCGGAGATCGAGCGGCGCAAGCTCGACGCGAACGGTCGGCGGAACACGAGCGCCGGCTTTGGCCGCAACCGCACGAAGACCTACCTGCGGGGCGGGGCTGACCCGGGGAACGTCATCAGCGTCGCGCAGACCTACAACCAGCACTACGGCGTCGCGCACACCGCCGCGATGCCCGAAGGCCTCGCGGCGTTCTTCATCAAGGCGACGAGCCCTGAGGACGGGCTCGTCATAGATCCCTTCGCCGGCGCCGGGACCACCGTCGTCATCGGACGCCGGCTAGGCCGGCAGGCGGGCGGGGTGGAGCTGCACCAGGACTTCGTAGCCGAGGCACGCCGGCGAATCGCGCTGGATCAGGCCAACGACACTCCTGGCGCCCTGGTGGACGTGGCCTGAGGTGCCGTCGGTCGAGGAGACAGTCGCCAAGATCCTCACCGCCGCCACGTGGGACCAGCGCGTAGCACAGGTCAGATTGGTCGCCCAGCACCACGGTCTGGGCGAGCACGTGGAGATCTTCGCCGAGGTCGCGCGCGAAGGCTACGTCCCACACCTGGCGCCTGACTTCGCGTACATCCACGAGGCGCCGTTCTACGAGCGCGCCTACTTCGTCGAGGTCTACGACGCCGCGGCTGCGGCGACCAACGACTTCACGCTCGTCACCGAGGACCGCTTGATCGACGTCATCCGAGAGGACCCGCGCACCCTGCTGGTGTTCCGCACGATCCTCGGCCTGACCAAGAGCGAGTTTGCGCACACCACGGCGCTCGTCGCCGAGGCCATGCACCTCAAAGGGCTGACCGCCGGGAAAGTCGACTCGATGGAGCGCACCGGCACGCCGGTCAGCAGCGACCAGGCCCGCGTCGTAGTAGCGACCCTTACGCAGATCCTTGACGGCTCGCTGTTCGGAGCTCCTGGAGGAGATCTACGGCCCAAGCTCGACAAGCTCGACACGCGCGGCGGGTGGGCGTCGGTGCAGCAGCTCGCCGTCGAGCGCGTGCCCTACGGCGACTTCCTGCACCAGCGCCACTACGGTGGCGCCTTTCGCCAAGTCCTCGACGCCACCTCGACCCGGCGCGGTGACCTGCTTGAGGACGCCGTTGAGCAGCTGTTTCTCGACGCCGGCGTGCCGTTTCTCAGAACAGGCGCACACAACCAGAGCGAGATCGCCAAGCGGTTTGAGATCAGCGTCGCGCCGGCACCAGACTTCGTCGTGTTCGACGCGTCGGACTCGCTGCGCGCAATCCTCGAGTGCAAGCTCGTCAACGACGGCGGCACCGCCCGAGACAAGGCCCTGCGCTTTGAGCGCCTGCGCACCGAGGCCCTGCGCCTGGGCGGCATCCCGCTGCTCGCGGTCCTCGCCGGCATGGGCTGGACACGCGTCAACGACACCCTCGGCCCAGTCGTCCGGGACACCGACGGGCGAGTCTTCACGATCTCCACGCTCCGCGAGATGCTCGATGTCGCGCCATTCCCGACTCTCCGCGGACTGTCGTCTCACATTTGAGATGCCGTCGAGGCCACAGGCGTGCGCTCAAGGTTGCTCAAGACAGCCGGGTGATGGTTGGCCCAGCACACGCTGGGCTGTGTCCATTCGCCCTTGCAGAAGAAGCTTGAGAAGTTGAGCGCGTGACCGACGCCTTCACGAGCCTTGTTGGACTCGCTGGTGCCGTCGCCGTCGCCGCCTTGGTCTCGACGTTCCTGTCTCGCGGCCAGACCAAGCGGGGCGTGTTTGAGGCTGTGATCATCGTTGGCGCGCTGATAGGGGCGGCAGCCAGCGCTTACTCCGGAATCTACTTCCTCCACGCGCCACCCCGTGCCCACCATTCAGGCATGCCACTCACTAGGACTGCGGCCCCGCTGCTGGTCGCTGTCGTGCTCCTCGCTGGCCTCAGCGTCGCCTCGCGTCTGCCTGAGTCGATCCGACCTCTTCATCAGATACCGGTGGTGCTGGGAGTCCTTGCATGGGGCTGTGGAATAGGACTGCTCGTCATACGCGTGAACGTGCGGGACGTGGTCTGGTCCGCAGGCGCCATCGCTGTAAGCGCTCTCGTCTTCGCATACATGGCGCAGCGCTGGGTTGATTACGCGGGCAAGAAGAACGCCGAACAGCACCCTCAGCACAACGCGACCGCAAACGATGCGCGCGGGGACGGTTTCGATCACCTTCGTCCAACGTCACGGGCGCTGGTAGTTGCGTTCCTCCTTTTGTGGGTGCGGCGGAGGCCACGCGAATAGAGTCGCGCTTTTGCTCCAAACTGTGACTATTCCGTCCGAGGCGCGTCGGGGGCGGCCGGTCGCCCGCGCTATTGCGAGGCCTTGCGGCGCGGAGGAGTGCCTCGCGTAGCCGCCTGCTCGACGCTGGCGATCGCAGCGTCGCGCGCCTTCTCCGCGGACTGCAGGCGCTTGCCGGCGTCGGCGAGTTCGTGCTCGAGGCGGGCGCGAAGCTGGCGCTCGCCCTCGAGCGCGGCCTGGGCGCGGCCGTGCTCGAGCTCGGCCGCCTGGCGGACATCGCGCTGGACGCCCAGCTCGCGCTCAAGCTCTAAGCGCTCTAAGCGCGCCTGCGCCTCCACGCGGTCGACGCGCTCCACGGCCGCCTGGGCGCGGGCATCGGCCTGCCCGGCGCGCTGCTCCGCGG
>JALYUQ010000203.1 GCA_030853685.1 Actinomycetota bacterium | reverse complement strand
CCCCCACGCGCTCCTCCAATCGGACCTGGGTCTTCATCAACCCGATCAGAAACTCGACACACGCCTCACGCCCCGAGTCATAGATCCCCTCAGCCTCCTCCCGCTCCACACTCCCAACATTCGCCGTTGCAACGAATGATCCTTCTTATCGGAAACCCGGGGGACTGAACGGCTACCAGAACCGTCCGATTACCAGGCGCTCCGAGCCGAAGGCTACAGGACGGCGTCTTCAGCGAGCCGCTCCGCCCGGTCCGGATGGTCGTATCATAGCGCGCGCATTGATGGCGCCACAGCATTCCCGCGCGATGATCGGGCGCCGGGCGTTTATCGTATGAGTCATGAACATCGACGAGGATCTTGATCGTCTCGATCGGGAGGACTTGATCGACGAGGTGATGCGCTTGCGCGCGGGTATCCGCGTTCACAGGGACAGTTCGGGCCACGATCTCTGTTGGCATCATCCGCTGCTATGGGGTCTGCTGCCCGAGCCTCTCGAGCCCGAGGTGGCCGTCCCTCCGTGGCCGCGTTTCTTGCGGGGCTGCGTGCGCTATCGCGAATCGCTCGACCGCGAGTTGCCGGAAGCGCCGGTTCACGACCGGGAGTTCGAGCCGTAGGTCATATTTGCCCGGAGCCGAACGGAGCACCGAGCCGTCCAGCGAATGATCCCCTGCTGGGGCACTCAGCCGCGTCGATGCGTGCCGCAGGCGGTCGCGGTAGCGACTCGGCGATTGCCCAGGTGATGATGATGAGTCGCTATCTCTCGCGTCCGGCGATGGCGTCAAGAGCAGCGAGGTGCGCTTGGAATGCCGCCCGGCCGGCAGGGCTGAGCGCGAGCCAGGTGCGTGGCCGTTTGCCCACGTAGCCTTTGGTGACGTTGAGATACCCGGCGTCATCCAAGATCGCGACTTGCTTGGAGAGCAATGAGTCGCTTACCTCCACGGTATCCCGGACGAAGCCAAACTCGGCTCGGTCGGCCGCTGCGAGGGTGGCCACGACCGAGAAGCGCACCGGGGAGTGCATGACTTCATTGAGGCGGTGACGAGGGTGGATACGGGTCCGGGTGTCTACCGCGTTCACGACCGGCTGACCCACCACGCGCCAACCAGCAACGGGGCGGCGACCAAGAAAGCGGCTGGGATCCAGTAGGCGGCTTGGCCCTTGAAGAACACCTCGCCGAGGACCAGAGCGGCGCCATACACCGCCGCCCACGTGCCCCAGGCCACGTACATCCGGCGACTCTGCCCGCGCCGCGTGACGCGTTGGCGGGTGGCGTAAGGGACCATGATGGCGATCACGACGATCCACCCGGTCGTGAAGCTGACCACTCCGACCGGCCCGAGCAGTCCGATCAGGGGGAACAGCACCAGTATCGCGATTCCAAACGCAAGCAGGTACCGCGTCGGCCAGCGGTTCTCACCCCCGTTCACCGCCTGCCGCACTCGATCGGCGTCAGCCAGTGCGGTCCTCGCTTCTGGTGCATCGAGCTGTCCGGCGTCTTGGCTCATGTTCGTCCTCCTGGCGTGTCGAAAAAGGGAAACCTACCCTTCGCACTTGCTAGTGTGGCAAGTACATACGTTCTTGTCAAGGGTAGTCCAAACGAACGCTCTCTCCGTCGCCCGCAAGGCGATCCGCTATCGGCCCGGCGTGGGTCGGCTAATGTTGCGCGGGTTCGCCCGCGAGCAGCTCCTGAACGCGTCGCCAGGCATCGTCGCGGGCGGCGCGCCTGTAGGTGTCGGTGCCTTCCCAGAAGAAGGCGTGCGGGGTGTCGGGGTAGACGATGAGCTCGTGGCGCACGTGAGCGGCGGTGAGCGCGTCTTTGAGTTCGCGGCGCTGGTCGGCTCCGATCAGCTGGTCTTGGTCGCCGACGAGAAACAGCAGCCGGCCGTCGTGCTCGGCGATGCCGGCGGTTAGGGTGATGGTCGGCGCGGGTTGGCTGAGTGGGATATCGCTGGTCGGGATCCAGCCGCCGTAGAGCACGGCGGTGGCTGCGAGATCGAGCTGCGTGGCGGCGAGGTAGGCGATGTGGCCGCCGAGGCTGAAGCCGACCATGGCAGTGCGCCCGGTCGTGTCTTGCCGCGAGGAGAGGTAGCGCATGGTCGCCCGAACGTCGTTTACCGCTTGGTCGCGGGTGAGCTGGCCCATCAGCTTGAATCCGGCGGCTCGGCCGGCCTCGTCTTTGCTGAGCTCTATCCCGGCGGCCGCGGTGCGGTGGTAGAACTCTGGCGCGACGGCGGCGTAGCCTAGCTGGGCGATCTGGTCGGTGATGGCGCGGATCTCCGGGGTGACTCCGAACAGCTCGTGGGCGACGATCACGCCCGGATAGATGCCCTCTGCGGCGGGGCGGGCCAGGTAGACGCCCATCGCACCGGACGCCTGATCGTCCTCGACCAGAACCTTGATCTGCTCGTTGACGATCGGCGAACTCATGCGGTCGCCCGGATGGTGCGGTGGACGGCGAAGGATTGGCGGTCGCCAGATCATGCCGTCCTGGGCGCGACCGCCTCGAGCCGATCAAGCTCCTTGGGTGAGAGCGTGATCGCGGCGGCGGCGTTCTCCTCCAGTCGCTCGCGACGCTTGGTACCAGGGATCGCTACAACGTCATCGCCCTGGGCCAGCAGCCACGCGAGCGCGAGCTGGCCAGGCGTCACCCCGCGTTCGGCCGCGACGCGGTGCACCTCATCGACGAGCGCCTGGTTGTGCTTCAACGCCTCGCCGTCAAACCGAGGATCTCCGCACCGCAGATCGTCAGCTGCGAGCGTGTCGGTGGCGACCGTGCCGGTCAAGAACCCCCGCCCAAGCGGGCTGTAGGGGACGATCCCGATCCCGAGCCGGCGGGCGGCTGCGAGCACTTCGTCCTCGATCTCACGCCACCACATCGACCACTCGGACTGCCAGGTCGGCCATCGCGCCGATCGTCTCCTCGATCGCCACACGGGGGTCAACGCGATGCAGGTAGTACAGGTCGATGTGCTCCACGCCCAGGCGCTCAAGCGAAGCTTCGCAGTAGCCGCGGACATGCTCGGGACGGGCGTCGGCGCGAACGCCGTCGGCGTCGCGGACGATCCCGAGCTTGGTTTCCAGCGTCACCTGATCGCGCCGGCCCGCGAGCGCGCGGCCGAGCAGCCGCTCGTTGTGGCCGGCGCCGTAGCTCATCGCGGTGTCCAGGAACGTGACGCCGAGGTCGATCGCGCGCTGCACGGTGGCGATCGACTCGGGTGTCATCAGTCGGCCCGTAGGCCTGGGACATGCCCATGTAGCCCGGGCCCAGCGCCGACACGGCGAGGGCCTGTGGCCCGAGAGTTCGTGTTTGCATGCAACCGACAGTAGCCCGCCAGTAGACTGGTATCCACACCCCTCTATTGCTGGTACTGGGAGTATCAGGTTGAGCGCCACTCGATCCGCCGCCGCGCGTGCCCGGGAGCTGGGCACCTGCTGCGCTCCCGCCGCGACCGCCTGGCTCCCGCCGACGTCGGTCTTCCGGCCGGCACCCGGCGTCGCACGCCCGGCCTGCGCCGTGAGGAGGTCGCGATGCTCGCGGCGATCTCCCCGACCTACTACGCGTTCCTCGAGCAGGGCCGCGACGTGCGCCCGTCCCGCCAGGTCCTCGACGCGCTGGCCCGCACGCTGCGGCTCACCGCCGCCGAGCGAACCCGCCTGCACGAGCTCGTCCACGGCGACCCGGCGCCCGACGGAGCCGACCGCGCCGAGCTGCTCACCGATGCCGTCAGCGCGTTCGTGGACCGCCTTGATCCCTGTCCGACCTACGTCACCGGCCGGCGCTTTGACGTGTTGGCCGCCAACCGAGCCGCCCGGACCCTGTCGACCGACTGGACGGCCCTACCGGTCGCGGAACGCAACATGCTGTGGTGGATGTTCACCAACCCGGCCGCCCGCACCATCCTGATCAACTGGGAGACCGAAGCCTCCGCGCAACTCGCGCTACGCCGCCGCCGCCCGACATCCCGACGACCCCAGCTTCCGCGAGCTGACCGCAGGAACACGATGCGCGGCTGCCCGGTATGGGGTGCACGACCGTCGGATCGGGAGCCTACCTGCTATCGGCGGATAGCGTTTGCTATCTTTTGAGCGTGAATCTGATCCACCCGACGTGGGACGTCGAGCTGCCCTCAGAGCAAGGGACGCTGCGAGCGGTATGGCTTGCCCAGCAGGCGGGCGCAGCCCGCCTGGTCACCAACCTGTATGAGATCTAGCGCGGCGCGGTGGTCTCGCCCTTGCACTTCCATCACGCCAACGAAGAGCTGTTGTTCGTGCTCTCGGGCACGCCGGCACTGCGCCGCGGACACGGTGAGCAGCGCACGCTCACGGCCGGCGAGGTCGTTGCCTTCCTGCCCGGACCCTCTGGCACGCACCAGATCGCCAACCACGCCGCCGAGCCCGCGCGAGTCTTGATCGTCGCAACCAACGACCTCCCCGAGGTCGCCGAGCAGCCCGAGAATCAGCAGATGGCCATCCTCACCGCAGACGGCCTGCGGCTGCTGCCGCTCGCCCCGCCGGCCATCACGCGACCGGAGTCGCGCGATGAGTGACTCTCAGCCCCTGTTCGTGCGGCTGCCTTCCACTGCGGCCGAGCAGCTCAACCGAATCGTTGAGGCCAACGGAACCTCGAAGCGGGAGATCGTCACCCGGCTGATCCTCGGCGACGGTCTCGCCGTCGGACAGCACGACTTTCACCCCAATCCCGAGCCCTCTGTGCTGAGCGCAAGCCAGGTAGCTGAGCTGCTGCAGGTCGACGAGAGGGTGGTCGTGATGTTGGCCGAGACGAGGGTGTTGCCCGGCAGACGGCTCGGCGAACAGTGGCGCTTTTCCCGCACCGCAGTCCTCGAATGGCTGGGAGCCGGGCAGGACGCCGACCAGCCGAAGTAGGTGTCTCAGACCGATCGTTCCGTGGAGCGTTAGCAGAGGCTCGGCGTGGGCTGTCGATCGAGTTGGCGGGGCCGCCACGGCACGCGCGCATGTAGAACGGACCCGCGATGAGTCCGAGAACCGCGACGTACGGCTCGGAGAGTGCGTCGGGCTCGGAGCGGTTGTTCAGGCGGCGGCTGGCTCCGCTTGGGTCAGTCGCCTCCTGTGTGCTCGTCGATGTACGCCTGGGGGTCCTTGTCTACCGGTTCTACGCCGGTGACGTGCGCAGCCTCGAACGCAGCGAAGGCGACACCCAAGTCGTGGCGTGTCTGAAGGGAGGCGTGGCGACGAAAATCCGTCAGGCCCTCGCGCTCCTCCTCGGCCATGTGGTCCCCGTTGGCCTCATTGGCGGCGGCTATCGCTTCATACCAGCCATCGCTGCCCACGGCTTGGTCGCCGACCTTGGCGACCGCCTCACGGATGTCGTTGTGATCGTGGATCGCGTCCTCGGTCTCGGACTCCGGCGTGTGCTCTGCGCCCCTTACCCACCTACAGCAACGCGGGATAGAACAGTTTCTCCTCGGCCTCGGCGTGTAGATCCAGGAAGGCGGCTAACCGCTTCCAGACCGCAGGCAATCTGTCGGTATCACCGCGACCGGGGCGGTCACCGAGCGCGCACGCCGCCAGCCCGCGTCTCATCGGTTGCATTGTGAAAGCGACCGGCCAGCAGAAGCGATGCCGCGGTTCAGGGTGACGCGGAGAACACGACGTGACCCTCGATGTGGGCCTCGCTCGGTCCATTGGCGACGGTGTGAACATCACACGAGGCGGCACAGCGGACCGCGACCGTGTCGGCTCCGCCCTCGGTCACCGCGATCAGGTCACCGGGGCGTACGCCAGCCGCGAGCAGTCTCGCCCGCCCGATCGTCAGGATCTCGTCATCGCCGGGATGGCGGTTTCGGCGGGTGAGGCGGTCGGCTACCAGTGCCGCGGTAAAGCGCGCCGGTACAAAGCCTTCGCTCTCCACGCCGATGTCCTGGCCGTGCGCAAGCCCCGACCTGGCGATCAAGGTCGCGCGCCCGTGGGGAGCGATCGCGTAGATCCCGCCGGAGATCTCATCCGGCGCGATCAGATCGCCGGCGAAGTGACCGAACGATGTCGGTGCGACGGCTATCCCGCCTTCGATCCGGGGCGCAGCCCGGGTCAGCACCCGGACTCTACCGTCGCAGTCGATCGCGTAGACAGTGGTGTGCCCGTACAGGCTGGAGGTGACCAGCAGGCGATGACCGAAGCGGCCGGTGCGATCGAAGGCGATACCGTTCTCCAAGCCGCGCGAAGGCAGTCGCGCGAACCGCCGGACGACGCCGCCGGGTTCGATGATCGTGACGCCATCGCCGTGGTTCAAGCGAAGCGCGTAGAGGTCGTTCGCCGGAAAGCTGCAACTCATGCCGGGGACGCGCTGCCCGGAGGACTGCGCGATGTATGGCTCCAGTCCGGGCGGCGCCGAGTAGGCATGCGCGAAGGACCCGATCCGCCCTGCCGATCCGAGCGTTTTCAGGCGTCCGGCCGCGGCGATCACGATCGATCCATCCGCGCGCTGCGAGCTCAGGTCGACGATCCCGCGGACGTGTGCGCGGCCGACCCAGGTGGCGAAGCTTGCCCGTGCGCGCGACGCGACCTGCGGCTGAGCCGACCGTCCGCAGGCGAGCACGGCAAAGCAGAGCGCGATCAGCGAGAGGATGATGGCACGACGCAGCAGCACCTGGTGGGACCGTAGCGCCTGGCACGTAGCCTGCGCGCGTGGCTACTACGTACCCGCCATCCCGCTGGCCGATCCGCAAACGGGGACGATCCGGGACCGCTGGCACTCGGATCCAGGTGCTCCGTAGACGGTTCCTCAGCTGGGACGTAGATCGGGCGTTCTCGCTCACCGACTGTCGCCAGCTGCTGAGAGGCCGCGTACGGTCGAGAAATAAGAAGGGTTCCGAACGAACTCGAGGATCGGGCGGCCCGAGCGTTGAGCTTTGGGCTGACCGCCGAGCTGTATGACTGCTTGCGGGCCGGGTATCCAGACGAGCTCTACGCCGACCGGCTCGCGCTCGCCCCGGGCGGCCGGATCCTCGAGGCTGGAGCGGGCACGGGAAAGGCCACGGTCGAGCCTGCGCGACGCGGTGCATCGGTTCTGACGATCGAGCCCGATCCCTCGATGGCCGTGATCGCCCGTCGCCATACAAGCGATCTTCCGGTGGACGGTGGAGGTTCGTGAGTCGAAGTTCGAGGACTGCGAGGTCGCGGCCGGCGCGGTTGACCTCGTCGTCGCCCCAGGCGTGGCACTGGATCGATCCCGAGCGGGGACCGGTGATCGCCGCGCGAGCGCTGCGAGATCGCGGATCGCTCTGCTTGTGGCTGAACCGGCCACGCGAGTTCTTTGGTGATGTGTGGGACGCCATCCATCAGGTCTACGCCAAGCACGCGCCACAGCTCGATCGCCGGACGAAGCTTCGCGAGCAGCCCGAGGTCGAGCGCCGGTTCCCGGCATTCCCGGCTTCGACGAATGGTTCGTGCGGTCCTACGACTGGTCGGCCACCTACGACGCCGAGAGCGTCTTGCGGAGCGTCCAGCCGATCAACATCGACCCGCGGGACGTGCGCTCCTCAGCCCGTCCTTCGCTGACAGCGCGTTCGTTATCGCCTCGGTGTCGGCGAGGGCCTTCTGAAGCTGTGCAAGGGTTCTCGGCATGACTGAAGCTACCTGAGGTAGTACTGGAACTTGGCTCGCAGCGGCATCGCATGAATCACAGTCGGCTCCTCGTGAGGGTCATCGTTGTGGGCATACCAGAGCCGCGACGAGCCGTCCCGCGGACGGTTCCGCGACCGGCGACAGCGTTGGTCTGTTGACGCTGCCGGCGGGCACGACCCACTGGCAGCGTTGGTCAGTGATCGAGGCGATGACCTCGATTCGGCGTCGTAGTGCAGGGCGCCGACGTCGAGTTGCTCGGCTGCCGCCGCGATCAGCAGATCGGGGATCTTACGTCCGCGATGGCTGCGCTCGGCCAGCAGGCGTTGCACTTGAAGTGCTCGGTGCGCATGCGCCGCCGTCGTGTCGGCGCGTTCGAACGTTGTCCAGTGCTCCGACGAGTCGATCCCATTCCTCGGCGTTGCGCGCCGAGTAGCCCACTTCGAGGTCGCAGATGCTGGGACCGGCCGAGTTGTCCAGTCGTCGCCAGCGGCTCGACCACCGTGCGGACATCGAGGTGGCCGAGGCGCTTGAGCACGCTCGTATCGAGCAGGAAGCTCAGCGCCACGCGTGGGAGCGATCGTCAAGGTCCGCGTCGGCCAGCACGCCGAGGGCCGCGGCCACCTGGCGTTCCCGCAGGGGCGTGGCTCGACGCAGCGCCTCGTTCACGGTCTCCTTGATCGTGGTGGTGCCCAGCTCAGCACGGGCGGCGCCGAGCGCGCTCTCGTCGAGATCGAGCAGATGCTTGGCCACACCGCCAGTATATACGCCGTGGACGTCGTATAGCCACGGGAAAATGGCTGCGCTCGTAGGACCAATCTCATTTGCCACCGCTCGGGTGTCAGCGCCTCGCGGCTGCCTCAGAAACCGACGGAGCGACCTGCCACACGTCGACTTGGCGATCGAGAACTGGATTGTCGATCTGTCGCTCCACCGTCATCCCCAGCTTGGTCGCCAGGCGCTGGGAGCGTCTGTTCTCAGGATGGATGATTGAGATCAGCTCCGAGAGCGCCAAGCGGTGAAATGCATGATCCCGAGCTGCTGCCGCTGCTTCGGTGGCAAGTCCCCTTCCCCATGTGTCGCTCGCGAGCCGCCAGCCAAGTTCAGGCCGCCGAGCGAGCTCGGGCAGGAACGTTGGATAGGCCACGCCGACGAAGCCGATGAATCGGCCTTCGCGTCCCGGCTCGCTGGATTCGACGGCGTAGAATCCGAAACCGTGCTCGTTCCAGTGATCGGTCACGACGCTGAAGAACGCCCGGACCGCCAGCTCGTCGACCGGCCGGTTGAGAAACCTCGTGACCTCCGGATCACGATTGATCGCACCCATCGCCTCCGCATCCTCGCCGCGCCAACGGCGAAGCCGCAGACGCGGCGTGATCAGATCATCCTTCGACACTGCACCCATATTTCCAACTGTCCTTCGAGCCGTGACCAGATGGTGACAGCACCGGTCTTGATCGGCTGGTTGACCGGCTGAGCTTCACCTGACCGCGTCGCCGCGAGCTCACCGAGCCGGTCTCGCAAGCGGATCCCGCTGCGGGGCGACGACCGCAGCTCATCCGGGGCTGGGCGTCTCGTCGCTGGCGAGCGCGAGGTGGACGGCGGCGGCAACGAGTCGTTTGTCGCGGGTCCACGAACCTGCACCTCTTGTCAGCATCGTCGAGGCCAGCAGATGTGCGTCGACGTACCCGATGCCGAGTCCGAACAGCTGCTGGTTCTCGATCAGGTCCAAGACCTCGGCGTCTGTCGCGGCCTTCGTTTGCGGGAGGTTTCGGAGGAGCCCGAGGATCTCGCTGCGACGGAGAGTTGGCCGAGTGCGAGTTCACCGATCACCCACGGATGGTCAGTACCTGGCCGTCCTGCAGAAGCGCGGCGAGCTTCGGATCGCCGACGCGAAGGTGATCGACCCAGATCGACGTGTCCACGAGGATCACGCAGGCGTGGCCTGCCGGCGCGGGATCGCCTTCGCGTCACGTTCGCTACCTCCGAGTTGCGACAGGCGCCGAGCGCTTTCCCGTTCAATCAATGCCCGCAGGGCCTGGCGAACCAGCGCACTCTTCTCGCTGGTTCCCGTCAGCCGCTGTGCTTCCAGCACAAGATCATCATCTAACGCGAGCGTCGTTCTCACTTGCGGCCTCCGGGCACGTCGGGGGTCATCGAATGATGACGATACACGTGCCCCTGGCGTCCCGGTGACCGTCCAGCGGGCAGCTTGCGTTGAGCTGCCCCGGGATTCGGCGAGGCGACGCATCCAGTATCGGAACCAAGCGCTAAGGGCGCGTCGGCTTCGGCGAGGCGGTGCGCTAGGTGCAGGTAGCGATGTCGGTGGCCTCGCCGTAGGGCAGCGCTCGTTCCATCGACTCGACGTAGGCCCCTTTGACCAGGCGAATGTGAACACCGGCCGTGATCAGCTGTTCCAGATCGCCCGAGGCACGGCGGAGGTTCGCTTGCACGGTGGCGCCGAGACGGTCAGCGAGGCCCTGGCCGGGCGGTGGTCAAGACGCACTGCAGCACGGCATCGGCGCGGCCGTGGTCCTCTGCCCCGACTTGGATGCGCCGGTCAGCCACCGGACCTGGAGTCCGGACTCCGTCGCTCGCTGCTCGGCCAGCTCCAGCAGCGCGGGCTCGAAAGCGACCCCGATTACCTGCCCACCTCTCTCGGCCGCCAGCAGCGCCGCGTTGCCGGTCCCTGTGGCCACATCGAGCACCCGGTCACCAGATCCCACGGCGGCGATCTCGACGACGGCACGGGCGGCCGACTCGAGCTGACGCGCCATGAGCGGGTAGTCGCCGGCACCCCAGGTCGTCATGCCATCATCGCGATCAGCCACAGATCGATCATGCCATTGCGCGGTTCACCCGGTTCCACGACTGCCGAGTGAAGGACCGTTGTTGGCCCGCAACGCGATGGGTCCTGCGGGACGCCCCCGTCAGACGGCGTCGGTTCGTGCTGCGGTGACCACTGTCGTGGTGTACCGCATCGTGAAGCTGCCCCCGACCGCGTCGACCGCGGCTCCGATGCCCGCCGACAGCTGCTCGAGCTGTGCCAGCGGGAGCTGAGTGAGGCCGCCTGTGGTGGGTACCTGGTCCAGCCAGTCGTCGCGGGTATAGGAGCACTCCCACTCGAATCGCCACTGCTCCGGGTCGCTGAACGCGCCGGCCTCTCGGATGCCGTCGGCGGCCTTGGTGACCAACGCGGAGATGGGTTCCGGGACTGGCCTCGCCCAGGGGTTGAACGGCAAGTCGGGCATCACCCGGCGATAGACCGTGGCGAAGGCTTCCGCCACGTCGGGCGCGGGTTGGCCGTCGTTCCGGAACGCTGCCAGTCGGGCACCGGCTCGCAGGACCTCGGCCGCCTTGGCTGCTCCTGCGACTGGGTCGATCCAGTGCCACGTCTGTCCGGAGATCACCGTGTCGAACGTTCGGTCGGCGGCGTCCCAGGCTTCGAACTTCGCCACCTCGACCTCGATCCCGCTGCGGCGGGCGAAGTCGGCCATTCGCTTGTCGACGTCGACGCCGAGGACCTTGCCGCCGGCGGCTCGGAACTGCCGCGCGGCGATGCCGGTGCCGCAGCCGACGTCAAGGACATCGGCCCCCGGGCTGGCGGCGAGGATCCGCTGCACCATGGCTTGGGGATAGCGGGGACGGGCTCGGTCGTAGCGTTCGGGGTCTGAGCCGAACGACTGCGCTATCTGTCGGGCTTGATGAGGCTCTTAGTCGGAAAGACGGGCTGACCGTGACGGTATAGTGGGCATCTGCCCACTATAAATGGGCATGTGCCCACTCGTCAACCGAAACGGCCGAGCGAGGAAAGGAGGAAGTCCACGATGCCGACTGGGATAGCCATTCGCGACGCGCGCGACCAGCTGTTTGACGCCGCCGAGCGCGTCCTGCTCCGCGACGGTGCCAGCGCGCTTACCAGCCGGGCGGTCACCACGGAGGCGGGCTGCGCGAAGGGCGTCCTGCACCGGCACTTCGTCGACTTCGACACGCTCCTCGCCGAGCTCGTGCTCGACCGCATCGCCCGGATCGACGACCAGGCCGCCGCTCTGCGCGATTTCGCCGGGACCGGCACCGTCGCCGGCAACCTCACCGCCGGGCTGATGGCTCTGTTCGAGTCAGTCGCGGTCGCGATCGTCGGCCTGGTCACATCCCGGCATGACCTGCTCGTCCGACTGCGCCAGACCACGCCGACCGGCGTTCCGGTCCTGACCGAGGCTACGGCGATGATCGCCGCCTACCTCACCATCGAGCGCGACCTCGGCCGCATCGCGGCCGATGCCGACATCGACACGCTCGCGCCCACGCTGATCGGGACCGGACATCTCCTCTTCGCCAGCCGGGAAGGCACCGGGCCCGAGGTCGGAGCCGTCCGCAACGCTGTAAGCGCAGTCATCGCCGGCGTCGCACGCGGACCACGGCGATGAAAGGCCGCGGCCGACGACTTCCACGGGATCAGCCTCGGGCCTGTCCCGGAGCGGAACCTCCTGCGGTCGGCGATCACGAGGATCGAGTCGGGGAAGACTGGGCCGGCGCGCGGTCTTTCAGCACACGTGGTACAGATGGCGCCGGCCCACGCCGTGACTTTCCGACTCGATTCATCCAGAGTGACCCGAGGGACCTGGCCCGATGACGCTTCGACATCCCGCTTTGCGCGGAGCCAACGCCAGGATCGATGAAGGAGGACTGCGGTGAGATCCCGCGAGGATCTGCAGCTACGCCTTGCCAACGCCTCGGACGCTGAGGCCATCGCCGCGCTTCACGCCGACAGCTGGCGCCGACACTACCGCGGCGCGTATTCCGACGCCTTCCTTGACGGCGACGTGATCTCCGATCGCCTCGCCGTTTGGGCCGACCGGCTGCAGGAGCCCGATCCGCTGACTTACACGATCCTCGTCGAGGACGGTGAAGGCCTGATCGGCTTTGCGCACACCGCGTTTGAGGAGGACGCAACCTGGGGAGCGCTGCTCGACAACCTTCATGTCGCCGCCGGGCACCAGCGTGGGGGCATCGGCTCGCAGTTGCTGGCTTTGACCGCTTCGGCCGTGATCGAGCGGCGAACAGGTCTGTACCTGTGGGTGCAAGAGCAGAACGTCGCTGCTCAGGCCTTCTATGAGGCCCGCGGCGGGGAATGCGTGGATCAAGCCCCTATCGGGTTGCCAGGCGGGGTTGTGAGCCGTCTCAACGGCTCGCCGGTCAAGCTGCGATACGCGTGGAGCGTCGAACAGCTGGCGCGACGGTAGACCGAGCCCCGCGGCGACTACCTCCCAGCACACCCGGTCCCTCAGGACAGTGTTGCGACCACCGCTATAACCTAAGGATTTCCGCCTGCGGGATGTGGTCGTCATGGCGATCCGGCCCGCCGGAAAGCGGCCGTTGACCCGTTGCCTGCCGTGCGGGTGGTGAGATGATTACCGGATGCCGCGTCTGAACGTCATCGGAGTGATCGTGTCCGACATGGACAAGGCGATTGCCTTCTATGAACGGCTCGGGCTGCAGTTCCCCGAGAATCCGGATCCCGAGGGGCACGGACACGTCGAGACGCCGCTCCCGGGCGGGCTCCGCTTCACACTGGACTGCGAGGAGTCAATCCGGTCGTTCGATCCGGAATGGTCGCCGCCCTCAGGCGGGCACAGGACGGCGATTGCTTTCCTCTGCGAATCGCCGGATGACGTCGATCGCGTCTATCGGGAACTTGTCGACTCTGGCGCTGAAAGCCGCAAGGAGCCTTGGGACACATTCTGGGGGCAGCGGTACGCGCAGGCAAAGGATCCCGATGGCAACGTCATCGACCTCTTCGCGCCGCTCACGGGCTGACGTCTCGTTCCCGATTCTCGCTCCGAGGAGCGGCCATCGACGGCTTCGGACTTGGTCGCCGCCGGGGAGGCGAGCCTGGGCCCTGCAGCGGCTGTTGCTGCGATCTGCGCATCTGATCTTGCGATGATTCAGCAGTGCCGGTGGATCACGTCGCCTTGACGGTCAGCGCTCGGATCGAATGACATCAGCAGCGCTGCAGTGGGGTAGTGGGCCACAACCAACGCGTCCATCCTGACATCAGGCTCGTTGCGTCGCCCGATCGTCGTGCCGCACTCCTCTTGCCGCTCTTGGGGTCCGTCAAGGCGAACCCTGGCCAGCGGCCACCGGGCCTCCCGCTGACAGAGGAGGTGCTCGACGGCGCGCCTGGCGGGTGTCCGGGAGGACGATCCTCGAACGAATGATCCGTCGGTCCTGCGACGGAGCGTTCGCGTCTCGCGGTGCACCGGGTCCCAACGGGCGTTGCCGTCGCGGCCGATGCGGTGATTCTGCCGCCAAAAGCACGTGTTGCCGCAGAGTTCTTCGAGTTCTGGTCAGTCAGGCCGCCCCGAGTGCTTTCGTGCGGCGGCGCAGCGCCGCG
>JALYUQ010000198.1 GCA_030853685.1 Actinomycetota bacterium | reverse complement strand
GGCGCGGGCCAGTGGAGCCCCCGCCCGGTCCTCCACCAGCGCGTAGCCGCGGGCCAGCGTTCGCCGCGGATCGTGGGCACCCAGTGCGAGCCTGAGCCCGTCGAGCTCTCGCCTGCACTTGATGGCTTGCGAGGTCTGTGCTCGTGCTGCGCTGCGGCTTAGCACGAGCAGGTGGACGGCGGCCAGCGACCGTCCCTCCTCGCCACCGCGCCGGGCGCTCGCGCGCAACTCGCGCAGCGTCTGATGAAGACGGTGGCGCTGCTTGGCGACGTGCTCGGTGGGAGCACGTGAGAGCGCGCCGAGCGTCTGAGCGCGGCCCAGCACCGCGCGGGCACCGTGGTGCCGGAGCTCTCGGGCGGCGCGCGCAGCCCCGGCGCGCGCGTCGCGGCAATCGATCGGGACGGCAGCCTCCGCGGCGTGCGTGGGGGTGGAGCAGCAGACCGCGGCCACGTCGTCGATCAGCGTCCGATCGGTGTGATGGCCCACCGACGAGATCACCGGTACGCGGAGCAGCGCGACGGTCCGGCACAGCGCCTCGTCGCAGAAGGCGAACAGGTCGGCCAGCGAACCGCCTCCCCGTGCCACGATCACCACCTCGACCTCGGCCAGGGCGGCAAGCTCGCGCAGCGCTCCCGCGATCCTGGGCGCCGCGTGGCGATCCTGGACCGGGACGAAGGCCCACACCAGGCGCCCGCCCCAGCCGCGGCGGTGCAGCCCCGCGAGCACGTCGTCCCGTGCTTTTCCACGCTCGCCGGTGACGACGCCGATCGTGCGCGGGAGCAGCGGGCGCGCCAAGCGCTTCTGGGGCTCGAACAGGCCATCGGCATCGAGCACGCGACGAAGTCGCTGCAGCGCGATGAGCAGATCGCCCTCGCCCTCGACGCGCAGCTCGGAGACCGCGAACGTGAAAGACGGCGAGGACGCCGAGCTCCCCGGGTAGTAGTCACAGCCGCCGCCGGCGACGATTCGCGCCCCGTCGGCGAGCTCGACGCCGAGCCGCTCGAAATCATCGCGCCACATCGAGCACGCCAGCGCCCCCCTGGCGTCGCGCAGCTCGAAGTAGACCCGGGCTCGAGAGACCTTGAAGCCCCAAACCTCGCCCACGATCTGGACCCGCGCGAGCCGGCGCAGGCGAAGCCTGAGCGCTGCCGCGTAGGCCCCGACCGCAAACGGACCCGGGAGCAGGCTGTCAGATGCGTGTTGGGCGCCGGCGAGCTCGTGCTGGGTCATGGTCCAGCGAGGCTAGCGGCCCGAGCCGGATCGGATGAGTTACGCGGCCTCCTGCTGGCGAGCAGGGATAGCGAGCGCAGGCCAGGCGTGAGCGGCAATCTCCGGCGCCTCAGCGCTCGGGCGCGCCTGGGCTGCGGACGCCCGCGCCACGGACACCGGCGCTCCCACGCTCACGCTTCAGGAGCTCTAGGTCCGCATCGACCATCATCCGAATGAGCTCCTCGAACCCAACCTTGGGCTCCCAGCCGAGGATTCGCTTGGCCTTGCTCGCGTCGCCGATCAAGTGCTCCACCTCGGCGGGGCGCAGCAACGTGGGGTCGCTCACGACGTGGTCCTCGGTCTTCAAGCCGGCGTGGTCGAACGCAACCTCGAGGCAGTCGCGAACCGAGTGCGCGGAGCCGGTCGCGACGACGTAGTCCTCGGGCTGGTCCTGCTGGAGCATCAGCCACATCGAGCGGACGTAGTCTCCCGCGAAGCCCCAGTCGCGCTCGGCGTCTAGGTTGCCGAGATGGAGCTCCGTCTGCAGCCCCAGGCGGATCGCCGCGGCGTGCCAGGTGATCTTGCGGGTCACGAACTCCAGGCCCCGGCGGGGGCTCTCGTGGTTGAACAGGATCCCGCTGGTTGCGTGGAGGTCATAGGACTCTCGGTAGTTGACGGTGATGAAGTGTCCGTACGCCTTGGCCACCCCATACGGCGAGCGCGGGTAGAAGGGCGTGCGCTCGGTCTGTGGGACCTCGAGCACCTTGCCGAACATCTCGCTCGAGGACGCCTGGTAAAAGCGCGCGCCGGGGCAGACATCGCGCATCGCCTCGAGCAGGCGCGTTACGCCGACGCCTGAGAACTCGGCTGTCAGCGTCGGCTGCGCCCACGACGCCGCGACGTAGGACATCGCGGCGAGGTTGTAGATCTCCGCCGGGCGCGCGGCTCGGAGGGTGTCGACGAGCGAGCGCTGGTCGAGCAGGTCACCTTGGTGGAGCACCAGCCGATCGCGGATGCGCTCGATGCGCTCGAACTTCTCGGTCGAGGACCGGCGCACCATGCCGTGGACCTCGTAGCCCTGCTCGAGCAGGAAGTCGGCCAGGTATGACCCGTCCTGGCCCGTGATGCCGGTGATCAGCGCACGGGTGCTCACGCTGGCGCCTGCGCCGCCCTTCCCGCGCCCGGCGCCTGCTCGCGCAGCCACTCCACCGTCTGCCCGATGCCATCCCGCAGGTCGACCCGCGCCTCCCAGCCGAGCATCTGGCGGGCCTTCTCCACCGACGGCCAGCGCCGCTGCACGTCGACCTCGAAGCTCGAAACGTGCCGGAAGCGCAGGCGGGAGGGGTCCTGGCAACACGCTTGCCAGATGACGCGGGCGATCTCGGCGACGCTCAATTCCTTTGAGGCGGAGATGTTGAAGTCCTCGTTCTCACCCGCCGTGCAGGCCATCGCGGTGACGATCCCGTCCGCGATGTCGTCGACATGGGTGAGCGTGCGAGTCTGCTCCCCGGAGCCGAAGATCTCGAGCGGGCTCTGGCCGGCGAGCGCCTTGGCGATCAGATCGGGGACGGCGTGGGCGATTCCGGGCTCGGCGCGATCAGGCAGCTCGCCCGGCCCGTAGGCGTTGAAGGGCCGGCAGATCGTGTAGCGCAAGCCGTGCTGGTCGTGGGCGGCGCGGGTGTAGACCTCGCCGCCCAGCTTGGAGAATCCATATGCAGAGCGCGGTGCAGGGCAATCGGGCAGGTGCGCTTCGGTAGTGGGGAACTCGGTCGCTCGCTCGAACACCATCGAAGAGGAAACGTAGACCAGGCGCTCCACGCGCTGCTCGATCGCCGCCCTGACGACCGCGCCGGTAAGCGCGTTGTTGACCTCCGTCAGGGTGTACGGGAGCTTGTGGAAGTTGGCGATCCCGCCGACGATCGCCGCCAAATGAATCGCGTGCGAGCAGCCTTCCAGTGCCGCTCGTGCAGATGCGGCCTCGCGCAGATCGCCGGCGTGGATCTCGCAGCGCTCGCGCATCCATTGCGGTGGCGGGCGATGGTCGCCGACGCGCACCTCCCAAGCGGGATCGTCCAGCAAGCGCTTGACGACAGCAGATCCGATCATCCCGGCGCCGCCTGTCACGAGCACGCGCGACATCTAGGGCCGCGCATCTCGCGCCGCCGGGCGGGCATCTCGCGCCGGCGGCCCACTGCCGCGCGCCGCCGCCCCACCGTCTGACGCCGCTCCGAGCTCGATGGCGATGCCGACGAGCACCGCGGCCTCGGGGGCGTAGCTGAACACCTGACCGGTGCCGAGCGCGTTCCAGGCGTCCACCAGCAGGCAATCCTCGGCGACCCGGGCGAGGATCTCCCCAACCGCCTCGGGGCGCGCGAACTCAGAGTGGTTCGTGGCGATGATCACCACGTCGGCATCTTGAACCGCCTGGACCAGCGGCTGCGTGGGGGTCAGCGCGTGGGGGTCGCTGACTGCGACGTCGGCGAGCTCGCGCTCCAGCAGCCGGATCAGCTTTTCGGAGAGCGAGTCGCGCTCGTCGTCGGTGTCGCGCTTGAAGGTCAAGCCGAGGACCGCGACCTTGCGCGAGGCGAGGCTTCCGATCCGGCGCTTGACGCCCTCGACGAGGAACAATGGAACCGACTCGTTGATGCGTGAGACGGCGAGCAGCATTCCCGGAGCGTTCGAGCGCTCCTCGGAGAACGCAAAGTCCTTGCGCAGGCAGGTGCCGGCGGTCATTCCGGGCATCGCGATCCCGCCGCGCGGATAATCGTGGTTGATCAGCTCGATCACCTCGAACACGTTCGCGCCGTAGCTCTCGCAGTCCATCATCAGCAGGTTGGGCAGTGCGAACGTGGCGTAGCGCAAGATGTTCGTCCAGATCTTCGCCAGCTCGGCCTGCACGGGCGTGGTCTTGACGATCGGGGCGCCCAGCAGCTCGAACACCCCCGCGGCGCGCTCGGTACAGGCGTCGCTCACCCCGCCGACGATGCACGGGAGCGTGCCGATCTCCTTCAGGAATCGCCCGGCGGCGATGCGCTCCGGGGCATGCGCCACGAAGACGTCCTCGCCAACGCGCAGTCCACGCTGCTTCTCCACGTAGCCGGCGACGAACTCCGTCGTTCCCGGCGCGATCGTCGATCGCAGGATCAGCGCGTGGCCGGTGCTCAGCAGCGGCAGCAGGTCATCCAGCGCTGCTCGCACCTGGCGCAAATCGCTCTCGATGTGGGAGAAGGACGGTGTGCCGATCGTGATCACGATGTCCTGCGCCTGGGCTGCGTCGGTAGCCAGCTCGGTCAGCTCTAGGCGCCCGCTGCTCCGGACGCGATCGAGCAGCTCCTGGGTGCCGGCTTCGGCAAATGGCATCCGTCCCGCTCTGATCGACTTCAGCACCTGAGGATCGTGATCCACGCCGAGCACTCTTGCGCCGCGGTCTGCGAAGCACAGCGCCAGCGGCAGCCCCACCCGGCCCAGGCCGATGATCGAGATGGACCGCTCGCGGCTCATGCGGTGCCGGTGAGCGAGGCGCGTCGCGCGACGGTCATGGGAGGCCGATGATCGAGACAGCGCTCGGGGGCATGGGG
>JALYUQ010000188.1 GCA_030853685.1 Actinomycetota bacterium | reverse complement strand
TCGACCTGGCCTCCTTTGGCTCCTCGCGCCTGGCGCGGGTCACCTTCGAGGACTGCCTGCTGGCCCAGACCGACTTCCTCGAGGCTCGACTGGAGTCCGTGCGCTTTCACCGCTGTGACCTGACGGGCGCGGACTTCCGCGGCGCTCGAATGCAGCGCTGCGAGCTCCGGCGCTGTGAGCTCAGCGGCCTGGAGGGCGTCCAAGGCCTTCGCGGGGCGGCGATGGAGTGGGCCGACATCGTTGGGATGGCCGACATCTGGGCGAGCGCGCTCGGGATCGGGATCCTCGACGCGGATTGAGCCTGTCACGCCCAGCTCTCGCGGCTAGCCCTACTCTCGATCACGAGTATGGAGATCAAATGGACGTGCGAGCAGAGATGACCTCGAAATGCCCAGCGACGATTCCCCAGCGCGTGCGCGAGGCGCTCGAGTGCCACCAAGGAGACGATCTGACAGTTCGGGTCGAGTGCTCGAGGGCGCTGCTGGCAGAGACGTCGGACTTTCTCGAGCTTGCCGGGGCTGTGGCTGTCCCGGCTGACAAGCGTGGCATCGCCTGGGACAAGGTGCTGCGGCGCACTCGTCGTGAGCGTGCAGACCATCCGGCGCCGCGAAGCTCCAGCTGCTCACGGAGAGCGGCTATGACGATTTACGCGTGATCGCCGAGCGCGCGCGCCGGGCTCGGCGCGCTCTACCGGCGCTGGCCGACCAAGCGCGCGCTCGTGCTCACGGCGCTGGCCTCGCTTGCCGCCGACGCCACGGGCGACCCGTGCCGAGGACGTGCTCACGCTGCTCGACGAGATCGCCATCTCGATCGCCGGTCCGCAGGCCGGCGTTATGTCGAGCCTGCTCGTTGGGCCTGACCGGGAGCTCGCCGAGGCGCTGCGCGCGGCGAAACTGGCGCCGCAGCTCGAGCGCTTGCGCGAGCGGCTGCGCGCGGCCGTTGGCGACGTCGCAGACCTGGAGACGCGGGCTGAGCTCGGCCCGGCGCTGATCAGCTTCCGTGCGCTCGTGCTCGGGCGCCAGGTGACGCGTCTCGAGCTGCGGGAGGAGATCCTCCCGCAGCTGCTGCGCTCTTCCTGACGCCGCCGGGCGCGTCCGCTGCCCGGGCCAGCGACGCGCATCCCCGGCGACGAAAACGTCAACACCCAGACGTGCTGGACCGAGCCGATACGCGAGCAAGCAGGTCCCTTATCCGCACCACCGCCCCCGAAAGCCAAGGTTCGTTCTGCGGGTAAACCGCCGGGGCCCATTACGGTGTGCCCGTGGGCGATGGCTGGAACCCAGGGGCTGAGGGAGTCCTGGTACTGCCCAGCGGGCGTCGTGTCCGAGGGCGCGCATTAGGCCGGTCGCTCCCCCAAGGAGCATCACCGGACTTCGGGCTCTACCTGCTGGGCCGCGAACCGGAGCCGATGCCGTGGCCCTCACGCTGGCTGCGCTGGCCCGACTTCCGCTTGCCGTTGAGCCGCGCCGACGCTCGCCATGCCTTCACCGAGGCCTGGCAACGCAGCGGCGAGCAGCGGGTCGAGATCGCTTGTGGGGGAGGTCGCGGAAGGACCGGCACGGCGCTCGCCTGTCTCGCCATCCTCGACGGCGTGCCCCCCACTGAGGCCGTGGCCTACGTCCGGCAACGCTACGACCAACGCGCAGTTGAGACACCATGGCAGCGTAGATATGTCGCCCGCTACGGAACCGGCTAGGCGCCGCAAGAGGATCCGCCGATCCACTACGGAGACACCAAACGAGCGAGGGCTTGGCGTTCGCTTCTCGCTCGTCGGGGCGACGGCCTCGGGCTGCTCAACCCTGACTGCCCGGCCGGCAGGCACCCCGGGAGCGCGCCCGCGCCGCCGGCACCCGATGGTCGCGCGCACCCGGACGTCATCTCATCGGCATACTCTTCCTTGACCCCCAGTCTCCGGAGCCATCCATGACCGATACTCCCGCGTACCGCATCACCGGCGTCGATTTCGTGGCTGTCCCGGCCCAGGACTTTGACGCCTCGACCCACTTCTACGGCACGGTGCTCGGCCTGCCGACCGGCAAGCGGTGGGGTGATATGCCGGG
>JALYUQ010000163.1 GCA_030853685.1 Actinomycetota bacterium | reverse complement strand
CTGGCGGGCGGGTAACGATCAGGCTCGGCGCGTATGACCACCACCGGGCGCTGGTGCTCGACCCGACGGTGACGCTTGCCTACTCCACCTACCTCGGCGGCAGCGTCGAAGGCGACGGCGCCGGGATCGCGGTCGACTCATCTGGCGACGCGTACGTCACCGGCTTCACCATCTCGTCGGATTTCCCGACTCACGATCCGCTGCAGCGCAAACTCGGCGGCAGGGGCTACCCCCCCTTCGCCGACGCGTTCGTGGCGAAGCTCAATCCGGCCGGCTCGGCGCTGCTCTACTCCACCTACCTCGGTGGCAGCGGCGGGGACGCCGGGGTGGGGATCGCGGTCGACACGGCCGGCGACGCGTACGTCACCGGCAATACCACTTCGTCGGACTTCCCCACCCATGATCCGCTGCAGCCCAAATTCGCCGGCGCCAACGGCACCAGCGGCGCCGGCAACGCGTTTGTGGCGAAGCTCAACCCGGCCGGCTCGGCGCTGCTCTACTCCACCTACCTCGGTGGCAGCGGCGGCGGGGACGTCGGGCAGGGGATCGCGGTCGACTCAGCCGGGGATGCCTATGTCACCGGCTTCACTTTTTCGTTGGACTTTCCCACCCATGATCCGCTGCAGCCCAAGAACGGCGGCGCCGGGGGCGGCGTGAACGGCGGGACCGCGTTTGTGGCGAAGCTCAACCCGGCCGGCTCGGCGCTGCTCTACTCCACCTACCTCGGCGGCCGCGGCGACGATTCCGGCCAGGGGATCGCGGTCGACACGGCCGGGGATGCCTACGTCACCGGCTTTACTTTTTCGTTGGACTTTCCCACCCATGATCCGCTGCAGCCCAAGAACGGCGCCGCCGGGGGCGGCGTGAACGGCGGGACCGCGTTTGTGGCGAAGCTCAACCCGGCCGGCTCGGCGCTGCTGTACTCCACCTACCTCGGCGGCAGCGACGACGATTCCGGGCAGGGGATCGCACTCGACACAGCCGGGGATGCCTACGTCACCGGCAACACCAGCTCGCCGGACTTCCCCACCCACAATCCGCTGCAGCCCAAGCTGCCCGGGATCGAGAACCCATTCGTGGCGAAGCTCGGGCCCGTGGTCGCCGACGGAAGCGCGCGGCTGCACCTGCGTCGCTTCCATCTCTCCCCGGCGCGCCTGGGCTGCAAGGTCGAGAGCTACCGCCGCGCGCACGCGTCGAGCGTCAACGGCAGCGAGGTCACGAGCCCCACGCGCGCGCACGCTTCAGACCTCGAGGACAGTAGCTGCACGCTCGCGCTGCTGAGCATCGCGGGCACGATCGACCGGCGCGCCGACGGGCAGCAGCTCACGATCACGCTGCGCGCCAAGCTCGGTCACCGGAGCGTGCTGATCATCACGCACCCGCGCATCAGCAACGGCCGCTGGCGGCTGCGCGTGCGCCTGCCCGGGCGCGGCCACGAGCCCGGTGATCGGTGGAGGTTCACGATCGCCTACCCGGGCGCCAACGGTCTGCGACCGGCGGCCATCACCGGCGGCTTCCTGCTCGAGGCCGAGGTGGCAAACAACTCCCCGGTCTAAGCCAAGGGCACGGCTGGCGCACCGGTCAGCGCAGGTGAAGGCCCAGTACGCGGGTCCGTGTCACCAGCCCAAAGTAGCGCCAGCCACATTGCTCAGAGCCCCGCTTTGAGAGCGCCCGGCGGAGCATCTTGCCCAGGGGCGGATGGGAGACCTTCTCTCAGTCATAGCAGGCCCGCAGCTTCCGATCAGGACCGGGGCAGCCTCGAGCGTCGTCGCTGCTCATGCTCAACACTGCCGCTATCGGCCAGGAGCGGCGCTCTCGGCTCGTGCCGACTTTGCCTGGCCGGAGCCTAGCCGCGTCAGAAATCGCAACGCAGCGCCTCTAACGCGCATTAGAGGATGCATCGGCCGCCGTTTTGACGCCGTTACTCAGGAGACCCCATTTCTCAGCACCGAAGGCCAGTAGGGCCGCCCAGAGCCGGCCCGGCTCACCCAGAGCGGCGCCCAGCCCGCGCAGCCCGGGGATATGCAGCAGGCGCCGCCGCGGTCAGGGGGGCCCTCACTCCCGCTCCAGTCACGTTTGCGTTCAGACCCCGCTCAGAGGCGGTCATAGAGTCACGTTAATGCGCCAAAACGTGACCTCGGAGGTGGAGGACCGGCGACTGTCCCGTCTGTTCGGTTGGCGCTGGCGGTTGCCCGTGACGAAGTGCTGGCAGGCGCGTGTGGATCGCGCTCCCCTGCCGTATGCCTGAGAGGATGTCCGCAGAATCGCTGATTTCAAGGCTGGGAGTCCGACTTGTGATTGGTTGTCATGTCTGCGGGTAGGAGCTTTGGTTGTGGAGAGCGTCGGGCACGCCAGGTCTGAAGAGGGCCCAGGGAGCGGGATGATCGTCCACGCCGGGCGAGCTTCGGGCTGCCGACGGCTGATTGGCCTGGTCGTGCTGATGTCGGTCGTGTTGTCGGCGTGTGGTTCAAGTGCCGGTTCGCAGGGCGCGAGAAGCTCGGGCACGGTTACCAACTCGCCGACGGCGACGCAGTCCACGGTAAAGACGGTCACGGAGAAGGTGCGCACTGCGTCCAGCGGGTCGTCCTCGGCCTCGCGCGACCCGAAGTGCGTTCCTACTGACCTGGGCATCCACTTTGCGGGCGGAGAGGGCGCCACGGCGATGTTGATCAGCACGTTCCAGTTCATCAACGTCTCGCGCCACGAATGCCACCTGCTCGGCTATCCGGGCGTGGCCCTCTACGACCGTGGGGGCCGGGAACTGCACGTCAAGGTGGGACGAGGATCCTTCAACGGCCGCCGGCCCCTAGAGGTGCGGCTGCGGCGTGGCGGGCGCGCGAGCTTCATGACCATCACGGCCGCCTTCTCCGGCTCAAGGCGCTGTTTCACCGCCTACCATGCTCACTTCACGCCGCCCGACGATTACTCGACGCTCTCGATCCGGGTGAGGCTCCTGATCTGCGGTGGGATCGCCGTCAGCCAGGTCGAGAATTCCCGCTGATGCCGGAGGCGAGTCAGCACGCCGGGCGCATGAGGCCTCCGGGCAGAGGCAGCGGACGCCGGCTGATCGCCGGCTTGCTAGTCGTGGGCTGCTCGTTCGCCGGGCTGCATTTCACTCAAGGCGCCGCGCGGGCGGCGTCGTCCGTGCAGGTTGCTGGGACGGGATCGCAGCAGAACGCGAGCCTTGCGACGTGCACGCCAGCCGGGCTGAGGCTGGTCACCAATAGGATCGGGTCGCAGACCGGCGAGCAAGGTCGGGAGTTTGAGCTCACCAACCGCTCCGCGGACGCGTGCCGGCTGCTCGGCTACCCGAAGCTTGCCTTCTATAGCGGACGGCACCGGCTCGCGTTCCGGATCCTCGACGGCGGCGGCTACGTCTCGGCTCGCCGACCTCGGCCCGTCGTGCTGGCTCCAGGCGCCCATGCCTACTTCCTCGCCGCGAAGTTCCGCTGCGACGTTGGGAAGGAGGTCTCGCCCACGACGATCCACGTGACGCTGGCGCGGGGTGGGCGATCGGTGACGGTCGGCCCCGGGGGGGCGAACGTCTTCGTCCACTGCCAGCCGTATCCCGGCGATGCTGGCGAACACGCAAACCGCATCGACGTGTCGCCGATCGTCGCCACGCGATCAGCGGAGTACGCCCAGTATTGAGGAGACTCTGCGGCGGTGATCCAGGCCAAGTTTGTTCAACAAGGTGCCGAAGCTGTCAACCGGCCTGCCGGGCTCGTTCCTGAACCCGACCGACTATCGCTCTGACTTTGAGGGAGGTCCTGGGGGCAGCCGATACGTCGCCGGTGGGTTTATGCCGGCGGTCGGCGGGTTCCACTTTGGCGGTCATGGCGGATGCGACGCGAAAGCGAAGGCGAAATGAGGAAGATCGGTCCCACCCGGTTGGTGCGGGGACGAGCGGCAGGCTCGCCCCCGTCGCGCGGCGCGCGTCGCCACCTGATCGGCCGCTTGAGCTACGCAAACATCGTTTCCACGCTCGCGCTGTTCCTGGCGCTTGGCGGAGGTGGGGCGGCAGCGACTGTCGTCTTCGCCCCGGGCAGCGTCGGACCGCCTCAGCTGGCGTTCCCATACGCCTCCGCCGCCGCCTCGCACAATCGCGCGAAGTACATCGGGATGACCGTAGTCCACTGCATCCAGGGACCCGCCCCCAAGTGCGGACCGGTACCCTCCCTAGCCCTACAGATCGTTGCACACGCCCGGCTGTCGCTCGACCGGAAGGGACCCGTCGAAGTCCTCGCCACCACGCTGCTCACCAACAAGACAGCCGCGAAAGAGACAGCACAGGTATCCGTCGTTGTCGACCGGAACGCATGCTCCACCGTGGTGACGCTGAAGGCCCGCGAGCAACTCCCGATCGTCTGTGACGGCACTATACGAACGCTGCCGGCCGGTAGCCATCGCGTGACCTTGTTCGCGATGCCGAGCCGTCAAGACATGTCGTTGCCCAGCAACGTTACGGCCAGCGACACGCAGCTGGTGGCGTGGACGCTGCCGCCGATTTCGCGCTGAACGCGAGCGTCGTCGTCGAGGTCGACATCACGAGCAGACTGCCGCCGCTGATCGGCTCGCCGCCAGGCCGACGCGTCCCCAAGTCGAAACCACTACTTCACCGGCAGCCCCATGGTCTGCGAAGACGGCGTCAGCGAGTACCTGCACTTCGGTCACATCATCTGCGGCAAGGTCGACAATGCACACGTTCCCAAGCAGCACCTAGTCGACAAACTCCTTGGCCTCGACTATTACGTCACGGACATGATCCACGTCAAATACGACCACGGGGCGGATCCCCTCAACGGGGACAGCGGCGCCCCGACCGGCAACGGCCCGACACTGCTCGGCCTGGTCACCGACGGCCTCGGGGACAGCAGCAAGGCCAGGAACATGTCCGACATCCACCACACCGGGCGCTGGATCGTGCCCGGCCACTGACCCATGACCACCGGCGCCATCCCAAAGGCAACGAGATGAGCAAGAACAGCCGACTCCTCGCGATAGTTCTCGGGTGCAGCCTGCTTCTGGTGGCAGGCTGCGCGAGCGCCAGCGGCTCTACCCATCCGCCCGGACACCATCCAAAGCTCGTACGGACGCCGTGGGGCCCGATAGCTCGCGGGAGAGACTCGAGAACGCTGCTCCTCCGCACCCTAGATGTCTGCTACCACTACACCACCCGCGTCGTCAAGCAGACATCTCGTGTGATCCGAATCGAGCTGCTGGAGCCCGATCCTGAAGCCCAGCCGTTCGCCTCCTGCCCGGCCAACGCTGTGCGAGGGAGCTTCTTCGTTGTGCCGGTGCACCTCAAGGCGCCCTACCGAGGACAAAGGCTCGTCGACCCGGTGACGGGATTCTCACATCGTCTGATCCCGCGGTCTGACCTCTACCTCAACTGACTCCGTGGGACCCCCCGTTTCGGGGGACCCGTCGCGTCCTCTTGTCAAGCAGCTCCCCCCGAATCATTTGCCCCGGGGGCCAGGGGGATCTTCCGACGAGGTCCATCCGGACCCCCTCATAGAGTCACGTTAATGCACCAAAACGTGACTCATCAAGGCGCCAGAGCAGCGCGAACTCGCTCACTCAAGAAGCCTGGGCGTCAGCCTCAGCGAGGTCCACGCGGACGGGAGGGGGTTTGGTCGTATACGGCGGCCATCGTCTTGCCGGAGTGCAGGCTCCAGGCGACGATCGCTTCTCCGCGGGGGCCGTAAGCGGAGGTAACCGTGTTTGCGTTCACGCCGGGTCCTGACAACCGATGCGGCGGGCCGAAGCGGTGAGCGCGGGTACTTCTGGTCGCCGCGTACACGATGCCTCGATGGTTGGTCCAGATCAGCAGCAGGTCGTCGCGCGAGTCGCTCTGCAGGTCTGCCCCTCGGCCGACGGCCGTGAACGGCAATCGGCCATCTGCCGTGATCGGTTGCAGTTGTCCGAACCGCCGACTGCGGTCGGCGAGGGCCACGCCGATCGTGCAGCGCCGATGGGCGGCGCATCGCTGCACGGCGACGGCGCTGGCGGTGCCCAGGCCCGTGAGTCGGACGTGCGGTGTGTCGGCTGCGAGCAGCGCCGGCTGTCCGGCGAAGCCGCCGTAGACGCTGCCTTGCTCGCCGTAGACACCACAGTCGCGGTTGCCAGCCGAGCAGCCGAACCAGCCGACGGTGACCGAACCATCGCGGTCGGTCGCTATGATAAAGCCCGTCGCGTTGGGACCCGTTTGCAGCGGGACATCCGAGCTCAGGAGGGTTGGCGCGCTGAACCGGCCGAAGCGCCCGACCTGGACAAACAGCTTCAACGGACCACCGGTGCGGGAGGACTCATTGGCGGTCTCCACGGTCAGTAGTGCGGCGTAACCGTCGCCGGTCGCGACGATGCCCTGGACGTAGTTGTTTGTTGGAATGTTGCCGGTGCAGTCGCTGGTTTGGTAGGTGGTGCGAAAGCGGCCCTGGGGGGGGCGGTAGGCGACGGTCGTGCAGCCCCTGGTGCCGTCGCCGGTCAAGAACGTGCCGCCAGCGGCGTCGGTCGCGAGCATCGCTATGTCGGTACCCGTCAGGCCCGCCGGGGTAGAGCGCGCAACGACGAAGCGTGTGCTTCCCCGGGCCAGCGTGGCCGTCGAGAGGTTCGAGTTGCTGTCCTGGCCGGCCTCGACCACCTCGCCGCGCGTCGTGTCCACGACCGTCGTGGTGTCGGCCTGATAAGTGTCCCCGTTGACGTCGCCGAGCTTGACGATCTGCTGGGCCGCGCCGAACCTCCTCGCGCCCCGCGGCTGCACGAACGCTTTGATCGGCCCAAGCGAGTATGACCCGAACAGCGCCGCGGCTGCCCCATCGCTCGGCAATGCGATCGCCTTCAACGCAACCGAGCCGGCATCACTTAGATCCTGTACCGGGCCGAACCTCTGCGGGCGCCCGAACTTCCGGTGCGGGGCCCGACGGGCGAGAAACGTCGCGCCGATGGTGCTCCCACCGTCGTGCATCACGCTCGACCCGATCGCTGCGTCCCCCGACGGACCGAACACCAAAATCGGATCGACGCCCTTTTCGATCGGCGTCGCCGCCGACCAGCCAGCGACCGCCGGACCGGCGCTGACCGCACCCCAGCACGCGACCAGCAACACCCACGACGCGACCCTTGCAGTCACACTTCGGTTCCGCTCGCGCCTCGGGATCGGGTCCCCAAGCAACGCCCGCCAGCTAGAGCAGGTCAAGCAGCCCCATAAGCGAACTCTGCGTTTGTTCGATGGCATCGACGCGAATATCAAGGCGCAGCTCACCGTCGTTTGGGCGGCCCCGCTGGCGGTGGCGTTTTATAAGACCCGGGCAGCGGCTGCCACGCGGTCGCGTCGAACCCCTGGGTCGCGTACAAGCAGTCCTCACGGACGAGGCCATAGCTGCGACGCTCGCGGCCACGGAGGTCGATCAGCTTTAGTCGGTCGATGATCTCCCCATTGCCGTCATACGATGCGCACCCGCGCGTGCTGGTCATGGTGGTGACGGCGATCAGCCCGCCCGCCGGCGAGAACGCGGGGCGGCCGTTGACAACCTGGCTGGACCCGTTGACCAGGTGGCGCTGAGTCAGGCGCCGCGGGCGGCGTCCGGTGGCATAGATCGTGTACAGCGCCCCGCCGCGCACGAACGCGATCGTGCGACTGTCGCGCGAGCAGTCGGGCAGGCTCCCCCCGCGGCGGGTCAGCCTGTGGGTGCGGCCGTCCGCTCCGCGCAGATACAGATCGCCTTGATGCACGTAGACGACCGATCCGTTGGCGCACGGCGCCGGCTCGCTCGCCCCGCCTGCGCTCAGCCGCTTGAGCCCGGTGCCCTGAATGCTGGCCGTGTAGAGGTCGAAGGGCACGCCGGGGCCGGTCTTGCCGGCGAAGATCAGCGTCGTGCCGTCGGGCATGAACGCGGGCTGCTCGGCGTCGGCGATGGCCACCGGCACCAGCCGCGGGCTGCCGCCGTGGGCGCCGGCGAGGACGATCGCCTCGTT
>JALYUQ010000087.1 GCA_030853685.1 Actinomycetota bacterium | reverse complement strand
GTGGAGACGGCGGGAATTGAACCCGCGTCCGCGGTCGCGTGAAAGGTGGCGTCTACGAGCGTAGCCGGCGCTCTGATCTCGTCCTCGGCTCGCCTCGCCGGCGGGGTTGCCGAGTACCAGCTCCATTGGATGTCCCCGGATCGGCTGGAGCGATCCTCACCGGGCGAGCCTGCTGTTTGATCCCGGTGCTCCCCGCCGCAGGCGAACGAGAAACCGGGAGGCTCGCGGCTTAGCTAGTCGCTAAACGGCGAGACCGAACTCGTGAGAGTCCGCACTTATTTTTTTCCCGGGTGTTTTACGAGGCCTCCCGGGACCTCGACTCGCAACCACCCCCACGAGCCGACCACGTCGAAGCCTGTCGTCCCCGGGGGTTGCGTCTAGTACTGCACGGCCGATTGTAGAGCCTTCACCGCGGGTCCCGGATGCTCAGGAGCACGGGACGCCACGAGGACCGAATCGAAGCAGAACGTAAGACCTTCAAGAACCTTCGAAGAACCGATGTTGCGCCTGCGACAATAAGGGAGCGATGGCACCCCGCACCCAATGGCTCCCCCCGCCCGCGCCACCCCGCCCCCCGCGCGAGCACCTCGATGCAGGCGACCTCGCGCCGCCCCGCGCGCTCCCGCGCGCCGACTTCGAGCCTGCCGCGTTCGAGCCGCCGTCCCGGTCCAGTCGGCCGTCGTTCATCAAGCGTGGCGGCCCCGTCCTGGCCGCGGTGATCGCATTCCTTGCCAAGTTCAAGGTGATCCTTCTGCTCCTACCCAAGTTGAAGCTGCTGGCGAGCGCGGGCACCGCACTCGTCTCGCTCGCCGTCTACGGGTGGGCCTTGGGCTGGGCGTTTGGCGCCGGCTTAGTGGCGCTGCTGTTCGTGCACGAGATGGGGCACGTGATCGCGCTCCGGCGGGAGGGCATCAAGGCCAGTGCACCCATGTTCATCCCCTTCCTCGGGGCGGTGATCAGCGCGCGCTCACTCGGAGAGAACGCGCTCGCCGAAGCGCGGGTCGGACTGGCGGGCCCGATCCTGGGCAGCATCGGCTCGGCCGCGTGCTTCCTGCTGTGGCACAACACGGGCAACGACATCTGGCGCGCGCTCGCGTACACAGGCTTTCTGCTCAACTTGTTCAACCTGATCCCGGTGGTACCGCTCGACGGCGGCCGCGCGATGGCGGCGATGGCGCCATCGATGTGGTTCGCCGGCTTCGCGGGCATCGTGGTGCTGGCGTTTGTGTTCCCCAATCCGATCATCCTGCTGGTCATCCTGTTCGGGGGACTCGAGACCTACCGACGTTGGAAGCTGCGGCGCAACGGCGGTGCGCAGCAGCAGGCCTACTACCGCGTCAAGCCGCTTCACCGAGCGCTCGTCGCCGCGATCTACCTGTCACTGATCGCATTGCTCATCGTCGGCATGCAGGCCACCCACCTCACGGGCACATTCGGTTAGCAGCGCCTCAGCGTCCCACCGAGACGGCCCGTCTCACAGCAAGCGCGCTGAGGCGCGTCTCACCGATATGGCGGGCGCATGACCCGAGAGTCGTCGCGATCGTTTTTCTCCGACCACCAGAAGGTGTAGAGCAGCGACAGGGGCAACGCGACCAAACCGATCACGAACAAGACGGTTCCTGCGGTCTGGAGGTCGAGAAAGCTCGTATGCAGCGTGACGGCCCATTTCAGGATCGCGCCAACCGCTATCAAGGCAAGAGCAGCACCGATCGTCATCAGCGTACCTTACCCCGTCCGGCGGACGGCAAGCGCGCAGCCCTGTCCTGCCGTCCTCATCACCGCCCCGCCTGGCGCAATTCACGTTGCACGTCGCGGGCCATGTCGCGGTCACGGATCGCGTCGCGCTTGTCGTAGAGGTTCTTTCCGCTCGCGAGCGCAACCTCAACCTTCGCCCTCGAGCGCGTCCCGGAAAAGTACATCCGGGTCGGTACAAGGGTCAAGCCACGTTCGCGTGTCCTGCCGATGAGCCGCTCGATCTCCGAACGGTGCAGCAGCAGCTTGCGATCGCGCTCGGGCTCGTGATTGGCGCGGTTCGCTGGTCCGTAGGGCGGGATGTAGACCCCGATCAGCCACGCCTCGCCATCGCGGATGGTGGCGTAAGCGTCCTTGAGCTGCGCCTTGCCCTCGCGCAGTGACTTGACCTCCGTTCCGGTCAGCACGATCCCGCACTCGAAGCGCTCGAGCAGGTTGTATCGATACGAAGCTCGGCGGTTGGACGCGATGTCGCCGGGAGCCATCTTGCGTTTGCCAGAGCGTTGAGCCATCGAAAGTCTTCGGTCCTCTCAGGAGCCCTCAGTCATCGCGGGGAGCAGGTCCACCCTACCCCGCGGCGCGTCGATACCCCCCACCTGCACCGCCAGTGCGTCGCCGAGCCTGATCGCGCCCCCAGTTCGCGCTCCGGTCAAAATCGTGCCCTGCTCGTTTAGCTCCCACCAGTCTCCGCGCAACCGGCGAACCGGCAGCATCCCCTCAAACGAGCCATCGGGACCGAACGCGACGAATGCACCGGCGCGTATCAAGCCCACCACCTCGCCATCGAACACCGTCTCCGGACCGGACGCTCCCAGCGAGCGGGCAAGCAGGAACGCGCCGGCGATGTCGTCGGCATCCCGCTCGATCGCTACGGCTTCGCGCTCGCGGGCGGACGCCCAGTCCGCGGCGCTCGCCACCCAGGAAGCCTCCGGCGCAGGCCCACCGGCGACCACGGACAGCAGCGCCCGATGACAGACGAGGTCGGGATAGCGGCGGATCGGAGACGTGAAGTGACAGTAACGCGGCGACTGCAGTCCGGCGTGCCCCAGGTTGCGAGGGGAGTAGTGCGCCTGCTTGAGCGAACGCAGCACGAGGCTCGTCAAGGCCCTGCGCCCGCGCCCCGCCGTTGCACCGAGATGGCGCTCGAGCATCTGCGATGCCTCCCCTACGAGGTCCGCCGCCTGCTGAGAGGTCATCTGGCGAGGAAGCGCAGGAGTGGGCACGTCGAGTGACTGGAGCTGATCGTTCAGCCGCTGCAGCGCCGGCGCGTCGGGTCGCTCGTGGACGCGAAACAGGGTTGGCACCTTGCGCGACTCGAGCAGTCCCGCCACCTGCTCGTTGGCCGCAATCATCAAGTGCTCGATCAAGCGATGGGATTCGCTCTGCGCCAGCGCCTGCGCGCCGACCACGTTCCCGGCAACGTCGAACTCGAACTCGGGCTCCGATGACTCGAGCGTCAGCGCTCCCTGCGAAGCGCGGCGCCCGCCCAGCGAGGCCGCCGCCACGCGGGCGGCGGCCAGAGACTCGCCCCACGGTGCGTGAGCGCTCTCAGTCCCGGCGAAGATCCTGTCGACGCGGTCGTAGTCCAGGCGCTCGTCGGATCGGATCACCGAGCGGTAAAACGCGACATCGCGGACCCCATCCCCGGCGATACGCAGTTCTACGGTCACCGCCAGCCGATCCTGAGCGGGCAGCAACGAACAGGCCCGCCTTGACAATGATGCCGGAAGCATCGGCTCGACCGCACCGGGGACGTAGACGCTCGTCGCACGGCGAAAGGCCTCACGGTCGGTCGCCGATCCGGGCAGGACATACGCGCAGACATCCGCGATGTGCACCCAGACCCGCCACAAGTCGCCATCGAGCGACGATGCGGAGATCGCGTCGTCGTAATCGCGCGCACTCGCGGGGTCGATCGTGAACGTAGGCAACGAGCGCAGGTCGCGCCGGCCCGTGAGGTCAGGAGAGCCGTCCGCCTCCCGGCCGTCCGCCGCGGCCCGGGCCTCGTCCTGCACCGCCTGCTCAAACGAGCGCCTCAGCCCCCGGTCGACCATCAACGCCTCGATCACATCGCGCGCGATGTCCGCTCGACCCAGGCCCCGGGCCACCACACCCCGTGCGGCGCCCCCCTTTCCCCGGCCGGCCCCGGCCCCCTTTCCCCGGCCGCCGCTCCCCTTCCCCGCGGGCCCGGAGCGCAGGAGCACGAGGTCCCCCGCCCCCGCCCGGGAATCCCGGCCAACCGCCAGCCGCGGTCCCGGTGCAAAGAACGGCTCGGCAACGAGGAACTTCCCGCGGCGCTCGAGCACCGCCACGTGCCCGGAGCCCGGCGCTCGCTCGCCGGCCGTTGCCCCCCCAGCCGCTCCCTTTCCCGGGGCGCTCACCGAGCTTGCGCGGCGACGGTGCGCTCAGCGGCGGCGAGCGCACTGTCCACGCGCGAGCGCGGACTGGTGCTGGCGTACACGTCGGGTGCGATCCCGGGTCCCCGCTTGACCCCGCCCGCACCGAGGTTGCGCCCGCTGGGCGTGAAGTACTCCCCGACGGTGATGTCGAGAGCGCCGCCGTTTGAGAGCGGATCGACCTCCTGGAAGATGCCCTTGCCATATGTCCGCGTGCCGACGACCTTGGCTCGGTGACGGTCCTGCAACGCCGCGGTCACGATCTCGGCCGCGGATGCCGTCCCCCTGTCGACGAGCACTACCATCGGAATGCTCGTGGAGATCGCGCCGCCCTTGGCGACGTACACCTGGCGCGGTTGGCTGCGTCCGTCGGTCGACACGACCGTCCCGTCGGGGATGAAGATGCTGGCGACATCGACTGCCTCGTTGATCTGCCCACCCCCGTTCGCGCGCAGGTCGAGGATCAGTGCATGCGCTCCGTCGTGGAGCACGTTGTCGACCTGAGAGCGAAGCTGGGCGCCCGCTCCCGACACTTCGAAGGTGCTCAGCTCCAAGTAGCCGATCCGCAGCCGGTGAAACGTGACCACACGACCGCTGGCCACCTCGCGTACGATCCTCGCGCGCGTGACCGCAACGGTCCGCCGGCGCTTTCCGCTGAGCACCGTCAGCGTCACGCGGGTCCCGGCGGGCCCCGTGATCAGTCCGGTGGAAAAGCTCGCCGGGCGGTTGGCCAGCGAGGTCGCGCCGACGCTGAGGATCAGATCGCCGCCAAGGAGTCCCGCGCGCGCCGCGGGAGAGCCCGCGAGCACCTCGGCGATCCGCAGCCCGCGCGGATCCGGAGCGGCGTCGACGCCGATGCCGCTCAGGTGAGAGCTGCTCTGACTCTGCATCGAGCGGTATTCGGCCGGACTGAAGTAGTACGAGTAGGGGTCCTCGAGGCTCGCCACGGCGGCCGTCAGGCCCTTGTTGAGAAGCTGGCGCGTGTTCACCGGGCGGTAGTAGTCGCGCGAGATCATTCCTAGCACCTGCTGGGTGAACTGGCCTTCGCCGTCGCCGACGAACGTTCCGCGCACCGACGACGGAATCCAGCTCGGGTGCCCGCCGAGCCAGACCCCGATCAGAAGCACGATCACCCCTGCGACCAACCCGGCGGCGATCCGCGGTGAGCGTGCAGGGCGCGAGGACACGCCCGGAGGGTAGCCGGAGCACCGATCGTCCATGCCGGGTGCCGGTGCTCGTACTGGCCTCCGGGCCAGTACGAGCCGCAGCTAAACCCGCAAGAAGCGCCGCAGCGACAGCCCGGAGCCGAGCGCCGACACGGCCACGCCGCAAACCAGCAGCACCGCGAGCAGTGCCGCGAATGGGATCGTGTGCAAAGCGGAGACCAGCGTCCAGGCGCCGAACACGGGATCGAGCAGCGCGAGCTTGGCCACGCCGAGCACGGCCGTCGCGAGCACCGCTCCAGCCGCACCGACGACGATGCCCTCGATCACGAACGGCCAGCGGATGAACCAGTCGGTCGCCCCCACCAGCTTCATCACCTCCACCTCCCGGCGGCGCGCGTAGAGCGAGAGGCGGATCGTGTTGGCGATCAGCAAGATCGACGCCAGCGTCAGGAGAATGGTCACGATGATCGCCGCGACCGTCACGCCGCTGGTGATCTTCAGGATCTTCTTGGTCTCGTGCTCATAGCCCGAGACGCTTTGGATCGCGGGGTCGACCATCCGCACGCCGCCCTTCGGTGCGCTCGGCTGTAGCGCGCTGCGCACCGCCAGCACGTTAGCCGGGTTGTCTGCGATCACATGAAAGGTGTCGGGCAGGGGGTTGGTCCCGAGCAAGGCATAGGCCTGCGAGTTCTGCACGGACTGCTGTGCGAGGGCAGTCGCCTTGGAGACAAACTGCACCGACTTGACGTGGGGCAATTGGAATAGCTCCTTGCGCACCCGCGTCTCGTCGGCCGGGGTCGCGCTCAACTTCATGTACGCGTCGACGAAGACCCGGCTGCGGACGCTGCTCGCCTCGCCCTGGGCAGCCTGGACGAGGGGGATGAAGACGCCGAGCACGAGCATTGTCACCAGCACCGTCGCGAGTGCCGCGAAGGTGGGGGCGGCATTGCGGCGCATCGCGCGCAGCGCCTCGTGCAGGAAGAACCCGAGCTTCATGCCTGGGATGCGTGAGGGTGGCGATCGAGCATGCCTAGACCCCGGGCGGGCGCGTGCCATCGCCGCGCATCCTGTGCGCAAATTCCCTTGTCGTCTCGTCGCGCGCGTACAAGCCGGTTGCCTCGTCGCGGACGATCCGCCCGGCCGAGAGCTCCAGCACGCGGCGGCGCATCTTGTCGACCATCGGCTGGTCGTGGGTAGCGACGAGGACCGTCGTCCCGGCGCGATTGATCCGGTAGAGCAGCCGCATGATGTCGATGCTGGTCTCGGGATCGAGGTTGCCCGTCGGCTCGTCGGCCAGCAGCAGCGGCGGGTGGTTGACGAACGCCCGCGCGATCGAGACGCGCTGCTGCTCGCCCCCGGAGAGCTGATCGGGGTAATTGTGGAGCTTGGTCGAGAGGCCTGTCAGGCGCAGGATGTCAGGGACCTTGTTGCGAATCTCCCGGCGCTTGCCGCCAGTGACCTGGAGCGCGTAGGCGACGTTGTCATACACGTTGCGGTTCGCCAGCAGCTTGAAGTCCTGGAACACCACCCCGACGTTGCGCCGGTAGTAAGGGACGCGGCTGCGAGCGATACCTTGGAGGTCGCGCCCGGACACCCGAATCGTACCCTCGGTCGGCTCGAGCTCCTTGATCAACAGGCGCATTACCGTCGATTTCCCGGATCCTGTGGCGCCGACAAGAAATACGAACTCCTCGCGGTCAATCGAGAAAGTGGCCTCGTCGAGGCCGACGCCGCCGGGGTAGCGCCTGGAGGCGCTGCGGAACTCGATCACCGGCGGGCCATTGGGGAGCGAGCCTCGTTTCTGCTCCGAACGGTGGGCAGGGGTGACTGGGGCGCGCGCCGCGGGCACCGGCATGGTGCGGCGGGGGCGTTGTTGTGATCTTTGGCTTGCCATGGGCTGGCGCAGCGTAACCGCCCCGGCTGTGATTAGGGACTTTTCAAAGGCCCTTGCAACGCGATTTGCAGGACGTTCGCCAAAGCGGAACCCCCCGTACCGTGGATCGAGCCTAAAGCAAGGATTAAGGGGCGGCTACGCCGCCCCGTTTTTCGGCTCGGCCTCAGTCAGTGCCCTCCGCAGCTTTTGGTGAGTGTCATCGCCGACCGCTACCGTTCTAACGCGATGAGCACGATCGAGCCGGCGATACTGCCAAACGGACTGCCGCTGTATCGGATCGCGGTCCCGGGGACGCGCGCCACCACGATCCTCGTCGCGTTCGACGCGGGCGCTCGCACCGAGACAGCGCCGGAGAATGGAATCGCCCATTTCCTGGAGCACCTCGTGTTCAAGGGTGGTGAGAAGTACCCCACCTACCGCGATGTCAACTACGCCGCAGAACGGATCGGGGCTGTGCTGAACGCTTACACGAGCCACGACCTCGTGGCCTTCCACATCACCGCCCGCGCAGAGCGCGCGCTGGAGGCCGCCGACCTGCTCACGGACTTCGCCGCTCGGCCGCGGATCGACCCCGATGAGCTCGACCGCGAGCGCGGGGTGGTGATGCAAGAGATCGCGCGCGCAAACGACCAACCCGCGATGATCGCCGAGCACCTGATCGACCAGGCCGCGTTCGGAGACCATCCACTCGGGCGTCCTGTGCTCGGCACCACCGAGCACCTGCGCGAGACCTTCACGCGGGATGGGGTGATCGCCTTCCGCAACCGGCGCTGGTCTCCCGAGCGCGGTGCTGCGTTCGTGGTCGGAAACCTCGATTCGCTTGCTATTGCCTCCGGCGGGGGGGATGGCGGCGGCGGACGTAGCGGCGGTAGTAGTGGTGGTCGTGGGGCCAGCGGCATTGGCGGCGGCGGTGGCGCCGCCGGGAGCGGTGGCGCCGGCGAGCTAGAGGAGCTGTTTGACCGCTTCCCGCGGCAGCCCGCGCCGGCGGCGTCTGAGCCGGCGAGGGCGTTCTCTCCACGGACAATGGTCCACGAACGCGATTCCAGCCAGTCTCACCTGCGCATGTCCTACCGGCCCGCGCTGGAGGTCTCCGACCGCCGCCAGCGCGCTGCGCTGCTGATCTACTCGACGCTGCTCGGCGGCTCGATGGGCTCGCGCCTGTTCGACGAGATCCGCGAGCAGCGGGGCCTTGCCTATTCCGTGCACTCGATCGGCCATGCTTATGCCGATGTGCCGGTGCTGCAGATCTCGGCGGGCCTCGACTCGAGCAAGTGCCTCGAGGCGTATTCACGGATGAGGGAGATCGTGACCGAGCTCAGGGTGCATGGACCGAGCGAAGCGGAAGTGGAGCGGGCGCGTGCGTACGTCGCGGGGGCGCGGGCGATCGCGTTCGAGCACAGCGCTACGGTGGCCCGCCACGCCGCCCAGCAGACGATCCTCTACGGCGAGGAGATCGATCTCGACGCGACCATCGCGCTGATCGACGGCATCTCCCGCCAGGAGGTGACCGAGGTCGCAGCCAGGGTCACGGACGAGCTCTCGCTCGCGTGCGTCGGGCCACACACGGTCAAGGAGCTGGAGTCCGTCTGAGAACCGCGGTCCCCGTCGCGCGCGCGGTTGCGCTCCCACGTGCCGTTGCGTTCGCGGTCGCGGTCGCCCTCGCGCTCGCACTCGCCGCCTGCGGGTCCGTGAGGCACGACCCAAAGCCCGCGCCGCCGGTCGCCGTCGCGTCGCCGGTCGTCAAGCACCTGCGGCCCGCGCGCCCCTCCCCGGCTGCGATCGCGCTCGGTGTCGCCCTGCGGCGGTGGCTGGCGCTCGAAGGCCCCGGCGGCGCTGGCGCCGTTTACGACCTCCAGGCGCAGGCGCCGCTGTTCGCACTGCGCGCCGGGAACAAGCAACCGCCGGCATCGGTCGAGAAGCTCTACACCTCGCTGGCGCTCGCCCGCAAGCTCGGTCCGGACGCCCGCCTGCACACCACCGTGCTCGGCACCGGGCACCTGGGCCCCGGCGGCGTCTGGCACGGCAACCTGTACCTGAGAGGCGGCGGTGATCCGACCCTGGGCGACGGCACCTTCAACCGCGTCTTCGAGCTCGGATACGGCCCAACCACGCTTCAACTGACCCAGCAATTGACACAGGACGGAATCCACTCCGTCACCGGCTCGGTGATCGGCGACGCGTCGCTATTCGATTCGAGCCGCGGCGGCCCGGCGACCGGTGACGCTCCGGACATCCCCGACTTCGGCGGTCAGCTCGGCGGGCTCACCTACGATCACGGCGCGACCGGACCATTTTCCCCCGGCGCCTTCGCGGCCAAGCAGTTCGTGCTCACGCTCGCAGGCGCGCACGTGAAGACGGTCGCCGCACGCTCGACGGCAAGGACGCCGCCCGGCGCCCGCAGACTGGCCATCGTCAGCTCGCCTCCGGTCTCGGTCATGCTGCGCCTGATGGACGTGCCCTCCGACGACTTCTTCGCCGAGATGCTCACCAAGCAGCTCGGCGCGAGGTTCGCTCATGCCGGGACGATCTCCGCCGGGGCGCGCGTGATCAAGCAGGTGATCAAGGGCTTTGGCCTTCACCCTACGATCGTGGACGGCTCAGGTCTTTCGCGCTCTGACCGCTCCTCTCCGCTGGAGGTGGTCGACCTGCTCCGCGACCTCTGGCGCACGCCTGACGGTGATCTACTCGAGGCGTCCCTTCCCGTGGTAGGCGTCAATGGCACGGTCAGGAATATCGCGACCAGGACGGCCGCCCAAGGCAACTGCGAGGCCAAGACCGGCACGCTCAACGGCGTCACCAACCTGGCCGGCTACTGCCGGACTCGCTCCCACCACGTGCTCGCCTTCGCGCTGTTCGCCCAGGGCCCGACGAACGCGCGCGCCCTGGTACTGGAGGGTCAGATGTTGGCAGCGATCGCGAGGTTCTGAGGGTGCCCTGAGGTTTGGCGGGTGCGTCGAGGACGCTGGGCTTGCCGAGCGCACATGCGGGGCGGGGCGGGACGCGGGGCGGGTGAGGCTGGAGAAACCCCGGGGCCCGGCCGAACCCTCAGGCGCTCAGCGCAACCTCCGCCCCCGCGACTACTCCTTCGTCGTGCAGCGTGCCGATCTCGGCACCACTGAGACCGAGCTCCTCGCCGAGGATCTGGTCGGTGTGCTCGCCCAGCAGCGGGGCTCGGGTGGGCGCTACGCGCTCGCTGGCGGAGAAGACCAGCGGCGAGCCTGGGGTCAGGTAGGTGCCGATCCCCGGCTGCTCCAATTCCCGAAACATAGGATTGGCGGTCGAGCACCGCGGGTCTTCGTTTACCGCCTCGCGGAAGGTGTAATACGGGCCCCAGCAGACGCTGTGGCGGTCGAAGATCTCGCTGATCTCCGCGACCGTGCGCGCGAACATCCACTCCTTGAGCACCGCGCCGATCAGCTCGCGGTTGCGCCAGCGTTCCCCCTCCTTACGCAGGTCGGCGCCGATCACCTGCTCCAGCGTGGCAAATGCCGCTTTCAGCTCGGTTGCCTCGATCAGGCTCGCCCACTGCTTGGCCGTCAGCGCCACGACCATTATGCGCCGGCCCTCCTTGGTGGTGAAGTCCCGGCCAAAGGCACCGTAGAGGTAGTTCTGATCCTTGATGCGGTCGCGCCCCAGCACCTGCGCCTCGGCGATCTTGCCGAGGTTGCCGATCATCGCGAAGGCGACATCGGAGAGGGCAATGCGCACAAGCTGCCCCTCGCCAGCCAGTCGGCGGTGGCGTTCGGCGGCGAGCAGGCCGGCGACCGCCATCTGGCCGGTGATGCAGTCCCACGCGGGCAGCAGGTGGTTGAACGGCGCATCGAGGTGGCGCGGCCCTGTGGCCCACGGGAAGCCAGTCGCAGGGTTGATCGTGTAGTCGACCGCCGAGGAGCCGTCGTGGTTGCCGACGATGTTGACCATCACGAGGTCGGGACGGCCGGCGCAGAGCGCGTCGAAGCTCAGCCAGCCGCGGGCGGGGAAGTTGGTCAGGAAGAGGCCGCACGACTCGCCCGGCTGGGTGATCAGCGCGCTCAGCAACTCGCGGCCCCTGGGGTTGCGTAGGTCGACCTGGATCGAGCGCTTGCCCTTGTTGAGCCCGTGCCAGAAGAGCGACACGTCCTCGTCGTTCACGGGCCAGCGGTGATAGTCGAGGCCACCGCCGATGGGATCGAAGCGGATCACGTCGGCGCCCATCTGGGCGAGCGTCATCCCGCCCAGCGGGGCCGCGACGAAAGCCGAGCCTTCGACCACGCGCATACCTTCGAGAATGCCGTTCATCGCGTCCTCTCTCTACCCCCCTCAACCTTCATTGCGTTCTCGCCTTCCCTGCTCGACATTCATCGTCGCTTCTCCCTGCACTTCTCGATCATCATGCCATGAGGCCGACGAATCGCCAGTCGAGCACCGGAGTTACCGAGACCGGTTCTTGCGCGCCGGGGCGCTGGGCATGCACTACCGCGCGCAGATCAAGCAGCGCGCACTGCTCGCCGGAGCGCTGCATCGGATGCACGGCCTCGAGCGTCAGCTCGGTGCTCAAGATGTCACCCTCGAACACCGGTCCGGTGTGCTCGCAGCTTCGCCAGGCGAGAATCGTCAGCAGGTTCGGCAGCGCCCGCGTGGCCTGCGCAGCGGCCACGGCGATCGTGTAGCCGCCGTATACCAGGCGGCTGCCATGGGCGCTCCCGCCCGCGTCGGTGTGCGTCTTGGCGACGTTCAGGATCAAGCGCGCCAGCTCCGGCGCCGCGGTCACCGTGTCGCGTGCCTCGATCTCGTAGACGGTCCCCGCAGCCAGATCGCCCGCGTGGACGCCCGGCATCCGCTCACGCGCGGCGCCGAAGGACCAGTCCTCAGGTACCGCGGCGTGCAGATCCTCCCGCTGGAGCTCCTGGGGAATGAAGTCGAAGCGGTCCGCATGATCGGTCTGCACCTTCGGATCGCGCAGCGGGATCATCGGGGCGCGCCAGTAGTCGAGCACAGGCCGGTCGTCCTGGTCGACCGTGCGGATGCGCAGCGCCACGAGACCCGTAGCGGTGCCGTCCGGACGCGGGCGGTTCTGCTTCAGCCCGACCACTTCGGTCGTCGTTCGCAGAGTGTCGCCGATGTGCACGGAGCGCTGGAGGACCAGGCCCCGGTAGAAAAGGTTGCCACGGACGCGAAAAGTCGGCTCGGTGGACTGGCCGATCGAGACGTCGCCGACGAGGTTGGGGTGCGCGAGCGGCTGCGAGCGGCCAGTCACCGCCAGGCTGAGCGTGGCGTCGAGCGACAAGCGCATGCGGTCGCCCACGATCGCCTGGTGCAGCGCCGCATGGCCGTCGGTCAGCGTCACCGCGGGGCCGCCGTAGAGTCGACCGATCTGGAAGTCCTCGAAGTAGGGGCCACCGACCTGCACCACCTGAGCTCGTTCCCCAGCCTGCCGCATGCGATCGTATTAGAGCGCATCCGCGGGGTCTCGGCGTCGCCGCACGATTCGGCGCGCCAGCGAGACCGCGCTCCGCGGGTCGGGCGTCGCCTGGGATTCGGCGCGCCAGCGAGACCGCGCTCCGCCACGACGCTCCGGACGCTCCCGACGCGCAGCGCAGCCCAGTAGGCTCGCCCCGTGACCGCGCGACGCTCGTGCCTGTCGGTCCCCGGGTCATCGGAGAAGATGCTCGCCAAGGCGCGCATGCTCAGATCCGACGAGGTGGTGATCGATCTCGAGGACTCCGTCGCACCACCCGTGAAAGCACAGGCCCGGACGGCCGTGACGCAAGCGCTCGCAGAAGGAGACTGGGGCGAGCATGCGGTCGCGGTGCGCGTCAACGGGCCGGCGACGCGCTGGTGCCACCGTGACGTGATCGACGTAATCGCCGGCGCCGGGGATGCGCTGGCCTCGCTCGTCGTTCCCAAGGTAGAGTCACCCGGCGAGTTGGAGTTCGTGGCGCGGCTCGCGGGAATGGTGGAAGCGGAGATGGACGCCAGGAGCCCGTCCGCCGGCCGGGCCGCGCCGGTCGGGCTGCAGGCGCTGATCGAGACCGCCGCAGGATTACGCCACATCAACGCGATCGCACACGCCAGCCCGCGCCTGGAGGCGCTGATCGTGGGCTACGCGGACCTTTCCGCCTCGCTCGGGTTGCCACCCGAAGGCGCCTACTCGGGCGACCGCTGGCACCACGTGCTGGAGACGGTGCTGATCGCCGCGCGCGAAGCGGGCCTACAGGCAATCGATGGGCCATACCTCGCAATCGCGGACCTCGAGGGCTTTCGGGAGGCGGCCCAGTGCGCCCACGCGCTGGGCTACGACGGCAAGTGGGCGCTTCACCCGACCCAGATCGACGTACTCAACGACCTCTTCGCTCCGGGGGCGCACGAGCTGGCAAACGCCCGTGCCGTGCTCGGCGCCCTGCAGGCGGCCGAGCGCCTCGAGGAAAGGGGCGCCGTGATGCTCGACGGGGCGATGATCGACGAGGCCAGCCGCAAGCTCGCCACGCAGATCCTCGCTCGGGGCGCGGCCGCCGGGCTCCTCGGCGAGTAAAGCCGTGGCGGGAGGTGGGCGTGATACGCGACGGTTCGGTCAGAAGCCTCGCAGCGCAGCCCAACCGTTCTCAAGCGCGCGTTCGGTGCTCGGCGGCGCTTTGACGAGCACCGGCCTTCTGCTCCAGCGTCATTGCTCCAGGATGGTCGACTCCGGGCCATGGCGTGAGCAACAGCAGCAGGCGGGCGTCCGAGCGGGCATGCACGGCGTGGCGCTCGTTCGGGGCGAGCTCGACGAGTAGACCGCTGCCGCCGCTGACGCTCGCTCCCGCGCTGGTGGTGATCTCGACCTCGCCGCCGAGCACGACGATCCAAGCCGGCTCGTGGACCTGGTGATCTTCGAAGCTCTCGCCGGCCGGAATCATCAGCGCAATCGCGCGCGTGTCATTGGTCGAGGCGAGAATCTCGGGTGCGTGTGGCCGCAGGTCCAGATTCGTGATTGCCCAACTGTTCATGCTGTCTCCCTCCTTCTAGCAGCTCGCCGCGCCGGGGCCAGTCGGACTATGCGCCGGCGCATCCGGGCAAGGCGCTTGTTCGCAGCCCGTCCCGGCGGATAGGTCGGGCATTCGGGCGAGACGCCCGCCAGGCGCTCCGGAGTGCCCACGCTGGGGTCGAGCAGGCGCGCCGCGCCGGCAGCCACCACGAGCCACTCGTGGACGCACCGGAATGCCGGTTGATCCCAGGTCCGGGCTTCGAGCACCCACTGGCCCTCGGCGGCGCCGCGCGCCAGGAAGAGGCCGGAGTAGTGGTCAAGACGGGCGACGCCGAGCTCGTTCGGGCTCGGGCGCATCTTCGGGTACATCTGCATCGTCATGTCCAGGGTGCGCGCAGGCAGAGCGACATCGCGATCGCTCATCGAGCTCGCGAAGGCGATTGCGAACAAGACGGTCGGCCGGCGCCCCTGCGCCGCCGACGAGGGACCCGGCGCGGGTGCGGGGACGAGCGCAGGCGCGGGGGCGAGCGCGGGCGCAGGTGCGGACGCGGGCTGGCGACCCTCCGGCTCCGCGGAGGTTGGCCGGGGCACCAGCACCGGGTCGGGCGGGGGCCTCGGTGAGGCCATAGTGGTCATCTGCGCACTCCTTCAGTATCAAATCGGTCTCGGCTCCCATCTTCAGCGTCGAATACCGTGCGCGTCTTACGTTCTGCCGTCCTGAACCGAGCCTTCGCCCGGCGAGCGCCGCCACCGAGCGCCGCCCCACCGCCCCGTCCGCCCCACCGCCCCGTCCGCCGGTGGCGGCCCGACCGCCCGGCGCCGCCCCAACCGTGCCCCACCGCCCCCGACCAGGTCGCTCTCACCCAGGCGCGCCACGCCGGGCCGGGCTGCGTCCCGCGGGTTGCCTTGGAGCCTCGGATACGGCGAGCGGAGGGATCGGGGCCTTCACGACCCCGCTCGTCGTGACCTCGATCGCCTTACTGTGGTGGGTGATCCGGAGCGCCGGCCCCTCCAGGAGCGAGTAGCGGACTTCCTCGTGCGTGACCTCGACCCGCAGGCGCCGCCCCCGGAAGCAGATGCCGAAAGCCAGGCGCGCCAGCCGCCCGGGCAGGCGGGGCGAGAAGGAAAGATTGCCGTCGTGGTCGCGCATTCCGCCGAAGCCGGCGACGGCCACAATCCACGCGCCGGCTAGCGAGGCGATGTGCAGGCCGTCGCGAGTGTTGTGCTCGAGGTCGTTTAGATCCATCAGCGCGGCCTCGGCGAAGTAGTCGTGGGCCAGCTCCAGGCATCCCACCTCTGCCGCGATGACGGCTTGCGTGCACGCCGACAGCGAGGAGTCGCGCACCGTCAGAGCTTCGTAGTAGGCGAAGTTGGTGGCCTTCTCCTGCGCACTGAATGCGTCTCCGCGCAGGTGCAGGGCGAGCACGAGGTCGGCCTGCTTGACGACCTGCTTGCGGTAGAGCTCGACGTAGGGGAAGTGCAGCAACAGCGGATACTGCTCGGGAGCGGTGTGCGCGAAGTCCCACAGCTGGTGCTCGGTGAAGCCCTCGGCCTGGGGGTGCACGCCGAGCTGCTCATCGAAGGGGATCAGCATCGCCCGCGCGGCGTCGCGCCAGCCCGCGACCTCCTCCGAATCGACGCCCAGCTCGGCGGCCGCGCCGCCGTGGCGTTCGGCGGCGTCGACTGCCAGGCGCAGGTTGCGCTGGGCCATGAGGTTGGTGTAGACGTTGTTGTCGGCGACGGCGCTGTACTCATCGGGCCCGGTCACGCCGTCGATGCGGAAACGCCCACCGGCGTCGTGATGACCGAGTGAGCGCCACAGCCGCGCAGTCTGCACCAGCAGCTCGAGTCCAGCCTCGCGCTCGAACGCCTCATCGTCGCTCGCCGCCTGATAGCGCCCGACGGCGTCGGCGATGTCGGCGGCGATGTGAAAGGCGGCCGTACCCGCTGGCCAGTAGCTCGAGCATTCCTGCCCGTCGATCGTCCGCCAGGGAAACGCCGCGCCCTCAAAGCCCAGGAGCTTCGCTCGCTCGCGCGCCATCTCCAGCGTCGCGTGGCGCCAGCGCAGTGCGTCGCTGACAGCGTGCGGGGCCGTGTAGGTCAGCACGGGCAGGACGAAGGTCTCGGTGTCCCAGAAGGCGTGCCCGTCGTAGCCCGGGCCGGTCAGGCCCTTGGCGGCGATCGCGCGCCGTTCGCCCCTCGCGCCGGCTTGGAGAGTGTGAAAGAGCGCAAAGCGCACCGCCTGCTGGAGCTCGGCGTCGCCGTCGAGCTCCACGTCGCCGCGATCCCAGAAGTCGTCGAGATACTCGCGCTGGCCGGCGAGCAACCCCTCCCAGCCGGTGTGGCGCGCCTCCGCGAGCGCTGCGGAGACCTGATCGCGCAGCGCAGCGCTAGAGCGCTCGCTCGACCACCCGTAAGCCAGCAGCTTGAGCACCCGCAACCGCTGCCCGGGCTGCAGATCGGCCGTGACCGTCACCCGCGCGAGGTCCTCGAAGCTCTCGGTCGCCGTCTCGGTCCCAGCGGGCCCATCGACGAGGTGATCCATCGCGGCTGCCATCCGCAGCCCGCTCTTTTGGGTGGTGTGGACCAGCACGGCGCGGGCGTCGTGGTGTGAGAACTGCTCTGAGCGCAGGGCCGCGCCCAGCTCCGCTGCGGCACGGGGATCGATGGCGCCTGCCGGCAACGGCTCGTTGGCGACGAGCGCTGATTGCACGACCAGCCGCGCCGGCTCCTCCAGCGGCTGCACCTCGTAGAGGATCGCGGCGACCGCCCGCTGCACAAAGGAGACCAGGCGCACCGAAGAGACGCGCACCCCCTTGCCGACCGGCGAGCGCCACTCGGTTCTGCGCCGCAGTACCCCGGCCCTGAAGTCCAGCGTCCGCTCATGATTGCGCAGCTCGCCGAAGCGAACGTCGAAGGGCTCATCGTCGACGAGCAGGCGGATGATCTTGCCGTTGGTGACGTTGACCACCGTCTGCCCGGCCTCGGGGTAGCCGTAGCCGCCCTCGGCGTAGGGCAGCCGGCGCTGCTCGTAGAAGCCGGCCAAATAGGTGCCCGGCAGGCCCGACGGCTCACCCTCGTCGAGGTTGCCACGCAGCCCGATGTGCCCGTTGGCCAGGGCGAACACCGACCCGGCCTGGTCGAGCACGTCGAGGTCGAGCTCGGTCTCGCAGATCGACCATGGGTCGACCGAGAAGGAGGGATGCCCGATCACTCCGCGGGCAGCAGCTCGGCGAGATCAGCGACGACCACGTCCGCGCCGTGCGCCCGCAGCGCGCCGGCCTGCCCAGCGCGATCGACCCCGACCACGCAGGCAAAGCAGCCCGCTCGCCCCGCCGCCACACCGGCCAGCGCATCCTCGAACACCGCCGCTTGACCGGGCTCCACGCCAAGCGCGCGCGCGCCGGCCAGGAAGGTATCCGGTGCCGGCTTTCCCTTCAGCCGATCGCGCTCGGCGACGACGCCGTCGATCCGCTGCTCGAAGAGATCCGCGATGCCCGCCGCGGCCAGTACGTCGGCGCAGTTCGTGCTCGAGGAGACCACCGCCCGCGCCAATCCGGCATCCCGCGCGGCGTGGACGTATCGGACCGACCCCTCATAGGGCTGGACGCCCCGGTCGCGGATCAGCCGCAATACGATCTCGTTCTTGCGGTTGCCGAGGCCGTCGACCGTCTCGGCACTCGGCGGGTCGCTCGTTTCGCCGCGCGGGAGCACGATCCCGCGTGAGTCCAGGAACGAGCTCACCCCCTCATAGCGGGGCTTGCCGTCCACGTACTCGTCGTACTCGGCGATGGCATCGAAGGCGACAAATCGTTTGCCCGTGCGCGCCGCGCGCTCGCGCAGGTAGCCGTCGAACATCTCCTTCCAGGCCGCCGCATGGACCTTGGCGGTCTGCGTCAGCACGCCGTCCAGATCGAACAGGCACGCTCTCACCGCGTCAGGCAGTCCGAGCATGCCGCAGACCTTACGGGTTGGGGGCAACGATCGTCAGCGAGAACGTCTTTGGTGCTGATGCCTGCTCGCCCGCAGGCGAGCAGGCTTTGAGATCTCCGAGCCCGCCCGATCAGGCGATCACGCTCGTATGCCAAGCCGTCCGCAGGCCCGCCCAGCAAAACGCGCAGCGCTCACAAACGCGCAGCGCTCACGGGTGCTCGAGCGGATTTTCGACGGAAATCGCGTGCTCGCCTTCGGGCATGACATCGAGGGCGTCGCCGGCCTGGCTCGAGAGATAAGCCGCGAGGTAGCGTCCAGAGATCTTGTCCGGCGGCCACCAGAGCGCCTCCTCCGAGATGACCGAGTCATCGCCCGCGCCACCGCTGATGTCAGAGCGCAAGTAGCGCGCGTGGCCGCCGGTCAGCAGAAGCCCGCGCAGAATCGGGCGGAAGGGCTGCGGATCGATCTCAGCGCCGACCGATGCTGCGATCGCGTCGGCGGCGGCATCGGCCTGCTGGGCGGCGAGGCCGCCCTGCTTGATCGGGAAGGCGGTCGCGTCTCCCGCGGCGAACACGTCGTCGACGCCGGTGAGCATGCCATGAGCGTCGGTCTGAATGAACCCGTCTTGGTCGCACGAAATGCCGGCCAGGCGCGGTCCGACCAGGCGGGGCTCGGTGACGATCCTGTCGACCTGCATCCGGCGCCCACCGGGGGTGATCTCGAGCCACCCGCTGGCGCCCGGCTCGCCGTAGCTGCTCGTGTGAAGTGTGACCTGGCGGTCCTCCAGCAGTTGGCGGATCGCAGCGCTTGCGGTCTGGCCGAAGATCCCGAGGGGCTCCTCCTCGGGGGTGATCAAGCTCAGCTCGAGCTCTGAGCGGTGCTGCGCAGCGCATTGCGCTGCGGTCATCAACGCCAGGTCATACAGGGGTAGTGGCCAGCTCGGCCCCGCCGGCTTGACGAACGCCAGCTTGTTGACCTCGCCCTCGCGGAGCTGGTCCAGCAACAGCCGGTAGTTGGGGCCGTCGAGACCGCCGTGGTAGGTCAGCGCTTCCGCTGAGCCCCACCTCCGCTCGGGATGAGCGCCCAGCGCGAGTGCGAGCCTGTCGTAGGCGAGCTCATCGCCATCCTCGGTGACGACGAGGTGCCGTTCGGGCTCGACGCGCCCGACAGCTCCGCGGTGCCAGTGAGCGCCAAGCTCGGCCGCGGTGTGCTCGAGGTTGAGGTCGTCCGCACGCTGGCGCTCCGGCGGCTGCTCTAGGGACATCGAGACGTTGACGAAGCTCAGCTCGGGTGCGAGGATCGTGATGTCAAGCAGATCCGCGGCGATCGCGCGCAGTGCCAGCAGCATCTCCAGGCCGGCGACCCCGCCACCGGCGATCAGTACGCGTGGGCGGGTGCTGTGAGACGAGGAATGGATCGGCACGCGCTACGCGGGCACGAGCGCCACGGCCGCCTCCGGCGTCGCGACCCGGAAGCTGAAGGACTCTTCGAGATAGAGATACACGGTTTGGGCGTCGTGGTGAGCGTACCCGACGGCGAGATCCTGACCAGATTCGAACAGGAAGTCCCCGCCGCGCCGGCTCAGCACGACCGCGCCGCGTACGCCCGGTGACCACACGAGCGGACCACCGATGATCTTGCGCAGGTGATCCAAGAGCGGGTAGCCGCCGTGCTCGGTGGTCTCGATGACCGCGGTGTGCTCGTCGGTCCCCAGTGCGATCCCGTAAGGCCCTTCGATCCCAGAGCGCCGTAGCAGAGCGACCGCCTTGGCGACGTGGCTCGGGTACTCGTTGAAGTCGGCACCCCGCGAGAGCTCGGGATGGGGCGAGGCCTCCGTGATCCCTTGCATGCCCGCCTCTGACCAGCCGTGGAAGACCGCTTTATTCTCCGCCACCGCGAGGCTTCTGGACGCCGCGTCCAGGGCGTCGAGATCGACATCCTCGGCACCGCGGTCCGCCGCGCGCAGCTCCTCACGCGAAACCGTAAATGGCGCCTGCATCTCGGCCAGCGGCAGCACTCGGCGCCTCAGCGCCGTGACGCCGTCGCAAGGCGCCGCGGCGAGCGCTTCGGTCCGCCCGAGGTTGGTAGCCGAGTACTCCCACCCGTGCGGGCCGGAGAAGTCGACGAGCCGTCGCGCCGCCAGCGCGAAGGTCAGCCGCTCGCGGGCCTCCTGGTCGAGGAGCTCCCATCCCGTCGAGGTAATCGGGGCATGGGAACGCAGCAGGTGGTTCTCAGGGCTCACAAGTCGCCTCCTTTCAGGCTGCCGATTCCGAGCGAGACCGATCCGTGCGGTAACACGCCGACGGCCGGCGCTCGGTCATCGGTGCCCGAGTCATCGTCGGCGGCCTCCTCGGCGGCCTCGCCGTGCTCCACGATGTCGCCCTGCTGGAAGAGGATGCCCTGGGCGATCTCCCTCCACTCGGGCTTCTGGCGCAGCAGAAACTCGAGGTTCATAGCGAAGTGCTTGTACTCCTCGCCCATCGCGTTGCTCATGACCGCGCGAGCCACAGCGTCGGGCTCGACCGCTAAGCGCTGCTCATACCAGCCGATGGCCTCTGCCTCCTCAGTCAACGATGCACAAAGACGGGCAAACGTGCGCGTCTCGGTGGGCAGCTCCTCCGGAGGCTCGTGATACTGGTCAAATCCCATACCCAGTATCTACCACAAATCCAACTTTGTGCTCGATCTCAGGTCGATCACTCAGTACCCTGGCGTCATGGACTCTGACCGCGCCCAGAAACTGCTCGCACTCGAACGGCTACGTCTCGAACACGCGCTTGCCGCCCTTGCCCGTGGAGGTCCGCTAGAGGCCTCTGAGCGAAGGGAGCCAGGCGACGGGGGTTCCCAAGACCTCTACCAAGACGAGTTCGATGCCGGTCGCTCCGAAGATCTCAACAAGGAGCTAGTTGCTCTCGAGCGGGCCGAGGCGCGGCTCGCGGCTGGGACATACGGACTCTCGATCGAAAGTGGCGAGCCAATCCCAGACGGACGGCTGGAGGCCGTACCGACCGCCGAACGGACCGTCGAGGAACAGGAACGTAGCCGGCGCCGATAGCGCGTGTTTGCGGGTCGACCACGTCAAGGAAGCCAGGGCACGCTCGATGTCGGGATCAGTGCCGGATTGTAAGCGTAGTCATAGGGCGTAGCGTAATGCGTTCTGCACGACTGGATCACTGGCAGCTCCTTACGAGTCCGACCATGGTTCTGACTGGCTCTTGGGCTCGGCAGAGGTCGCGCATCGTGTCTGGAGCGGCGGGCGCGCCAGCCCCTGCCGGCGGGTGATTGTGCGCTCGGCACGGGCGCGGCCGAATAAGCTGATAATCCAGTGAAACAGGGCATCCGCGCGGCTCTTGAATCCGGTCAAGAAGACCAGGTGCACGGTCAACCATACGATCCACCCGGGCGCTCCTGACAGGCGCACGCGGCCGCGCTGGCCGACGGCGTAGAAGCGTGAGATGGCGGCCAAGCTGCCGAGATCGAGGTAGTGGAAGGGCCGCGTGCCGGTGTCGCCCTCGAGCCGGCGGCGGATCTCCGAGGCGGCATGCCGTCCAGACTGCATGGCCACCTCTGCCAACCCCGGCAGATGGTCGAGGGCCATCATGTCGCCGACGACAAAGACCTCACGGTGCCCGGGCAGCGAGCAGTCCGGCGTAACGCGGACCTGTCCGGAGCGCGTCAGCTCGGCGCCGCTGCGCCGGGCCAGCAGCGCGCCGAGCGACGAGGCCTGGATGCCGGCGGCCCAGACCTTGGTCATCGTCCGCACCGTGCGGGACTCCTCGCCACTCTTCACCTCGATGCTCTCTGCGTCCACACCGGTCACGATCGCGCCCAGCTCGATCTCCACCCCCAGACGCCGTAGCTGAGCGGCTGCCTTCTTGGAAAGGGACTCGTCGAACGCCCCGAGGATTCTGGGAGCTCCGTCCAGCAGCAGGATACGGGCCTTACGAGGGTCGATGCTCCTAAAGTTCGAGCGCAGGCTCTGGCGCGACAGCTCAGCGATCTGCCCGGCCATCTCCACCCCTGCGGGACCCGCGCCGACGACCACGAACGTCAGCCACGCTGCGCGGCGCTCGGGATCAGACTCGATCTCGGCCATCTCGAACGCGCCGAAGATCCGGGCACGCACCTCCATCGCATCGTCGATCGTCTTCAGGCCGGGCGCATGAGCGCTGAACTCGTCGTGGCCGAAATACGACGATCTCGCCCCGGCTGCCACGATCAGGCTGTCGTACGCAGTCACGAGCTCGTGCCCCATCGACCTAGAGGTAACGGTGCGCTCGTCCAGGTCAACGTCCACGACGTCGCCCCACACGACGCGGGCATTGTGCTGGGCGCGAAGCACGTCGCGTATTGCCGGCGCGATCTCCCCCTCCGAGAGGATCCCGGTGGCCACCTGGTAGAGCAGTGGTGCGAACAGGTGATGGGTGGTTCGGTCGATGACCGTCACGTCGACCGCCTCGCTCTTCAGGTGCTTGGTCGCAAACAGCCCAGCGAATCCCGCTCCGACGATCACGACCTTGTGATTAGCCTTCCCTTCGCCGCTCGCGCCTGCTGGTGTCGCGGATTGCTGCACCGAAGGCGATGACGGGCCTGACCGGGTAGGCATTGCGATGACACTAGCTTGACAAGCGCGACGGCTTGGCGGCCGCTCAGAACGTCTCGCACGCCATTGGCTCATTGGCTCATTGGCTCCAGGCTTGACCCGGACCGGGAGCTGATGGTCCTCAGCGCCGGGCCTTGCCCTGCGGGAGCCCACGCCGCAAGACCGCCGCCAGCACGACGGCGTGTTGTGCTCCGTGTCGTGGGCGGAGTAGAGGAGCGTCAGTGTGCCGTCTCGCGCCCTCCGGGTCAAGACAGGCATGCCCTACACCGCCTGCACGCCTGACACCAGCTCTTGCGGTCGCGTGCTCGTGGGGCCTGAGTCCCCTCCTATACAGGCAGCTTGCTCGCGATCACGTCAAGCTTCTCGACAACCGGATCGCTGAACAGCTTCCCCGTATTCGGGCCCAGCGCCTGCCCGACGCCCCCGGCGAGGTGAGCGTCTCGGGCGGCGTCGTCGGGAAACACATCGAAGATCCCGAACGTGGACGGTCCCATCTTGATCGCAAACCACGTCACCGTTCCCGGCTCGCTCATCACGATCGATCTTGCGCTCTCCAGAAACTGCTCGAGCTCTGACTCCCGACCGGGCAGCGCCTCGAGCCGGACCAATAATCCCTTGGTGACCATGCCGATGCTCCTCTCGTTTGGTATTCGGGCTTCTCACGGCAACACCGTCTGCACGATAGCCTCGGGTGAAACCCTACTGGCAGTACGCGGTCCCAGCGTCCGGATGCGCGCCGGGAAAAGGGCTACGAGTCGCTGCACGATTGCCCTTGCCCAGAGATCAGCGTGACCAGCGCAACCAAACGCCCAGGTCTGGAGATGCCCGACGACCTGCATCCCCGGCGTCTGAGGCGAAGAGTAGTGGAGCTGGCGTTGGTGGTGGCGGTGGTGGTCGGCTTGCTGACGTTACTGCCCGCCGGAGGCGCGGGCGGGTTGGCCCTGGGGGCGTGGGCGCTGCATCAGGGGGGGATGTCCAGCGAGCACATCGCGCGCCGGACGGTGTCGTTCTTCGTGCTCAACAGTGCGGCGAACTTCGCTGCGGTGATCGTGTTCGGGGTCGGATTGGCGGTCGGCCTGCTCCCCGGTCGGGCGTCGCTCGCCCTAACGGCCGGGCCGGCGG
>JALYUQ010000028.1 GCA_030853685.1 Actinomycetota bacterium | reverse complement strand
ACTCATGCGCGAGGACGGACACCTGCTGGTCGAGCTCGACCCGCCCGCGATCTGCACCTCCTCCACGTTCGCCCGGATCGAGACGGCGCGCGAGGTGAGCAGCTGGTTTCCCTGGGCGCGGGTCTCGGTTCGCGATCTCGACTCGATCGCCGGGCCGAGCGGCTTTCGAGCCATCCAGAGCTACCGGCGTGGCGACCGCTGGTTCGCCCGGATGCAGCGCAGCCCTTGAGCGCGAACCGGACCGGCCGCTCCGAGCGGCTCGGTACCGTGACTGCGGTGGCCGTTCTCCGAGCCCGCGGGATCTCCAAGACGGTCGGAGCGGGGCGGGCCGCCCGGCGCGTCCTGGACGACATCAGCCTCGAGCTGCGAACAGGCGAGGTGGTCGCCGTGCTCGGACGCTCGGGCAGTGGCAAGCCCACACTGCTGCACCTGCTCGGCCTTCCGGTAGTAATGGAGCAGGAACGTACGCTAAGCCGGGTCACCAAGCTCGCATACCCGAGATCGATGCCGGCAAGCGTACCGGAAGTCGCAGACGAACGGACAAAGCGACACGACTTTTCGGGACCGACCTCCGGGATGTCCTTCGCCGTGCAGGTCCGGTCAGCGCGTCCACGATCCGGAGCGCATCGCACTTCCAAGGAACCGGGATGGTCACGACTGGACCCGCCTCTCCGTCAACGCTGAGGCTAATCAGGCAACGCTCGTCGCGCGTCCGAGCCAGCGGTCCAGCACCGTTGCGCAGGCCGCCAGACCGAGCGTGAAGAGCGGTATCGGGACGCAGTTGAGCACAACGCGTCCGTAACCGAATTGCGTGACATCGATGAACCGATAGGGGTACCAGTGGACGATTGCTCCGCGGATCAGCGTGAACGCGAGGTAGCACACCGGGAAGATCACCGAAAGCCAGGCGACTCGACGGGAGACGATCCGTCGCGGCCCGAAGAGCAGCCAGCCGACGACTGCCATCACCGGGACCACGGTGTGCAGGAGCACGTTCCAGACCGCACCCCAGCCCTTGAGGTGGAGCGTCTCAACCCCTGCGTGGGCTGCCACGCCCGTGAAAATGATCGCGACAAGCCCGGAAAGGCGCAGGACCGCGAACGCCGTCGAAGAGCGATCTAGGCGCACCGCGAGCAGCAGCGTCCCCAAGCCGACGAGCAGATTCGACCAGGTCGTAAAGAACGCGAGCTCGTTGGCAGCACGGGCGGCGGCAGGGTGAAAGTGGCCCCCATTCTTGTCAGCCGCCGTGATCGCATTGATCACGACGCCAGCAAGTACGCACGCCGCGGTTGCGCCGAAACACACGCGTGCCCACTTGGGTGCCATTGCGGAGAATCTACAGGCAGGGAAGCCCGAGCTCGCCTGATAAGACCAGGTTCTGCGCCAGCTCGCGGTTGGGCCGAAGCGTCCTCTCAGCGCTTGATCAGCGGGGCGCCGTCGTGGCGTATCTCGGGGCTTAGCCAGTCTGGACGCATGAGGCTGATCCTCGTGCGTCGTATCTTTCGCGGGTTGACAATGCGGGGTGTTGAGGCCCGCAGGGCCAGAGCACGCATACGACCGTGGAGGATCAGCCATGCCTGACGTTACCCCTTGCCTGCACCCCGGCCAAGTGCGCCGGTGGGTCGCGATCGATCAGCACGAGTTCTCGATTGTGGCCGCGGTTCTGCCGCCCGATGGCGGTAAGCCGGAGGTGGTGCGGATCGAGACGACCGAGCGGGCGGTGCCCGGTTCGTCGACAAGCTGGGCGGTTCGGCGGGGCTGTCGGTCTGCTAGCGAACCCGCTTGGTCGGCGCCCAAGCACAGCTGTTCCCCAACTGGCGCCACTACGCCGCGCTGACCAATCGCAAGAGCCTGGCGGTCCTCGAGGCCTCCGATCGCGATCACGCCAACATCGAGCTCGAGATCCGCGATCTCATCGACCAGGGGCTCGCGCACGGGCCCCTCGGGCAGGCCGCAATCACCGGCGTGCCGGTGATTGCCGTGCCCGACATCACTCAGCCGGTCCCTGAACTCCAGATCGCGCGCGTCCTATCCTAAGAGGGGAGGCACGGTGCCTTCCCCGGGGCCGCTGCACTGCGCCCCCACTGCCGGGCCGCCTTTTCTGCGCCGTCGCCCTACGCGCCGGGCCAGCGGCGCGCGCGGAAACTGTCGATCACTCGACAACCAGCCCGCCGCTCGGGACCATCTCCACCGGGCCGAGCGGCTGCGGCCCTCTCCGCCGTGCGCTTCACGCGCGGAGACCTCGGTGAACAGCAACGCTTGGGCGAACTTCTCATAGCCCCACTCCTCCGCCCCTGCGCCAGCTGGGCGAGATACGGTTCGCCAGTGTCTGAGAATTCCCCGCCGGAGACTCCGCCAGTCGGGGCCACCGGGCACACGCCGGAGGAGCTTCGAACACGCCGCCAAGCGCTGCGAGATCGCCGACGGTCCCGCCGACGTCGGGGCGTTGGGGGGGTGCTGGTGCTCGTCTCTCTTGGGGTCGTAATCATCTTCACGGGCCACGGCGGCCGCGGAAACAGCCACCGATCACGCGAACCCCTCTTGGCGACATCGGTATCGACGACGACGGCGGCGGCGGCTCGGCCGGCGATCACGTTGCCGCGAGGTGGTCAAACGATCCTGCCGGGTCATCTCGTGGTCGCCTACTACGGGATCGTCGGAACGTCGAACATCCTCGGCCAGACCCACAACCCGGAGGCCGATGCGGCCGGCGTCGAGCGAGAGGCCCGGAAATACGCGGGTTTCGGGAAGACGGTACAGCCGGCGCTTGAGCTCGTCGCCACGATCGCGTCCCCGGACCCCGGACCGCAGGGGACCTACAGCTCGCCGGTTGCCGACTCGACGATCGAGCGATACCTCCAAGTCGCCCATCGCCATCGGCTCTTGCTGATCTTGGACTTCCAACCCGGTCGGGGGGAGTTTCTCCCAGAGGTCCGGCGCGACGCCCGCTTCCTGCGCGATCCCTCGGTCGGAGTCGCGCTTGACCCCGAATGGAAGCTCATCGGTGATCAGGTGCCCGACCAGGCCATCGGCTCCGCCTCGGCAGCCTCGATCAACGCGGTATCGAGCTACCTCTCTGCCCTCGTCGCCCGCGACCGGCTGCCGCAGAAGCTTTTCATCGTCCACGAGTTCCGCCTCTCCGAGCTCCCCGACCGCCAGCGCATTGCCCCTCGTCGTGGACTGGCAACCGTGCTTCAGATGGACGGGCTGGGACCGGTCGCGGTCAAGCTGGCGGCCTATCACCAGGTCATGCAGGGATTTTTCCCCGGCTTCAAGGTTTTCCTGAGACGCTCAGCTGACCCGGTGCTGCTCTCACCCAACCGAGTCATGAAGATACGCCCCCGGCCCGCGTACGTCAGCTATCAATGACCGGCACAAGTTAGGTTCATGGCCTGCGGTGAGCGAGAGGCTGGCAGTGGTGGTAGGGCCGGCCGCGGGGCAGCACGCGCGCGACGAATGTAAGGGCGCGGGTCCCAACCGCGCCGTCTTTCAGCGATCGCAGGCACGTCCGCGCGGCAGCACGCGCACGACGTCGAACTCGCGGGTCGCGTCGGAAGCGCACCCGCCGCGCGCCAACTCGGAGGCGGTACTCATCGCTGCCGGCGAGCTTGCGGATGTCGGCGCGGGGGTCGTTGTCTGCGATGCGCTCGATGGCCAGGATCACTCGTGCGCGAATCGGCGGATCAAGCCGTCGAAGGTCGCGTTGAGCGGTCCGCCGCCTCCCCATCCGACAAGAACTCGACCGGCACCCCAACCACCATAACCACGATCAGCTCAACGGCGCGGAGTCCTTAGCGGCACTTTTCGTTCCATTGTTTCCCACGGGCCGGCACTGGCAAGCCCGGGGGGTCTGGGGGCGCTGGGGGGTCGCGAGGCTGGGGCGCTTGAGCACGCCGTGGAACCTGCGGCCGCCAGCGACAATGAACGGTTCTCGCAGGCCGGCGGGCTGGCCTCGCCTGTGTGCGCTCGTCTACCTGCTCATTGTCGCTGCTCTGGGATGCTTGGCTTCACGCCGCCGGGACCTGTAGCTTGATGGACCATGAGCACCGCCGCCAAGCCGGTAGACGCGGACGCCTTGGTCGTGTTCGGGATCACCGGCGACCTGGCCAGGAAGATGACGTTGCGCTCGCTCTACCGGCTGGAGCGCCGCGGGCTGCTGCGCTGCCCGATCATCGGCGTCGCGGCCGAGGACTGGAGCGCCGATCGCCTGTATGAACACGCGCGAGAGTGCATCAAGGCAGCCGGCGAGCAGCTAGACGAGGGGGTCTTGAAGCGCTTCGCCGCCCGGCTCTCCTTCGTGAGCGGCGATTTCAGCGACGAGCAGACCTATTCAAGGGTCGCGGCGGCGCTCGGCGACGCCCACGACGCTGTCTACTACCTTGAGATCCCGCCATCGCTCTTCTCGATCGTGGTCGAAGGGCTGGCGAAGGCGGGCTTGGTTTCGCACGGCCAGCGCGTGGTGGTCGAGAAGCCGTTCGGCCATGACCTGGAGTCCGCCCGGGCGCTTGCCGCCGATCTGCACCGCTACCTCCAGGAGTCACAGCTCTACCGGATCGACCACTTCCTCGGCAAGATGGGACTCGAGGAGATCCTCTACCTACGGTTCGCCAACACGATGCTCGAGCCGGTCTGGAACCGCAACTACCTCGCATGCGTCCAGATCACGATGTCCGAGCGCTTCGGAGTCGAGGACCGTGGCCACTTCTACGACCCCGTCGGAGCGTTGCGCGACGTGGTCGTCAACCATCTCATGCAGCTTCTAGCGGCCGCCGCGATGGAGCCACCGGCGGGTGAGGACCCCAGCACGATCAAGGACGCGAAGTTCGCGGTCTTTCAGGCGATGCCCGCCGCCGATCCCGCGCGCTACATCCGCGGACAGTACGAGGGCTACCGCGAGATCGACGGTGTCGCGCCCGGGTCGAGCACCGAGACCTACACGGCTCTGGCGCTCGAGGTCGAGAACTGGCGCTGGGCCGGCGTGCCATTCTTGATTCGCACGGGCAAGCAGCTGGCGGTCACCCAGACCGAGCTGCGCCTGATCTTCAAGCACCCGCCGCGGCTGCACTTCATCTCGAGCGGGCACCGGGCCCCCCAGCCAAACCAGATCGTTTTCAAGATCGACCCGGGAACCGGTATCAGGATGGTCCTCGACGCCCAACGCGCCGATAAGCCCGGGCCGCGCGAGATCGAGCTCGACATGGAGTTCGCCAAGGAGGGTGGCGAGGGCGCCACCCCGTACGAGGTCCTGCTCCACGCCGCGCTGGTTGGCGACAGCACCCACTTCACGCGCCAGGACAGCGTCGAGGCCACCTGGCGCATCGTGCAGCCGTTGCTCGACACGCCCGGCGAGGCACATCCGTACGCCAAGGGCTCGTGGGGACCTGACCAAGCTGACCATCTGGCCGCTCGGTGCGGCGGCTGGCGCGCGCCGTGGATTGCGGAATGAAGGCGCGGCTTGACAGCGTGACGTCACGCCGGCCGGGCGACGAGCCGCGAGGAGCGACCTGATGAGATCTGGAATCCGCCGCATCGTGTACTTGATCGTGGGGTTGCTCGTGGCCTCGGCCCACCACTACCTCATGCACGTCGCTACGTTGAAGCTGGTCGTCTCCGCGCTGCTGGCGATCGGTCTCTGGCCGTTGCTGCTGCTGGGGATCAACCTGCACGTGAAGTGATGCGCCATGGCGAGCTCGGCCCGGCTGCGCGCGAGGAAGTACCGGCGCCCGCCGGCATCAGATGCTCTGGGCCAGCCGCTCGAGCAGCGGAGCGGCCGCCATCAGTTGCTTGAGCTCCGAGCGCGTGAAGCGCTCCGTCAAGGCCTGCGCGAGGCGCTCGGCCCGCTCGTTGCGGCGGCTGCGCAGCACCGTGGTGCCAGCTTCGGTTAGCGACAGGATCACCCGCCTGCCGTCCTGC
>JALYUQ010000014.1 GCA_030853685.1 Actinomycetota bacterium | reverse complement strand
CGCCCACCCCCGCGCCACCGCCGGCCCTCACCCTGGCGGCCGCGCCCACGCCCACCCCCGCGCCACCGCCGGCCCCACCGCCCGCGCCGGCACTCGGCACGAGCACGAGCGACATGTAGGGGACGTGGCCCTCGACCTCGCACAGCGGGGCCGAGCGCTCCTCTGGCGAGCTGGCACGCTCGACGTAGACGCTGCGTGCGGTTACGCCGGCGCGCTGCACGGCTTCGCGAACCCCGCCGAACGTGCGGCCGAGCTTGAGCACCACCGCCGCGTCGGTCGCGCGCAGCCGCGCCGCAAGCACGCCGGGCGACAGCGTTCCCGGGAGCACGGTCAGCACGTCGTCGCGCCTGGCAAGCGGAGTCCCGGTGCAGGCGGCGGCCGCGCTGAACGACGTCACGCCGGGGATGACCTCGGTCGCGTAACGGGAGGCGAGGCGGTCGTGGAGGTACATGTAGGAGCCGTAGAAGAACGGGTCGCCCTCGCACAGAACTGCGACGTCGCGGCCGGCGTCGAGATGGCCCGCGAGCGCGGACGCCGATGCGTCGTAGAAATCTTGCAGCGCCCCCTCGTATCCACCCGGGTGCTCGGTCTCCTCGGTCGTCACCGGGTAGCGCAGTGCAACCTCGATCTGGCGCGCGCATAGATGAATCGCCGCGATCCGCCGGGCGACGCTGCGCCCGTGCCTTGCCACCGGATAGGCGATCACATCGCTAGCCTCGATCACCCGCCGCGCCTTGATCGTCATCAGCTCGGGGTCGCCCGGGCCAACCCCGACGCCGTATAGCCGTCCCTTCCCCCCGGCCGCCGGGCTCATTCGATCGGGCTGGCCAGAGCGTTGACGGCGGCGGCCGCGATCGCGCTGCCACCGCGGCGGCCGTGGACCACCAAGTGCTCGAGGGCCGCCTGGTGCTCGGAGAGCGCGAGCTTGGACTCGGCGGCGCCGACGAAGCCCACAGGAACGCCGATCACCGCGGCCGGGCGCCCAGCTCCCCCTTCGATGACCTCGAGCAACCGGTAAAGGGCCGTGGGGGCATTCCCGACGACGACCACCGCACCCTCCAGCCGATCGCGCCAGCACTCGATCGCCGCCGCGGTGCGCGTCATGCGCAGCCGCGCGGCCAGCTCGGGCACCTGCGGGTCTGACAGCGTGCAGAGAACGTCGTTGCTCGCCGGCAACCGCGACCGCGTGACTCCCGCCGCGACCATCGTGGTGTCGCACAGGATCGGCGCCCCGCGGCGCAATGCGCCCTGCGCGCTATTGCCGAAGCCGGGTGACGCGGACACGTCGGCGACCAGGTCGACCATCCCGCAAGCGTGGACCATCCGCACCACGGCTCGCTCGAGCACCGGATCGAGCCCATCCAAATCTGCCTCGGCCCGGATCGTGGCGAACGACTGCCGGTAGATCTCAGCGCCATCCCGAAGGTACGCGGTCATGCGAGCGCCATTATTGCTTCGCGGACGTCGCTGACGACGTGCTCCTCGCCGCCGATGCGCACAGCCACGCCGTCCTCTATGGCGCTCACCGCGATCGGCTGGGCGGGAAGCTCGCCGCAGCGCCGATCGCAGGCTGTCCAGTGCTCGGCGCCCGCCCCGGGGCCGCGAACGCCCGCCCGGATCGCCGCCGCGCCGCGAACGTCGAGACGCGCCCTGGCGCAGCGTCCAAGCCCCACGCAGGCGCTCAGCCCGACCCAGCCCGAGCTGCCCTGCTGTACGAGCCCGATCGCCGCCAAGCGCCGTTCGATCAGTGGCGCGGCGGACGGCTCGGCGTCCACGAGCGTCACCGTACGCCGGGTGGAGAGGCGCAGCTCGACGCCGTGATCGCCGACCAAGTCCGCCAGCTCGGCGAGCGCTTTGCCGTCGAGGCGCCCAAGCGGTACGAGTGCGGTCACCGCGAGGCGCCCGTCGCGCTGCTCGAGCCGCCCTGGCATCAGCTGCGTCGCGCAAGGATGCTCGAACGGTCCCTCGATGGCCGTCCCGAGGCGCTGCGCGACAGCGGCCGGTCCTCCGGTCAGCTCGGCGATGTGCCACGCAAGCTCGCACGCGTGCCCACGCTGGGCGAGGAACGCTGCGGCCGTCCCGATGGCTGCTGCCCCAGCACGGGCGGCCGGCACCGGTGTCGCGGTGAGCCGGCCGCCGATGGCGAGCCCATAGGTTCCTGCGTCGCGTGCCACGAGCGTCACGTCCGCCAGGTGCTCGAGCGCCAAGCCACTGCCGTCGTCGACCGCGAACAGGAACCTTCCGGGCAGCTCGGCGAGCGCGGACTCCGCACACAGACCGTCGTCGATCGCAGCCACCACGGCGTCGGTTGCGGCGAGCGCCCGTGGATGGCGTCCGGCTACAGGGCTCGCGATCACATTGCGCGCGCGATCGTGTGCGACCGACCGCAAGAGCCCCCCCTGCTCCAGCACCGATGCCAGCTCAGCGGCGCTGCCGGCCGGCAGGCCCCGGACCTGAACGTTCGCCCGCGAAGTCAGGTCGACCAGCCCGTTGCCGATCGCCGCCGCCTGCGCCAGCGCGCGGAGCTGCTTGGCTCCCAGCCTGCCTCCGGGGACGCGAATGCGCGCCAAGCGGCCGTCGGCCGCTTCATGGAGCGCCAGCACCCCGGGGCAGCGGTCCGACATGACACGGCGTTCCGGCGTGAGAGCACCCCGGCCCGGTGTGACTTCACCCATCTCGGCACCTCCTGGGAAGAACGCGTTCCCGTCAGCGGTCTTCGCGATGGAGCTGAGCTCCTGACTACCGGGCTGGCTTTGCAGCCCGGCAAAGAGGCGCGACCGTCCCGGACTTGCACCGGTTTTCTCACGCCATCGCGCGTTCGCGCCAGCATACCCGGCGGCGAGCACGGCCCGCACCGCGCGAGCACTCGACCTGCCGCCGGCTAGCACGAGTCCTCGCCACCGCCATCTCCCGGCACTCCCGCCGCCTCCCGGCATCGCGCGCGCGCTCGCGCGCGAGGCAACTGCGCGATTTCGGGCGCCAGCCCCCTCCCAGCGCTCCTCAATCTTGCCCAGTCGCCAGACCGACAGGGCGAGCACCCAGATCACGACGAACAGCGCCACGACGATGATGCCCGCGGTGTTGATGTTGAAGCTGGCCATGTAGTCGCCCAGCCAGCCGTGTAGGTGCAGCTCGGTCGACAAGAGGCCGATGATCTCGATGCTTCCGACCATGAATGCCACGGCGACCGAGAGCGCGGTGATCGTGATGTTGTAATAGACCTTGCGCACCGGCCGCGCGAACGCCCAGCCATAGGCGAAGTTCATGAAGAACCCATCCGTGCTGTCGCACACCATCAACCCTCCGGAGAACAGAAGCGGCAGGGTCAAGACCGCATACCACGGCAGTCCCTGCGTCGCCGCGGCGGCGGTGCCGGCGAGGAGCAGCACCTCGGTGGCGGTGTCGAAGCCGATGCCGAACACGAACCCGACGAAGAAGAGCTGGTAGGTGTGCTTGATCGAGCGCATGATCCGCCCGAAGAAGCGGTACATGAGCCCCCGCGCCTGTAGCTGTGCCTCGAGCTCCTCCTCGTCGAGGATGCCACGCCGCATGTCGCGGAACACACGCAGGATCCCGGCGAGCACGACCAGGTTCAGCGCCGCGATGATCCACAAGAACGTGGCCGACAGCGCTGTTCCCACTACGCCGCCGGCAGTCTCAAAGCCCGAGCTCGGCGTCACGACCGCCTTGAAAACCGCCCGTGCCGCGATCGTGATCCCGACGCCGGCGATCATGATGATGCTCGCGTGGCCGGCGGCGAAGAAGAACCCCGTCCCCAGCGGTCGCTTGCCGTCGGCCATCAGCTTGCGGGTGCAGTTGTCGATCGCGGCGATGTGGTCGGCATCGAAGCCGTGCCGGGCTCCCAGCGTCCACGCCGTGACGGCGACCCCGAGGCCGAGGCCGAGCCTTCCATACCCGAAGTGGTGGGGCAGGATCTCGAGCACGAAGATCCCCCAGCCAAACGCGTTGACGGCGGCGATCGCCGCGAGCATCGCGACCATCGTCTGGCGCTCGGCACGGGAAAGCGAGCGCCAAGCCTTGGCGATCCTTACGGCTCCGCCTACGATGGTCATCCTCCGTTCAGAACTGGCGGATGAAGGAGCTCCTGCGCCGCACGCGCACGAACCGCCCTTCATCCGAGGACAGGATTCGCGACGCTGAGGTAGGCGACCGGACTCGTCCCCCCGAGGGGGCGTTACCGTTGCGGGACAGCGCCGGAATCTGACCGGACTTCGCTGCGCTCAGCACCACGCCGGAGCGTCCGGCGCGCGCGCGACGTTATCACGCTAGGCGTCATCTCGGTCGCGCGAGGGCGCGCGACCGCGTGCTGCCGCGCCCCGATCCGGACGCCGGGTCCGGCGCAGTCGCGGGGACCGGCAGGTCCCTGCTCCCCTGCACCGCGAGGGCGTAGTGATCGTGAAGGCGAGCCTTGCTGAACGCGGCGGCGGCGGCGGTTACGCCGGCGGAGTCGGTGCCAGTCACCAGCCACGTCGGCACGGATCCCGGGTCGGCGGTCGTGGCGATCAGCCCTGCGCCGGCGCCGAGCGTGCGCACGAGGCGGCTGTGCTCGTCGAGCAGTTGCAGGGCGTTCCCTCCCGGCCCCGTGAAGCGCGCGTACACGCCGCTGGCCGAAGGGCCGTGGTCGATCAGGTCCGCTACGAGCTCTGGCTTCAGCTCGCTCCAAGTGCCCACGACCACGCTGAGCGTGTCCTGGCCCGACCCGGTGCCGAGCAGCTGACTCGACGCCGGGACGTCCACAGCACCCAGCGACGCGGCGACGCGAGCGCACGCCTTGGCTGCGTCAGGCGCGCACTCGAGCGTGGTAGGCAGCCGCTTGCCGCCGATGCCGTGGAGAAAGGGCTCCGGGAACGACCCGACGACTGCCGGCACCGAGCCTGTGGCGCTCCGGTCGTGCAAGTCCCACCAGACGCTGTCGCCGCGGTGAACGGCGGTGCTCAACGCGCCCACCGAACCTTCGATCCCGTTGACGTAGTAGGACCACTGCAGCCGCGGTGAGTTGGCGGCCTGCCCATCGATCGCCTCGATCGAGCCACCGCCGGAGCGCGTCTTGACGCGGAACGTGCCTTCGAGCATCCGCAGCGCCGTCTCGGACCCCGGCGCCCGCGACCGCTCGGCGAAACCCACCGGCACCGCTCCGAAGCTCCGTGTCACCGTCAGGCTAATGTTGCCGGCGCTAGGCCCGGCAGCGAGGCCGCACCCCGCGAGCGCGAGCGCACACACCAGGATCGCCGGCGCACCGGCTATCGCCGCAAGATCACCACTCCAACGTGGCATCGAGAGCACAGAGCCACGCTTACGCACCGAGAGAAGCGTACCCGGGCACTTACGCTCGCGCGCCAGCGGGCACGCGAGCACGCGGGCACGCGAGCAAGCGGGCAAGCGGGCAAGAATTCTCTGAGCCCCGTGACGGCGAGCAGCAAATGGCGCGTAGTAGATTGAAGAGGGATGACCGTCAACCTGACCAGGATCTACACGCGCCTCGGAGACGATGGCGAGACCCACCTCGGCGACATGAGCCGGGTCGCCAAGACCCATCCACGAATCGAGGCGTACGGGACCGTCGACGAGCTGAACGCCCAGCTCGGAGTCGCGCTGACCGTGGAGGGCCTGCCCGACCCGTACGCGGCCTGGCTGCGCCACGTCCAGAACGACCTATTCGACGTTGGCGCCGATGTCTCTGTACCTCCGAGCCCCGGGCCCCGCGAGCAGCTACGCTTGCTCCCGGAGCAGACCACCTGGCTCGAGCAGCGCTGCGACGAGGTCAACGCGACGCTGACGCCCTTGAAGTCCTTCGTACTTCCGGGCGGCACGCCCTCCGCTGCGCAGCTCCACGTCTGCAGGACCGTCTGCCGGCGAGCCGAGCGGCTCGCGATCGAGTGCGGGCAGGACGTTAGCCCGGAGGTAGTCCGCTATCTAAACCGTCTCTCTGACCTCCTCTTCATCCTCAGCCGCGGGGCCAACGACGGTGAGGAGCCACTTTGGGAGCCGGGGCGCTACCGGTAGCACAGCGCGGACCGGCGCTTCCCCCTGCGAGCGCAGCGACGGTTCGCACCGCGCCTCCTAGTGCCGCAGCGCTTCTAGCGCTTCTAGCGCTTCTACTAGCGCTTCAGCACCTCAAGCACCTCTAGCGCCCCTAGCGCCTCAGCGCCAGCATCATCCCCGTCGCGAGGGCGAGGCCGAACGCGCCGATCGCTGCGGCTCCGACCACGAACGTGGTGTGGGCGTCGGTGTATGAGACCACCGCAGCGGGACGCGCGAGCGCTAGGACTCCTGCGAGCGCAGCCGCCGCCGCCAGCGCCGCGACAGGGGGGCGGAGGGCTGCGCGCAACGAGGGGCGCTCAGCAATGAGACCGGTGTTGACGCCGCCACGGCGCGGGTGTCGGGCCTCTACCGCGGACAGAGCCGCGACTCCGAGCAACGTCCAGGTGAGCGCCACCAGGAAGCCGCCGAACACGTCGCTCGGGTAATGCCATCCGAGCGTGAGAAACGAATAGCTGACCGCTACCGCGAACGCGGCACCGAGCGCGGCGACAGCCGGGCGCAGCCGCGAAGGAGCGGCCAGGACCGCGCACAACGCGAGTGACATGGCGGCCGTCGCATGCCCGCTGGGCCACGAGGCGGCGGCGATCGGGATCGTGCCCGGAACCGCTAAGCGGGGGTCGGCCAGCAATGGCTTGAGCAGCTGCGTCGTGACGTTGGCCCCGAGCACGATCGCGCCGATCGTGAGCGCGACGCGGGGCCGGCGGCGGGCGAGCGCGAGCAGCACCGCTGCCCCGACGAAGTACACGTACGGCTGGGGGTTACATAGATTCGCGATGAAGCTCGCGATCGGATCCTCGCGCGGGCGATGCAGGTCTAAGAATCCCCCGAGAGCCTTCTCGTCGGCCAGCCGCAGGAACCCCACGTGGAACGCGAGGAACCAAGTCAGGACCAGCAGCGCTGTGGCGGCACCTGCGCCGGCGAGCATCAGCCTGGCACGTCTGGACATCGCTCGAGAGTACTCAACGACGCCGGCAGCCCGGAGCGCACCACGACGCCGGCAGCCCGGCGCGCACCACGGGCCGGCAGCCCGGCGCGCAGAGCCCCTGCGCAGCGGGTAACGCGCCGGCGGATCTACTGCGGATCTACTGCGCGCCTTGTCCCCGGGTAAGGCGCGAGATCCTGATCTCCGGGGCGACGCCGGTGCGGCGCAGTTGCGCGTAGTGCTCCAGATCCTCGAGCGAAGCAACTTCGACGCTCAGACCAGGCGCGAGCTCGAAGCGCCGGGCTTCGTAAAGGAGCTCCTGGTATCGCGGCACGCCCGAGCTGCGGCCCTCGACATCGAGGTCGTACGTGCCGCAGCGAAACGTCCAGCTTGCCTCGCCGGCAAGCTTCTCCGCGCTCACCTTGACTGGCACGGTGCCCGCGGTGCCAGATCCGTCGGACTCGCCGGCAGATCCGCTTGGCGCCCTTCCCCCTGCTACCCGCAGCCGCACATGCGCCGAGCCCAGCGCGCGCGCCAGGCGCTCCAGGTTGCGCCCGTACGGCGCCGGCACGATGCTCACCGCGTCGCCGATCTGTGCGCTTGCGCGGATCGCCTGCGCGACGGCGCCGACGAGCACGTAGTCGACGCCGTTCGCCCCCAACCACTGCAAGACAGCGAGCCATTCATCGCGAAGGTGTTCAAAGCCCTGCTTGGTGTTGACCGGCGGCGGTTCGATTCCCGGTGCACGGTCGCGGTGGGTGAGCCTCATGGCCTGCGTTTCGCCCCGGCGCGACGAAGTCCTTCCCAAAAGCTCAGAGAGCCGCGGGAGCGGGTCGAGAGGCTGGTCGCTGATCGGCCACCTGCTCCGCAGTGCAGCTCGCTCACGACCGCGGAGCGTCGCCCACAAATGATCACGTCTATCGACTAGCTCGACAAACGCCCAACCGACGACTCACCTGTCGGCCGGGTCACCTCGTGTCTCGTTCCGCGCCTGCGCTTCTTCAGTGCTTTGCGCGCCGGGTGGCCGTAGCGCTAAAGGATCGGGCAGCCGCGCATGGCGCCAACGATCGCCTACCAGGAGAGCTCGCCGGCTGTTTGCAGGAGAATAGCCATTGCGCTCATGCTGGAATGCATGGCGAAAATCGCGGAACTGCCGTGTGATCGGGTCGCTGCTCGTCAGCACTTCGTAGAGCTCGTTCAGGAGGCGCCGCAGCTCTTCACGTGCCGCCTTCGTCTGCTCGTACCGTGGCGTTTCAGGGTCGGGGTCAAGCTCCCTCAAGCATTCGCGCAAGCGGTCGATCATGAGAGGTGATACGACGCCGCTGCTGGCCCATTCGGGCAGTTCTTCACCCAGGCGGTCCCAGAGCTCCGAGTTCGATGCGTTACGTCTGTAGCCCTGTAGGGCGTGGATCCGCTTGGCGACGCGGACGAGCCGACGCTTCTTCGGTCCCAGGAGCTTCACACCCCAACGAGCGCCTAGCAGAATCCCGGGTCCGGCCATCACCGGCCGAACCATAACTGGTCCGAGCTGCGCGCCCCGCTCACCAGGGCCGACTTCTCGGAGGGCGCGTGTGCGCTCTACGGCAACCGATCACGTACGACGCGGGGTTTTGCGACACTCAGAATTGATCGCTGCCGAGGGCCCCACGTCTTGGCGTCCCAACAGCCCCGATCACACTTCCGATACTGCTATGGCGGAGCACGATCGCAACCGCGACCCAGCGCCCGGCGCGTCCGGCACAGCCGGCGACACGCGCTCGCGGGACGACGGCCCCGACGCGACGGTCTCAGCGACCGCGCAGCTACCCGAGCTCGACCCGCGTGCGCTGCTCGCGCTGAAGCAGGTGGGCCGGCGCTGGGCGGGGTGCATGCCCCCGCGAGAGGTCTGGGAGCGGGCGCTGCCGGTCGATCGCCGCCTCGATTTCACAGATCCTGAGCAGTCGCGCGCCGGGCGCTTCATCCACATCCGCAGCGAGCGCAGCGGCGGGGGCCAAGGCGGCGGGGGCGCTGGCGTTGGTGACGAGGGCCAAGGCGGCGGGGGCGCTGGCGTCGGGGACGGGGGCGAAGGCGGCGCTGGCGTTGGCGGCGCTGGCGTTGGCGGCGCTGGCGTTGGCGTTGGCGTTGACGGTGGCGCTGGCGAAGGCGAGGACGAGGTCGAAGCGACCACCAAGGCGGGCGAGAGCGACTCACGAAGAGGCCGCGCCACCTACGCGGTGCGCCGTGCGCTGGTCGGGCCGGCGCTGCGCAGCACGGCGATCGCCGAAGAGCGCATGGGGCGCGTGCTTTCCCTCGCGGTCCTCTCACCCGATGCGATCTCCTCCGTGGCCTACGGACCCGAGGCGATGATGGCGATCCTCGTGCTCGCCGGCTCGAGCGAGTTGAAGCTCTCGCTGCCGATCGGCGCGGCGCTCGCGGTGCTGATGCTCGCGATCGGCCTCGGCTACCGCCAGGTGATCCGCGCTTACCCGCACGGCGGTGGCTCCTACATCGTCGCGAGCGACAGCCTCGGAGCGCAGTGGGGGCTGCTGGCGGGAGCCGGGCTGATCCTCGACTACATCCTCACGGTCGCCGTGTCTGTCGCCTCAGGCGTGGCGGCCGTAACCTCCGCGATCCCCTCACTCGCCCCGGCGACGGTCCCTATCGGCCTGGTGGTGATCCTGCTGCTGACGGCCGGCAACCTGCGCGGCGCGCGCGAAGCCGGCGCCGTCTTCGCCGCGCCAACCTATCTGTTCGTGGCTGCGATCGCGCTGGTCGTCGTCGCCGGCCTGGTCAAGGCGAGCTCGCACAGCTTCCACCCGACGGTCCCCGCACCCCACCGAGCCACCGAAGCTCTCGGCGTGCTGCTAGTGCTGCGTGCCTTCGCCTCCGGGGCGGTGGCGATGACCGGGATCGAGGTGATCTCCAACGCGGTCCCCGTATTCCGCCCGCCGGAGGCGCGGCACGCCCGCCAGACGCTATCGGTGGTGGTGGGACTGCTGATCGTGATGTTCGCCGGCGTCGTGCTCGTCGCTCACTTCGACGGCGTGACGCCCGGCGGTAACCAGACGGTCCTCTCCCAGATCGCCCACCGCAGCGTGGGCGGCGGCTTTGCCTACGGCTTCGTGCAGGTGGCCACGGCACTCATACTCCTGGTCGCGGCCAACTCCGCGTTCAACGGCTTTCCGCGGTTGCTCTACTTCATGGCCCGCGACGGCTACGTTCCGCGCGTGTTTCTGCGCCTGGGCGACCGCCTCGGGTTCACCAACGGCATCCTCGTCCTCGCGGTTCCCGGCGCCGTGATCTACGCGGCCTTTGGCGGTCAGACGGACCCGCTCATTCCCCTGTTTGCGATCGGCGTCTTTCTTGCCTTTACCCTTGCCCAGAGCGGGATGGTCGCGTACTGGTTGCGCCACCGCGACCGGGGCTGGCGCACCGCGCTCGCCACCAACCTCCTCGGCGCGGCGCTCTCGGTGCTCGTCGTCCTCATCGCCGCGGTCACCAAGTTCACGCAGGGTGCCTGGTTGGTGATCGTGCTCATCCCGCTGATCATGCTCGCCTGCCGGCGCGTGCACACTCATTACCAGCGCGCCCGCGAGCAGCTCACGCCCCGGCCCGACGCCGGTGAGGACGGGCACCCCGTTCGCGTGGAGCCGCCCCGGCTCTCCTCAGAGCTCTCTGAGCGCCTTGCCGAGGCGCAGGACAGCCCGGCGGACGTGCACAGCTTTGCCGTGGTTCCGGTGGCGGTGCTCGACCTCGCCGCCCTGCATGCGCTCGCCTACGCGGTCTCCCTCGGTCAGCCTGTGCTGGCCCTGCACGTGAGTCCCACCGAAGAAGAGGCCAAGCGCTTTCACCGCTCGTGGCAGGCGTGGGGCGCACATCTGCCGCTCGAGGTCGTCGTCTCTCCGTTCCGGGCGACGGTCGCGCCGCTGGCCAACTACATCGCCGCCCTGCACCGTCAGCGCCCGGACGTGACGCTCACGCTCGTCGTCCCCGAGATCGTCGTCGCCAAGCGCTGGCAGCGGCTCCTGCACAACGGCATCGCTGGCCGCCTGCGCTCCTCCCTGATCGGCTACGAGGGAATCATCATCACCACCGTGCCCTTCCATCTGGCGCGGTGAACGGGCGCGCCGGCTCTGAGCACATCCGGCCCGCTCCGGCGTCGGGTACCGGTTCGAGGGATGACTTCGGCGAAGCTTTCTGGTGCCCTCGACCAGAAAAGCTCATCACCGCCGCCCCTCCTGCGCTGGCGGGGTCTCGATCACCACCCGGCACGGGCGATGGGCTAGCAGGTAGCTTGCGGTCGGTCCGAGCGCGCGCTCGGATGCAGGAGCGTGGGCCGTTCCGAGATAGATGATCTCGGCGCCCGAGCGCTCTGCCTCCTCGACGATCGCGGCGCCGGGGTTGCGGGTGCGGATCAGCCGCGTCTGCACCTTCAGCCCAGCCTGACGGCCACGAACCCTAGCGCTCTCCAGGACGCTGGTGCCCAGACGCTCCTCCTCTACTAGCCCGGCGTCGAGCGAGAGCTGGTTTGGCACGCGCAGCACGTAGATCGCCTCGACCATCGCGTCCTCCCCCACCAGCTTGCCGGCGGTCCGCAACGCCCTGGCATCGACGTCGGTGCCGAAGATCGGGACGATCGCCGAGCGGTAGTCGAGCTCGACGAAGGATGCCGGGCGCGGGCGGTGGGGGACGACATGGATCTCACGCGGGTCGAGTCCCAGGCGGCGGCGGTAGTAGAGGTAGCCTCCGACACCCAGCACCATCCATGGCAAGCCGACGATGCGCGCCTCGGAGTGCAGCGCCACCACCGCGCACCACGCGGCAAACGTGCCCAGGCCTCCGATCACCGCCATGACCGGAATCTCGCGGCCCCGGACACGGATGTTGCCCGGGATCTTGTATGGGCGCTCGCGGTCGGGGTCCCGAATGCGCAGCGCGATCACGGCGACGTGCGCGGTGGTGAACGACAGCATCGCGCCGAACGAGTAGAGGTTGGCCAGTACCGAGGTCTGGCCGGGGATCAGCAGCAGCACGGCGAGCACCGAGAAGAACACGATCGTGAACCAGGGCGTGCGGTAGCGCTTGTGCAGTCGGGCGAAGATGCCCGGGAGCTGGCGGTGCTCGGACAGGGACCACGACAGCCTCGAGATGCCGATCAGCCCCGCGTTGGTCGCGACGAACAGGATCGTCGCGGCTAGAATCCCCACGTAATCCTTGAGCACCGTCTGCAGCACCCCGTGGATGCCGAAGCTCTGGACGATCCCCAGCACCGGGTCGTCCTGGTAGGTGGTCCCGAGCGCAGTCGAGAAGTGTCCCTGGTGCTCGACTACCGGAAGCGCCGACAGCGCCACCACCGACATGCCGGCATAGACGGCCAGCACGGCGACGGTGACGAGGTTGACCGCGCGGGGGACTTGCTTGTCGGGGTCGGTCGCCTCCTCGGCCATGTTCGAGACCGTCTCGATCCCCGTGTAGGCGAGCATCGCGATCGACAGCGCGAAGATCAGCTCCGAGATCGTTGGTGCGCGCCCGAGGTGCACCTGGTGGATCAGGCCATGGGGGTTGAGCACCAGGAACGCCCCGACGATCACCAGGATCGCCTGGGTAGCGAGATCGACGCACGCCAGCGCGAAGTTGACCTTCGAGGACTCCCCGAGGCCGCGGATGTTCAGCGCCGCCAGCAGCGCGATCACGATCGCGCCGGCGATTACGTCCCACGGGTTGTGGTGCAGCGGAGGGAAGAAGACGCCCAGGTAGTGGGGCACCGAGAAGGCCGACAGCGCGACGGTCAGGATGTAGTCGAGCGTCAGCGCCCAGCCGGCGGTGAAGGAGACGATCTCGTTGAAGGAATGGCGTGCGAACGAGGACGCGCCCCCCGCCTCGGGGAACATCGTCGCCCCCTCGGCGTAGCTCTTGGCCGTCACCGCGAAGAGCGCTCCGGCGACCATGAACACGACCGGCGTCAGCCCGAGCGCGTGGACCGCGACGAGCCCGAGCGCGTAGTAGATCGAGGAGCCGACGTTGCCGTATGCGGCGGCGAACAGAGCGCCGACGCCGACGCTGCGGCGCAGTCCGTGCGTCTCGATCCTCGCCATCGGTCCCGCTCCACAGTAGGACGGCAGGCGTCAAGTTTTCGCTAAGAATTCGGCTGCCGGCGTAGAGGTTCCGCGAACGCCTCCGGCCCGCACAGCCGGTAGCCGACGCCCGGCTCGGTGATCAAGTACCGCGGACGCGATGGATCGGGCTCGAGCTTGGATCGGATATGAGCCACGTGGACGCGGAGGTAGTGGGTCTGCTCTCCATACTCCGGTCCCCACACCTCACGCAGGAGCTGTCTCTGGGTGACCAACCGCCCGGGATGCCGCGCCAGAACGCGCACGATGTCGAACTCGATCGGCGTGAGGTGGACCTCGCGTTCATCGCGTGTAATCCGCCGATCGATGAGATCGATGAGCAGGTCGCCAAGCTTCAGGGGGAGGCCGTCAGCCGCGTCGGCCGACCGCCGCAGGACGGCTCGCAGCCGGGCCAGCAGCTCGTCGGTGCAAAACGGCTTGGTCACGTAGTCGTCCGCGCCGGCGTCGAGCGCCCGGACCTTCTCGCGCTCGTCGCCCACCGCGGACAGCACGACAATCGGAAGGCTACTCCAGCGCCGCACCTCCTCGCACACCTCGACTCCTTGCCCGTCGGGCAGCACGAGGTCGAGCACGAGCGCGTCGGGAGGACGGGCGGCCAGCGCGGCGAGCGCCGTTGCCTTTGTCTCGGTCGCCTGCACCTCATAACCGGCGCCGCGCAGGATGATCTTCAGCGCGCGAACTATCTGCGGCTCGTCGTCGACGACCAGCACGCGCGCCGAGCCTGAACTCATCGAAGCGCTTGCGGCTGGCGTGCAAGGGGGAAGCTGACGGCGAACGAAGTCCCGCGTTCGGCGTCGCTCTGAAGCACGATTCGGCCTCCGTTGGCCTCGACGAAGCCGCGGCAGATCGCAAGCCCCAGGCCCGATCCGGAGCCGGAGCCGCTGCGCCCGCGGAAGAAGGGCTCGAACACGTGGGCTCGATGCTGGCTCGGGATACCGCGCCCTCGGTCGGTCACCCGCACCGTGACTCGCCCTCCGCCCTGGCCTGCGCTGACGCGGACCGCCGACCCCGGCGGTGAGAACTTCACAGCGTTCTCGATCAGGTTCGAGAGCACCCGCTCGAGTTGTGCGGCATCGACGCGAACCAGCGGCAGGTCGGCGGGGAGCGCGAGCTCGAGCGGATGACCGGTACGAACGTGGGCTGCCGACGATGCCACGGCATCGTGGATGTCGCACCAATCCGGTGCTGGCGCGAGTGCCCCCGCCTGGATCTTCGAGAGATCGAGCAAATCGTCGACCAAGCGTGCGAGCCGGGCGCTTTCGGTTTCGATGATGTCGGTGAGCTCCGCCCGCTCGGCCTCGGCGACCCCCACGGCTCTAAGCGCAGATCCCGCTGTCATGATCGCGGTCAGCGGCGAGCGCAGGTCGTGGGAGACCGAATGGAGGATCGCCGTCCGCGCGGCTTCCACACTGCGACCCGCCTCCGTTTCGGCAGCGCGCTGCGCAATGCGATCACGCTCGACCGCGACGTCGATCAAGCGGCCCAGGGGCTCGGTGAGGCGCTCGAGATCGCCACGGCCCCACGCGGTGTCCGTGGAAATGTAGAGCCAGACCGGGCGAGCCTCGACGGCGAGCCGCGTCGCGAGCTCTCCGGCCCCCGGAGACGGGGCAGACTCGAGCGCCACCCGTGCGCGGCTTGCGCCGGTTGCGTGCGCGATCCGGTTGGCGATGGCTCCGAGCTGAGCATCGAGGTGCCGAGAAGCCAAGATCGCCGACGCGGTCTCGGCCAGCAACTTCGCCTCACGCTCGCGGGCCAGCGCCAGCCGGGCTCGGCTTTCGGCCTCCGCGGCACGCTGTCGACCAGCCACCGCCAGGCGGCCCACGACGACGGCGGCAATCAGGAACACCACCAGCTCGACCACATCCTGTGAATGGGCGACCGCGAGGCGGTGACGAGGCGCGATGAACAGGTAGTTGAGGGTCAGCACGCTCAGGAACGCTGTCGCCAAGGCCGCAAGCTCGCCCCGCCGGATCGCGACCGCCAGGACCGCCAACAGGTAGAGCACCCCGAGTCCGGCGGGTGGGGCTATCGACTGAAGCGCGGCGACGGCGGCCGTCCCGCCTGCTACGGCGCCCAGGATCTCGGCCGCCGCGGCTGCGAGCCAGGCTGGCCTGATCTGGATCGTCCGCCGCGATGCTCGCTGCTCGCGCATCTCCCACAAGGCTACGCCTTCAACGCTAGGCCGCCACCGGGCTTTCGCGCCGGCTCAGCCGGGGTGGACTCGATGATCACACGGCAGGGCCGCTCGCGAAGCACCGTCTCCAGCGTATGCCCGAGCCCGGAGCCAGCACTCGACATCGGCATCACGATCGCGCCCGCCCGCAGCGCTAGAGCCTCGTCGACGATCCGGCGCCCGGTCTGGCCCGCCCTGACTTTTTCGCAATGGCCCGAGACGCGACGCCCCACCTGCACCTTGGCCTCCTCGATGATCGACTGCGCCGCGATCTCCTGCTCGGGAAGCGCAGCGTCGATCGGGCTGCTCGACGGAACGGAGATCGTCACCAGCACGTGGATGCCGCGGCGCCTGCGCGCGGCCATCCGGGCCGCGGTCGCCATCAGCTCGGGAACGAAGCCGCGCTCGTCGAAGGCCACCAGGACCGACTCGTACTCTGCCTCGGTGTCGGTCGCGGGTCCTACAACCGCGACCCTCGTGGTGGTGATCAGGTCCAGTCCCTGCCTGTGCCGGTAGGCCACGTACGCGGTGATTCCGACGAGCAGCCAACCAACGCCCGCCGCAGCGACCGCGACGTGCAGCGCGGTCACCGTGACGAAGGCCAAGAACGTTCCGAGCCCACCGAGCACCGCGAACAAGGGCAACTCGCGTCCGGCGATCCGAAGTGTTCCGGGGCCTCGATAAGGTCGCGTCCGGTCCGGGTCGATTATCCGCAGGCGGATCACAGACAGGTGCGCGATCGTGAATGAGAGCATCGCGCCGAAGGCGTACATGTTGCCCAGGAAATCCGCCTGTCCCGGCACAAGCGTGACGCACGCGATCGCCCCGAAGGCGATGATCCCGATCCATGGCGTACGGAAGCGAGGATGGAGCTGGCGCAGGCGATCGGGAACCTGACGGTGGAGCCCCATCGAGTACACCAACCTCGAAACGCCGATGATCCCGGCGTTGGTGGCGATCAGCAGGATCGTCGCCGCGAGCACGCCGACATAGATCTCACCTGCGTGCTGGAGGGGCCCGAGATGCAGGTGCTTGACGATCCCGAGCACGGGGTCACCGGCAAAGCCACCCTTGTTCTCCGCCAGGCCCAGCGCCGTTTGGCAGCGCCCGGCGGTGCAGCGCACCGGCAGCGCCGATAGCGCAACGGCCGGCAGCGACGCGTAGATCACGAACACGGCAACTACCACCCGGTTGATCGCGGCAGGAATGGTGCGCTGCTCATCCTTGGCCTCCTCGGCCATGTTCGAGATCGTCTCGATGCCGGTGTAGGCGATCATGCCGACCGGGATCGCGACCAGGAAGTCCTTCCAGTGGGGAGCGCTCCCCAGGTGCACGTTGTGAACGAGCGTGTGGGGCGAGAACACGAGCAGCCCGCCGACGACTACCAGCAGTAGCTGGGTCGAGAAGTCTGTGATCGCCAGCACTACGTTCAGCCTTGCGGCCTCCTTGACCCCGACCACGTTGATCGCACTCAGCAGCGCAATCAAAGCGATGCCAAAGATGATGTCCCCGGGAGAGGTCTTCAAGAAGGACCAGAACAAGCCACCGATGTAGTGGGGCACGAAGAAGGCCGAGATCGCGATCGTGATGACGTAGTTGAGCATCTGGCCCCAGGCCGCGAAGAACGACCAGAACTCGTTGAAGGCGTGGCGGGCGAAGCTCGAAGAGCCACCGGCCTCGGGGTACATCGTGGTCGCCTCGGCGTACGTGGCGGCCGTCAGGTAGAAGATCACGCCGGTCAGCACGAACACGACCGGCGTCAAGCCGAGGGCGAACGATGCGACCAGCCCGAGCGCGTAGTAGATCGATGAGCCGACGTTGCCGTACGCGGTCGCGAACAGAGCGTTGACCCCCAGCACGCGTTGCAGCCCCGGGAGCCGGCGCTCGGCCATCAGCTCAGCCTCGAGGCCCCGTCGCCGTCGGAGGGCAGGGCTCGATCGGCGGGGGGCGCCGTGAGGATCACGCGGCAGGGCGCCTTTCGGATCACGTACTTGGTGATCTCACCGAGGTAATTGTTCAGCGGGCCACCGGATGCGCCGAGCAACGAGCCCCCTCGTACGCGGGAGGGCTCCTCGGCGGCCAGCACGATCACCTCGACGCCGCGGCGCCGTGCCTCGCTTACGATCGCCTCGCCGGCGCGGCGGGCACGGACCGTCGCGGTCGCGACCTCCACGCCCTCGTACTCCTCGCCCACGGCCTTCGCGCGGTGCAGCGCCTCACGTGCTCGATGCACCTGCGCATCGGGCAGGCTAGCGTCGAGGGGAAGCGCGAGCGGGATCTCGAACACCCACAGCGCCTCGATCACAGCACCCTTCTGGTGGAGCTCGTCGAGGTCGTCGTGCTGCGCGCCGGCGAGCCGGCCCGCGGTCTGCACGATGTCGTCGTCGAGCGAGCTGCCGAGGATCGGTACGAGGATCGATCCGAACTCGGACTGAAGCGTCTCGTGGCGGAGCGCTCGGTCGGGGATCGTGACGCGCCGCAGCAACGGCTTCTGCTGGGTCTTGCGATACGTGACGTACAGCATGAGTCCTCCCAGCAACCATCCCGCGCCGACGTACCGAGCCCCGGTGTGGAGCACCACCAGGCTACCCCAGCCGACGGCGCCCAGAACCGCGCCAAGCACGGCGGGGAGCGGGACCAGCGCGCCCCGCACCGGCACCGATAGGGGAATTGTGTACCCCCGGGCCCCCGCCGGCTCACGAAAGCGCAGCGCGATCACCGACACGTGCGCGATCGTGAACGAGAGCAGCGCGCCGAAGGCGTAGATGCCGACCAGCAGCTCCAGATCGGTGGGCAGCACGAGCGCTGCCGCCCCCAAGGCCGCAGCGCCGATAATCACGAAAGGCGTTCCCCAGCGCTCGTGCAGCCGGCCGACAGCGCTCGGGATCTGGCGGTTGGTCGCAAGCGAGTAGCCCACGCGGGAGACGCCGAGCATTGCGGACGCCGCCGCAGCGGTCAGGGCCGCCGCGCCCCCCACCGCCACCACGTACTCGAGCACGTCCGCCACCCATGCCGGCCGGAACGCGCCGACCACACCGAGGAGCGGGGCAGCGATGTTGCGATCGCCCAGCGCGGTCAGGTGGTGGTGGACCGGGAGCGCGGTGACGCCCACGAACGCGATGCCGACGTAGATCAGGACGATGATCGCCGACCCGGGAACGATCAGCCGCCGCAGGTCGCGCACACTGGCGGTCACCTCGCCGGCTAGATTTGAGGCCGCCTCCAGCCCGGTGAACGCGATCACGGCGATTGGGAGCGCGAACGCCAGGTCCGAGGCCGTCGGCATGCTGCCGAGGTGAATGCTGGCGGCCAACCGTTCCGGATGAAGGGCGAGCGCAAGCCCGAGCACGATCACCGCCGCCTGAAGAACGAGGTCTGCGCCCGCGAGCAGGATCCGGCGCCGCATGCGGCGTGCGCTGACGCCTGTCAGGTTGTCTGCAGCGACGAACGCGATTACGGCGAATGCAATCGCGATCTGGAGCCCGCCCCGCCCGAGCGGCGCCCAGAACGCGGCCAGGTAGCTCGGCACCGTAAGAGCCGTGACCGCGACGAGGATCGTGTAGTCGAGCACGAGCGCCCAGCCGGCGATGAAGCTGATCAGCTCGTTGAACGCGTAGCGCGCGAACATCGCCGAGCCGCCCCGCTCACGGTGCAAGGACGCGCCTTCTCCATAGGTCATCGCGCAGAGGACGAAGAAGATGCCTCCCGCCAGGAACACAGCCGGCGTGAGCCCGCCGGCGTGGTGGGCGACTACGCCAAGCGCGAAGTAGACCGAGCTCACCGAGGTCGTGTACGCGACGGCGAAGAGGGCGCGGTAGCTGATCGGACGATTATTCATGCGCGCGTAACGCCGGAAGTGGAGCGAGAGCGGGCGGGGGACGCAGCACTGGAGGGAGAGGGGGCGCGGGACGGGAGCGAAAGAGGGGCGGAGAGGGGAGTAGCAGACCCAAGGGCAGATCCCCCCTTTGAGCTTCGATGCCCGATCACCGGCTGCGGAACTGCAGATACAGGCGCGCGGCCCCGGCGAGCGTGAACAGCAGGCCGAGCAGGATGCCGGTCGCCGTGGGGCCACCGCCTGCGAGCAGCGTGCGCGCCACGATGGCTACGCCGATCAAGACCATCAGGGCCGACATCGCACGGGTGACGGAGCGGTGGATCTGATCTGACCGCGATGATCGATCTGGCGACCGCGATGATCGATCTGGCGCCGGCACGGGTGCGTAGCTTAGGCGGCCGGCGCGCGGGCGGCTGGAGTCCGAGGCGGATCGAGCCTGGCTGGCGCGCGGGCGGCTACTGCAGGATGTTCACGGCGCGCGCGACGACTAGGCCGATCGTCACGAGCGAGACAAGCGACTGAATCCCCATGATGCCCTTGGCCATCGGGGAGAGCGGCATCGTGTCGGTGGGACTGAACGCCGTGGCGTTGGTGAGCGAGACGTAGAGGTAGTCGATGAATTGGGGGCGCCAGCCGGCGGGCTCGACGCGATCGTCGTTCATCTGCGAGAAGAGGAAGTCAGGCGGACCATCCTGGCCGGCGGCGCGCTTGCCGGGCCCTCCGCGGTCGGTCTCCCAATACCACAGGCCGAAGATCAGGACGTTGGTGAGCCAGATCAGCGCGCCCGCGACGATCAGCTGGCGCCCGTTCTTTATGCCTTGGCCGAGCAGCTCGTGACTGAGGAGAACCAGCGACGTGATGTTCGCCGCGCTGACCAGGGCGGTCAGGCTCAGGGCCATGCTCCGACGCCGGGGATGCTCGCGCTCGAGCTCACGCGGAGAGGCCAGTGCCAGCCCGATCAGCAGGATGCCCTCCAGAACGGGCAGTAGCCATCTCGGGCCGGCCGTCAGCTTCGCCGGCAGAAGAAGCTGGAGGCCAATCGCGAGCAGCACGGTCGCTTGCGCCGGCCAGTTCGGCTCCTTGCGCCCGGGAGGCGGATAGGGCCTGCCGGGAAGGGGACCCGCGCCGGGCGCAGGAGTCCTGCCGGGCAGGGAAGCTCCGCCGGGCAGGGGAGCGTCGCCGGGTGGGGAGGCTCCGCCGGGCAGGGGAGCTCCGCTTGTCTGCTGATCTCCCCGCGCCATTGGCTGACAGCGTACGCCGCGCCCGGGGGGTCGTATCAGCCGAATCGGATCCCGCCCATCGCTGGTGGTCGCCGGCGCTGCCCCGTGCGCCGCCGCGTTGATGCTCACCCGTCTCTCACCGACGACTCCGACCGCCTACCTGCTGGCCTCCTACGTGATCTTCGGGCTCGGGTTCGGGCTCGTGAACCCGCCGATCACGAACACCGCGGTCTCGGGAATGCCACCCTCCCAGGCGGCGTGGCGGCCGCGGTCGCCTCCACCAGCCGCCAGGTCGGCCAGACGCCCACGAGACAGCGCGACACACCGCTGAGCTTCGCAGCGGGCTCGCCAAGCTCCGGAGAGCCAAGGGTTCTAGGCTATCTTTGATCGCGGGACAAACGTCGCGCGAATCGGTCGAATCCGCATCGTCTAGGAGCAAGTTGATGGATCGCAAGTGGTGGACGTTGATCGCGGTGTGCATCGGCACGTTCATGCTGCTGATCGACGTGACGATTGTCAATGTCGCGCTGCCCGACATCCAGACGTCGCTGAAGTCGAGCTTCAGCGACCTGCAGTGGGTGATCGACGCGTACTCGCTGATGCTGGCAGCGCTACTGCTGACCACCGGCTCCCTGGCCGACCTCTTCGGCCGGCGGCGGGTGTTCGCGATCGGCCTGTGCATCTTCACCGCGAGCTCGCTGCTCTCCGGCGTAGCAACGACCCCGCTGTTCCTGAACCTCGCACGGGGTGCGCAGGGCGTGGGCGGCGCCGCGATGTTCTCGACCTCGCTCGCGCTGCTGGCCTCCTCGTTTCGCGGGCGCGAACGTGGCGTCGCCTTCGGCGTTTGGGGCATGATCACCGGTCTCGCCGTCGCGATCGGACCGGTCGTGGGTGGCGCGCTGACGACCGGGCTGAGTTGGCGCTGGATCTTTCTCATCAACGTGCCGATCGGCGTCATCTGCGTCGCGCTGACGCTGCTGCGCGTCGAGGAGTCCCGGCAGCCGGGCGCCCACCGGCCCGACTGGATCGGCGCGCTCACCTTCAGCGGCGCGCTGGCGGCGCTGGTCTACGCCCTGATTCAGGGCAATGCCAAGGGTTGGGGCTCGACTGAGATCGTCGCCTGCCTAGCCGGCTCCCTTGTCCTGCTGCTCGCGTTTTTCGCCGCCGAGCGCGTCCAGAAGTCCCCCATGTTCGACCTCTCGCTGTTTCGCAACCCGACCTTCGCAGGCGGATCATTCGTGGCCTTCGCACTCTCGGCCGGCATGTTCTCGCTGCTGCTCTACCTGACGCTCTACCTGCAGGACGTGCTGGACTACTCAGCGCTCCAGGCAGGCCTACGCCTGCTCGTGCTCTCCGGCGGGATCCTCCTCACCTCCACGCTGGCCGGGCGCCTGACGACGCGTGTCCCGATCCGCTGGCTGCTCTCCGGCGGGCTCGTCCTCGTCGGCATCGGCTTGATCCTGCTGGCTGGGCTGAAGGCTTCGTCGGGCTGGACACACTTCATCCCGGGCTTCATCGTCGGGGGTGCCGGCGTGGGCTTCATCAACCCGCCGCTGGCCTCCACCGCGGTCGGTGTCGTGGAGCCCGCACGCGCCGGAATGGCGTCGGGCATCAACTCGACCTGCCGCCAGGTCGGCATCGCCACCGGCATCGCGGGCCTCGGCGCGATCTTCTCGCACACGGTCCGCGCAAAGGTCATCAGCCTGCTCAGCGCCACCGGCGCCATCAGCTCAGCCCAGGCACACACCCTCGCATCGAGCGTGGCCCAGGGGACCGGGGCCGGTTCCGCGATCGCCGCAGCCCCGCGCGCCGCGCGCGCAGTTGCGGCCCACGCGGTGCGCGCCGGCTTCGTCAACGGTCTGAACGGGATCTTTCTGATCGGGGCGATTCTCAGCTTCGTCGCCGCAGCGCTGGCCTTCGTGCTGGTTCGCCAGAAGGACTTCGAAGCCTCGGCGGCCCACCACGGCGCGACCGAGCCGGTTGTGCCGATCCCGACGGCCCAAGCGCCGGGGCCGATCCCCACCGCCGAGGCGCCCGGGTCGATTCTGACCATCGACCGGCGGAGCTCCGGCCACCACGCCGGCAACGACGGTGCGGCCAACGACGAGCATGCAGCCACCGATCGTGGAGCGGACGTTCCGCGAGCCGGGTAGTGCTGGACACGGCTATCCTGATCCGGGTGCCGACTTGCACCGCCGCACCGGTAAGGGCTCCCAACGTGCATTCGCGCTGCCTCAATTCGGTGCGAACCAACGACGACGGCTTCGAGGAGCTGTGCCACCTCGTCGCGGAGAGAGATCCCGACACCGCTTTGTGCGGCAAGGACGTCACCGGCTATCCGTGGAACCCGCCGTGGCCCCGCTGCGAGGGTTGCCTCGCGGTCGCGCGTGGACAGTGCAACTGAGCTTCGGGGTGGAGCGCTGCACTTCGCGCAGATGCCCGGATCCGCTGCTCACCCTGCCGGCCGCGGCTCGGCTGCTACCTGAGCACGCCCCCTTGCCAGTAGCGGACAAGGCAGCCACGACGGCGGCGAATGTGAGCCCCGCCGGACGCAGACCGGCGACGCGGGCATCCTACTACGTCCTCGCGGATCTGCCCCACGCCGGAATTGTCGCAGGGCTCAGAGCGCGATGGCGAGCTCCACGAGCGTTCCGAACGAGGTCAGAGTGGCGTGGCGAGCTCGAGCAGCGTGCCGAACGGGTCACGGACGAAGGCGACCCGCTGGCCGTGGGGCTTGTCCTGCGGCGCCGCGAGCGGCGTGCAACCGGCGTCGGTTGCAGCGGCGTATGCGGCGTCAACGTCATCGGCGACGAGCGCGATCTCGACGTTCGACGGCTGCCCGTCGAGCGACGCGCGGCGGACGCCGCCGAAGAAGCTCTCGCCGAGCGCGTAGGAACCGAACGCGAGCTTCGTCGCGCCGGTGTCGAGCTGGGCGTAGGAGCCGTCCGGCGCCGCAAACTCGCCGCGCAAGCCGAACGTGCGTTCGTAGAAGGCGCTCGCGGCGGCGGGATCCTCGACGTAGACGATCACCCACCCGAGTGCCAGTCCGCGCTCAGCCACCGGCGCGCGCCTTGCGTTCGCGGCTGAACTCCCACCAGGGCCGAGCCGGGCCACCATCGGCATAACTGATTGCCGCGGCGAACGTGTCCAGCAGGCAAGGATCGTGCCGCCAGCCGTCGAGTGCGCACAGGCGCTCGAAGAGCTCGTCCGGGTCCCGCCCGTGCAGGTCACCGGGATGCGCGATGCCGAGGCGGGACAGCTTGCCGGCCACCGCCGGGCTGACGTTGGGAATCGAAGTCAACTCGCTGCTCATCGCGTGAATACTCGCACAGATGGCGTCGCATGGCTTGAAGAAATCGGACCAATTCAAGCTCGTCCTTGGTTCACGTCCTGACCCGCGTGCCGTGATGAGCTATGTCATGAGCAACTCGGACGGCGACACTCCCGCCAGCGCGCGGCAATCGTTGGTGAAGTGCGCCTGGTCGGCGTAGCCCGCGTCGAGTGCGACGCGGGCAAGGTGCTCGCCGGCTCGCGCTCCGTGCAGCGCGCGGTGCAGCCGCAGGACACGCGCGAGTCGCTTGGGCCCATAGCCCACGGCTGCCGACACGCGCCGGCGAAGCTGGCGCTCACTGACCCCCAGCTCGCAGGCCAGCGAAGCGACCGCGACGCCAGGGCATGCGAGCCTCGCTACGGCCGCCCGCACCAACGGATCAGGGCGCTGCGCACCCGCCGCGCGCACGAGCAGCGCCGCGCGCAGGCCATCGACCGGGTCTGCGAGCTCATCCACCGCGCCGGCAAGCCGCGAGCCCCAGTCCGCCCACAGCTCCTGCACCGGGACTCGTGCGTCGCGCAGCGCCTCGGCGCCGACGCCAAGCAGCGATGGCGCCGCCCCGGGCCGCAGGCGCGCACCAACCACGCGGGTGCCGGCGGGCAGCGAAACGAGGAGGGCTGTCGTGTTCGCGCCGACGATCTGCGTGCCGGCGCCTTCGGTCCAGACCACGTCGATGCAGCCGTCGGGCAGCACTCGCAGCGGCGCACCGGCCCCGGTGCGCCGCTCCCACGTGCAGGCCAGCCACGGTGAGAGCTCGGAGGGCGGCGCGTGCTCGCGGTAAGCCATCTGGCGAGCGTACCGTTGCGCCGCGCCAGGACAAGCTACTCCCGGGCGCAGAGGAGCCTTGTCCGGATCTGGCTCACGCGGACATGCCGCCCTCGTTCGGGCGCAGCCGTCCCACGTAATCGCCCGGCGACGTCCCAGCGAACTGGCGGAAGTCGCGATTGAGGTGCGCCTGGTCGTAGTAGCCGCAGTCGTATGCGATCTCCGCGAAGCGAGCACCGTCGTCTCGCGCGAGCAGCGCCGCGGCGCGCTCGAAGCGGAGCACCCGCGCATAGGTCTTGGGCGGCAGGCCGATCTCCTCGCGAAAGCGCGTCGCGAGGTGCCGGCGGCTCCAGCCGAGCTCGTGGGCAAGGGCCGCGATCTCGGTCCGGCCGTAATCGCGGTGCAGACGGGACCACGCCTCAACGAGCACAGGATGTGGCGACTGCGCCTCGGTGAGCCGGCGAGCGAGCACCGCGTCGAGCAGGAGGAAGCGCTGCTCAGGGGCGGGCGCATCGTGCAGTCGCTCGACCAACTCCTCCGCACGCCGGCCGAGGAGGTCACGGAGGTCGACCACGCGGTTGGTGAGCTCGGCCATCGGCATGCCCAGTAGCGCTCGGGCCCCGAGCGGCGTCAGATCGATCTGAACCCCGTCCTGCTCGCCATCGTGCTCGGTGTACGTCGGTCCGTCCGAGAGGCCGGCAGCAAAGCAGCCGTAGCTCTCGTGACGGCCTCCGGCGTCCGTGATCGCCAGCGTCTCCCCGAAGCTCAGGATCAGTACCACACCCGCAAAGGGCGCCTCGAGCCGGCGGGCGGGTACGTTCGTGTGCTCGGCGTAGCCGGCGTAGCGAAGCACCTGTCCAGCCAGCGACGGATGCGGAGCTCGCGAGGCCATTTCCCACGAGCCGAGCTCCGACTGGTAGCGCCTGACGGTGATACCCGGGTGTGGTCCCATTTGCGCTCAGGCTACCGAGGCGCCGATGCGCGCTGGTGCGCCTGCGCCCGCCTGCGGGCGGGACGCAGGCGCCGGCAAACGTCAGGCGATCGCCGTCAAGCGCACCCGAGCCCAAGCACAGCGACAGCCCTCGGCGCCGGCATCAGGCCAAATGCCCGCACAGGAACGCGATCTGGGACTTCACGCAGCGCTCGAAATGCTCACCCTGGTAGATCTCGAAATGGGCGCAGTCGTTGTGCTCCACCGTCAAGCTCGGGATTACCCCGGCGCGCCGGAGGGCCAGTGCGGCGGGCGTGACCTCGTCGGGACCGCAGAGGACCAACAGCACCGGGCAGCGCACCCGGGCGCCGCGCGCGAATGGGTGGTAACGGGCGAGCGCCAGCAGGACTCGCGGGGTGAAGCGGTTCTCCCATGTCAGGTCTCCGTTGACGAGCGCCGCTACCTGCTCGGCAGCACCGGGGCGGTCAAAAGCGCCGAGCTGCCCTGGTGGCGCGAGGACGGGCAGATAGTGCGGGTGGCGCCCGAGCGCCGCGGCGGCGGCGTCCATCAGCGCCGCGCCGATCACCCGCGTGAGGTGCAGCGGCCGGCTGGGGGTCTTGCGCGGGCCTCCCCCGAGCCCTGAGAACGGGATCTGAGAGACAACCGCGGCCAGCGCCGGATCCGAGGCGGCGATGACGACCACGTGCCCGCCGGAGAACGATGTGCCCCACAGCGCGATCCGGCTGCGGTCCACGCCCGGCAGCGAGCGGGCGTGGGCGACCGCCGCACGCCAGTCGGCGAGCTGGCGCCGCACGTCCATCCACTGGCGCGGCTCGCCCGCACTGCCCCCGAACGTGCGGTAGTCAAACGTGAGCGCGTCGAGGCCCGCCGCCGCGAACCGCGCCGCATAGCGCTCGAGCCGAGCCCCGCGAGTCATGGCGAAGCCGTGCCCGAGGACCACGCACGGCCGGGGCCCCTCCACCGAAGCGACGTGGTGCGTGCCAGCGCAGGTCGTACCCTCGCTCGCAAAGCTCGTGGCAAGCACCGTCACGGCGATACCGAGACCTGAGCTGATATGCGGTTCACGGCACAGCTCACGCGGCGTATCGCGCGCCCCTCGCGACCGAGCGCGCAGAGCGCGTCCCAGGCCGGCCACTGAAAGACCCGGTCTTCCCAGGCCGGCGCCTGCCAGCGAAGCTCCTCTACCAGCTCGACCATCGCCTTACCTTGAGTCCAGACCTTGGTCAACGCTGGCTCCTGCCCCTTCTCGACGGCGCTACGCAGCCCATGCAGCTCAGCCAGCCATTCGTCGATGACCGCTACTACGGCGTCACGGTTGAGGTCGAAGATCTGACTCCAGAGCTCGTGATCGGAGCGAGCGATGCGGGTCATGTCGCGGAAGGCGCCGCCGGAAAGAGCTGCCGCCAGCTTCGCCGGTGCTCGATCCAAGGTGCCGGCGATGATCTCCGCAGCGATGTGCGGCGCATGGCTGGTCCGTGCGACCGCAAGGTCGTGCTCGAGTGGATCGCAGACGACGATTCTCGCATCGAAGGCGTCAAAGACACCGGACCAGCGACAGAGCAGATCCGCCCCCGCGTCGCCGCTGGGGGGGCAAACAGCCCAGATCGCTCCATCGAGCAGATCGGATCGGGCCCGGCGCCAGCCGGGCGTCTCTGCTCCGGCGAGGGGGTGCGCAGGCAGGAAGCGGGTGACCGCGTCGGGGGCGTGCTTGCGAACGTCGTCGAGGACGGGAGCCTTGACCGAGGCGACATCGGTCACCAGCGCGAGAGGATTGGCCCTCAGCACCTCGAGCACGACGCGGGCTGTCTCCCGCGGCGGAACAGCGACAACGAGGAGCTCCGCTCTACGGGCAAGCGCCGCAGAGGACCGTGCAACCGTGAAGCCCTCGCTTCGCACTATGTGCGAGGTTTCAGCGTCGCTGTCGAACCCGACTGGCTCGTATTCCGAGGGCGAATCGGCGAAGCGACGCAAGATCGAACCGCCGATCAGCCCGAGCCCCACGACCCCGAGGCACTTCACGGGCTGACTTTGGCGAGCATTTGACGGTATGCCCGCGGAACGTCCGCCCCACCCCGCTCGTGATGTGGGGGGCGGCCGGGGTCCTCGGGAAAGGAGCCCAGGAATCGACTCTTGCTCCTAAAGCGCAAGGTTCCGGTCACAGCGTCGCGAAGGCGCTCGTCGGCGATGTGCCCCTCACACTCGATGTAAAAGATGTACTCACCCAAGAGCTCCTTCGTTGGACGCGACTTGATGGCCGTCAAATTGATGTCGCGCAACGAGAACTGCTCGAGCAGGCGAACGAGGCTGCCGGGCTCATCGTGGCTGGGTCGGAAGGAGAACGCGGAGCGGTCCTTCCCGGTCGGAGGCAGGCAACTCGTACGCAGAACGACAAATCGCGTCGCGGCACGCTCGTTCTCGAGCTGCTCGGCTTCGCGCCGGAGCCCGTAGAGATCTCCCGCCAGTGCAGGTCCGATCGCTCCCCAGCCGCAGCACGGCGACCGCGCGAGCTCACGGCACGCGCCGGCCGTGCTCAGTGCTCGCCGCGTCTGCAGCCCACGATCCGCGATGAACCGCGAGCACTGGGCCAACCCGAAGGGATGGCTCGACACCCCGCGTAGCGGCGACTGGTCATCCGAGGCGCGAAAGAGCGTGAAAGACACCGCGAGCACCCGCTCGCCGGCGATCACGCACCGCTCGGTCCCAAGCAGGAGCTCGTCGAGGTTGGCCGGGACTGGACCCTCGAGGCTGTTCTCGAATGCCACTACCCCCGCCTGAGCATCGCCCGACTCGACGGACTGCACGACCTCCGGCACGCTGCCCCGGGGAACGAGGTCTTCGCCCGCGCGGGCAAGATCTTGCGCCGCTTGATGGGTAAAAGTTCCTTCCGGACCGAGATAGGTGAGCACCGGCACGCCTGAAATCGTCTCATGCCTGCCGAGCTTGCGGGTGCCCGCCGCGGTTATAGGACGGAGAAGGAAGACGCAACTCGTAACGGAGGCCCATGAGAGCTGTTGTCTTTCGCCGTGTCGGCGACATCCGTGTCGACGACGTACCTGAGCCAAAGATCAAGGACCCGACGGACGCGATCGTGCGGCTCACGCCGTGGGTGAAGATCCTGGCCAATCGGTCGCGAGGTAGCCCGAAACGTCCCCATCTCGGAGCGGCAGCGGCCAACTCAGGGGCGCCCACAACCCCGCCGCTATCAGCCCGCTTAGCCCCCGCACCTCCCCCGCACGCCCCCAGCCCCCCGCACCTCCCCGGCCCAGCCCCGCATCCCCAGGCCTAAGAATCAGCCTCGATCCTCGCGCCGGACCGCCGGGCCGCCGGCTTCCGGCTCGGCCGCGCCGGCAGCTTGACAGGGGCGGCCTGCATCGCGCGCAGCCTGACCTCGCGCCAGGACATTCCCTCCTTGAGCAGGGCGGGCATGCCCATCGCAAGCGCCGTAGCCACCTCCACCGCCTGCAGGATCACGCCGTAGGAGACCCCTTTTACGTAGCCGACGTGCCAACCGGTGTGCAGCACGAGGGCGCAGGCTGCCTGGAAGACGCCGATGTTAGCGGGCGTCACAGGAATGACCGCTGTGATGTTGACAGCGAACAGCACCGCTGCGGCCGCGGCGATCCCCGCCTGGTGGTTGAGCCCCAGCGCGACCAGCAGCACGTAGCACGCGAGCCACTGCAGCGCCCACGCCGAGAGCTGCGCGACCGTCGCGATCAAGCCGAGCTTCGGCCGGCGAAAGACCATCAGTCCGGCCCGTGCGCGGGTCAGGGTCCGCCTCAGCAGCCCGAGCGCCGCCTGGGCGTGGGCGAACCTGGAAGATCCAGCGCGGTCGCGGAGCAACACCGGCGCGATCAGCAGCACCAGCAGCAGCGTGAGGGGCGCAATCGCCGCCACCAGGAGCGCGTCCTGGTGCCCACTAAACAGGTTCACAGACGAGAACATGACAGCCCCCAGGATCACGAGCGCGACTATGTTAAGCAGTGTCTGCGAGACCAGCGTGCCGAGCACCACCGGGAGGTTCTCCCGCGGGCGTCCGGTGCGCCTGGCAACGACCAGCGCGCGTGAAGGCTCACCGAGCCGCGCGGGCAATGTCGAGGACATCAACACGCCGATGAACGTGCCCTGCATCGCGTCCGAGATCCGTATTCGCGCATTCGGGAGCGCCGCGCGAAGGATCGCGTGCCAGGAGAAGGCGCGTAGCACCATCGCGCTGCACATGATCACGAGGCCGAGCAGGACGAATGAGGGACTCGAGTCGATCAGCGCGTTGGCGATGTTTCGCAAGCCGATCTTCTGCAGCGCCAGCAGTGCCAGCAGTGCCCCGGCCAGCGAGACGACGACCAACCCTACCCGGCGCGCGAGCGCCAGCCGCCTGCGGCGCGGGCCCGCGGTCTTTGGCTCGAGCCTCGCGATCCGCTGCGCGGGGACGTGCGGCTCGAGGTCCGCCGCACGGGCGCCGGCGCCCACGGCGGCCCGGCGCAGGACGCCCTCGGGCACCGGCGTGGCGATCGCGTCCTGGTAAGCGTTCATCACCTCCTGCGCCACGTGCGGCCACGCGAAGCGCTCGACGTCAGCCGCGGCGGCGCGCGCCATCCGCAGCCGCCGCGCCGGCTCATCCCACAGGTCGCGCAGGGCCTCCGCGAGCGCCTGCGCATCCGCGGGCGCGACCAGTACGCCGTCGACGCCGTCGCGAACGACGTCCCGATAGCCGGCGATGTCAGATGCGACCACCGGCGTGCCGGCCGCGAACGCTTCGGTCAGCACCATCCCAAAGCTCTCCGAGCCCAGCGAGGGAGCGCACAGTACGTCTGCTCGCTCCAGCTCGCGGCGCTTCTCGGCTTCATCCACCTTGCCGCGCACGCGAATCCCACGGGAGTCGAGCATCAGCGGCGAGAGCTCCTGTGGCGAGGGGCCGATGATCGTGAGCTCGGCCGGGATGTGCTCGCGCAGCGCCTCGAATGCGCACAGCAGCAGCGGCAGTCCCTTGCGCTGCACGGCTTGGCCGACGAATACGATCTGCAGCCGGGGGCCCATCGGGCGCGAGGCAAGCCGCGCCGCACGGCCGGGATCGACGCTGACGCCGTTGGGAATCACGCGATAGTGACCCCCGTACCAACGCTTCCCCGTCCAAGCGGCCGCCTGCGAGACGGCGATCCGGACGTGCAGGCGGTTGAGCACCCGCCTGGCGCCGAGCACGTTGGCGATCCCGTTCGGCACGGGCTTGTCCGAGTAGGTGTGAAAGGTTCCGACCAGCGGCAAGCGCGTCGAGTCGGCCCCGACCCAGCCGGCGAGCGGCGCCAGCGGATCGTGGATGTGAACGACGTCGTAGCGCCCGTCGCGGAGCTCGCGCTGCATCGTTGCCAAGCCAAATGGGGTGATCGAGATGTTGGATACCGCGCCGTTGGCCTTCCACCCCCACGTGCGCCCGAGCGAGACGAGGTGCTCGGGCTGGGCCATCGCCTGCGGTCGCGCGCCGCGGTGGCGCAGGGCCGACGAGCGGTCGGGCGTGTCAAACGGCGCCAGCACCCGAACGTAATGGCCCTGATTGATGAGCGCTCCCGCAAGCCCTTCGATGTGCCGCGGGATACCGCCGGGGTACGTCCATGAATAGGGCGACACCAGAGCAATGCGCATCCTGTCCATGGTACCTCCTAACCCATCGCGGCCACCGAGTTTCGGTCGCCTATGATCCAATTCTTATGCCCCTCCAGCCCCCCCGGCCTGTTCGCCAATTCGTTAAGTACACCTTCCTAAAGGTGGATCCCGCGTGGCGCCGCCTGGAAGATGAACGCCGCAGCGCTGACAAGCTCGAGTTCCTCGCCGCCTGCGAGGACTTTGCCGACGGGCACCTGTTGCGGGCCTTCTCGCTGATCGGCACGCGCGGCGACGCCGATCTGATGGTGCTCAGCCAGGCCCAGAGCCTCGAGCGAATCCACGAGCTCCACGTTGTCCTAGCTCAGAGCGGGCTCATGAAGTGGTGCTCAGTCCCTTACTCGTTCCTGGCGATGACCAAGCCCTCGGAGTACTCGGAGGAGTCGCGGCTGGAGGTCCGCCCGGCGCACGGGAAGTACCTGTTCGTCTATCCGTTCGTGAAGACCCGGAGCTGGTACGCGTTGCCCGCGCAGGAGCGCTGGCGGATCATGCAGGAGCACATCAAGCTCGGGCGCGAGTACCCCACGGTCGACCTCAACACGAGCTATTCGTTCGGGCTCGACGATCAGGAGTTCGTGGTCGCCTTCGAGACCGACGAGCCCGCCGACTTCCTGGACCTCGTCCAGCGTCTACGGACCACCGAGTCGAGCTCGTATACGCTGCGCGACACGCCGACGCTGAGCTGCATCTCCTGCTCGGTGGAGCGCGCGCTGGGGGCCCTGGACGGCTCGCCGCTGACGCTGGCGCCAGCCCTGTGAGCACCGACCCCAAAGCGCTCTCCCGGGATCTCGACGAGATCCGCGACGTCACGATCATCGGCGCCGGTCCGGTCGGCATGTGCACCGCGTTCTGGGCAGGGATGCGCGAGGCGAGCGCGCGCATCGTCGATTCGCTTCCGGAGCTCGGCGGTCAGCTCACGACGCTGTACCCGGAGAAGTGGATCTTCGATGTCCCCGGTCATCCGAAGGTGCTCGCCAAGGACCTCGTCGAGCTGCTGCGCATCCAGGCAGTGGAGCAGTTCGCGGTACCGGTCCACCTGAACACCACCGCGGAGACGATCACGTGGGAGGGCGAAGGCGAGAATCGGGTCGTCGTGCTGCACACCAACCGCGGCGATCTGCGCTCCAGGACGGTGATCGTCTCAGGTGGCCACGGAGCGTTTGAGCCCAAGCGGCTGCCCGGCTATGACATGACCCCCTGGGAAGGACGCGGCGCGCACTACCTGGTCGGCGAGAAGGCGGTCTTCGCGGGTAAGCGCGTGATGATCATCGGCGGCGGCGACTCGGCCTGTGACTGGGTGGTCAACCTACTCGACACCGCCAGCGAAGTCAGGCTCGTGCACCGACGTGAAGGGTTCCGCGCCCACGAGCTGACGATCGGCCAGGTGATGGAGGCGGCCGACCGAGGCGACGTGGCGCTGCACGTGCCATTCCAGATCAAGGAGATCTACGGAGACGGTGAGGGCATCGAGCGAGTGGTTCTCTTTCACTCCGAGGACGAGGCCCACGAGATCGAAGTCGAGGTCGACGCGATCCTGCTCCAGCTCGGCTTCAAGACCGCGCTGGGCCCCTTGAAGGACTGGGGCCTCGAAATCGTGAAGGGCGCGCTGGTCGTCGATCAGCTCATGCAGACCTCGCTGGAGCGCGTCTGGGCCTGCGGCGACATCTCCACGTTCGAAGGCAAGCTCAAGCTGATCGCCACCGGATTCGCGGAATCGGCGATCGCCGTCTCGCAGGCCGTGCACGAGATCCGTCCCGAGACGAAGATCCAGCCCAAGTACTCGACCAACACCGGCGTCCCCGGCGTGCTCCTGGGTCAGCCCTGAGCGTGGCGCCCGCTCGCGCCCGGACCGCCCGGACCGAGGTGCAGGCGCTACGCCGTGCGGACCCGGTTCTCGCCGCCGTGATCGAGGAAGTGCAGCGCCGCAGCGGCGGCCTCGGGGACCCACGCGCGGGTCGCCCGAACGACCACTACGGCGCGCTCCTGCGCTCGATCGTGGGCCAGCAGCTATCGACCAAGGCCGCAAGGGCGATTTACGCGCGGTTGACCGACCGCTACGGCGGGCGCGCACCGACTCCCGAAGAGGTGCTGGCTGACGATCCGCTGGAGCTGCAAGCGGCTGCGGGGCTGAGCCGCGCCAAGGTGGGGTACCTGCGCTCGCTGGCCGAGCACGTCATGGAGGGCTCGCTGGAGCTCGCCCACCTGAACGACTTGCCCGACGAGGAGGTGATCGCCGAGCTCGTAGCGGTAAAGGGGCTGGGCGCTTGGAGCGCGCACATGTTCCTGATGTTCCATCTGCGCCGGCCGGACGTGCTGGCGGTGGGAGACCTCGGCATCCGCCGCGCGGTGATGGTCCACTACGGATTGCCCCAGCTGCCAACCCCCGCCGAGCTGGAGCAGATCGGCGCGCCGTGGCGCCCGCACCGCACCCTGGCGTGCATGTATCTGTGGCGCTCACTGGACGCTACGCCGACATGAAGTGCGCGGGGGCGCAGCGCAATCCTCACGCCGTCTCACCTGAGAACCTGAACGAGGCGTGACTTGGCGGGGAATGCCGGCGGCGGTCCGGCATCCGAGCAGCGGTGAGCAGCTGCGCAGCGTGGGTGCGGGCGGTCAGGCGGTGGCGGCGATCGACGCGACGTTCTCAGCGCCGAAGTCGGTGTCGGCGGTGTGGGCGCTGGGGTCGCCTGAGCTGCGCCAGGGGATCGAGGCCGCCCAGGAACGGGCGGTTGATGCTGCTGGCGCACGCCACTGAGTACGTGCCGATGGTGCGTCGGCGGGTGGATCGCGAGACGGTGCTGCGCGAGACCCCGGCAGAGCTGCTCGCGTCGTCGTGGCGGCATACGACGGCGCGGGCGGTCGCGGGGCGTGCGCCCGATCCGCAGCTGCACTCTCACGTGGTCCTGCACGGCGCGGTGCGCCGGGGCGACGGCAAAGTGGTGGCGATCGAGTCGCGGGCGTGGCTGGTGCATCAGCGCGAGCTGGGCGCGGCGTATCGCGCGCAGCTGGCCGCAGAGCTCGAGCGGCTCGGGTTGCGGTCGAGGCCGGGACGGGGCGGGGGGGCCGCTACTTCGAACTCTCAGGGGTCCCGGAGAGCCTGCTCGAGGCCTGGTCGGGTCGTCACCGCCAGGTGCACGAGCAGATCGAGCGGCGCCTGGCTGAGCGCCGGTCAGAGCTCCACAGTCAGGTCGACGCCGGCGGGCCCGACGCGGACGCGGCGGCGGCTCGCCTGGCCGCCCTGGAGAGCTCGGGGCAGTTGTTGCCGGCCGAGCAGCGCGCGGTGGCGATAAGCACCCGCGCGGCCAAGGGCCTGTCCGGGGGATTGCAGACCGCGGGGGATCTCGATCAGGCGTGGTGGCAGGACGCCCGCGAGCACGGGTTTGACGCTCGCAGCGCCCAAGCGCTGCGGGACTCCGAGCCGGCCGTCGACGTCGACGTCGCCGAGCCCGAGCAGGCGCTGGCGCGGCGGATCCTTCACCGGTTGACCGAGTTTGACGCGACGTTCGCTCCCCGGGAGGCCCGCGCGGTCGCGCTGGAGGCGGTCGCCAGCGCCGAGGATCCCGATCGGGCGCTGGTGATGCTCGACCGGCTGTGCGAGCGCGGAGAGATCCTCGACCTCGCCGACGGGCGCCAAATGACCCGAGCCCATCGCGGGACCGAGCGCGCCGCCGTCGCCTCCGCCCGCGCGCTCGCCGACGAGACGGACCTCGGAGATCCCTCAACAGCTCGTCGACGATGACGTCGCCGAGCTGCGGTCACAGCTCGCGCTCGGCGGCGCGCAGCTCGCCGGGGATCGTCGTGATAGGCGCGGTGGCGTGCCGGCGAGCACGACCAGGCCCTGGCCGGTTACGCGGCCCGCGGCCGCGTCCTGATCGAGAACACCCAGCGCCAAGCCGAGGACCGGGCGTTGGCGGCTGCGCATTCAGACCGGCGGGAGGGCAAGACTGCGCTGGTCGTGGTCCAGACGTCTAATGAGCAGCTGGACGGCCTGAACGCGCGGGCCCAAGCGCTCCGCGCCCAGGACGGCGACCTCGGCGAGCAGGAGGTGGAGGCGAGCTGGGAGCGCGCGCAGCTTGACGCGGCGAGCGCCCGGCTGGCCTACGTGTCGTAACGTTCCCCGCCCAGGGTCAGACCGTCGATCGTGCGCACGTGATCGCCGGCGAGCACTCAGACTCAAATGGCACCTACGTCGCGCTGACCCGCGCCCGGGAGCGCACCCACCTCTACGCCAGCGCCGAGCGCCTCGACGTCGAAGACGAGCACGGCGGCGGACGGGAGGATCGGCTGGCCCGGCTCGCTGAGCGGCTGGCACGCTCAGAGCCCGAGGTCCCGTCGATCGCCATCGCGCTCGCGCACGAGCAGGTGGTCGAGCACGAGCACGCCCGGGAGAGCGACCCGCCGCCTCGGCGCCCCGACAACGATGACGACCGGGAGGAGGCGTCGCGGCGCGAGGCGCCCAGTCAGCGTGAGCGGCTTGTCGCTCAGCCCGCCCAGCTTGACCGCGCCCGCGTGCAGCGCGACGAGGCCGCCGTCCAGCTGCAGCACGCCCGGACCGAGCGTGACCAGGCGGCGCGGGTGATGGCCACCCTGCCCCACGACCCCCAGGTGCAGCACGCGCTCGCCGACGCCCAGGACGCGGCCTGGCAGGCCAAGTATGCGGCCGGGCAGGCAGGGCAGCTCTGAGGGCAGCTCGGCGACCTGGGACGGGTTCGCCCGTTTGGGGGAGCGCGGGCGGACACTCAAAGCCCAGCTCGCCGAGGCCCGGGACTGGGAACGCCAGGCATCAGAGCGCCAGCGTCACTGTGAGCAGCAGGCCGAAAGCCGCCAGGCCCAACTCGACCAGCAGCGCCGCGTGTGGGAGGCCCAGCACCCCGGCGCTCCGCAGCGCCACCACGCCGCCGAGCAGGCGTGTGAGCAGGCCCAGGATCGCCACCACGCCGCCGAGCAGACCTACGACACCCAACCCGCCCACGGGCTCACCGACGCCACGGTCCCGCCCGACGTCCGACGGTGGCCGCTGCGTCCCGCAGACGCGCTCGAGCACGAACTCGAGCGGCCGGCGCGCCGGCCCGGGCCTGAGCGGAGGGACCCTCGCTCGGCTTCTAAAAATACGGCCCTCCTACGGCTCAGACGATCGCCGAGCGCCAAGCCGCCACCCAAGGGGCAGCCGGCATATCCGCAGGCCAGTTGAGAGACCAACGGCAAACAGCGGGCATCGAAGGGAGCGGCTGGTGTAGGCCGGCCCCCTTTTGGGCTGGCGCCCTAAAGCCTCTGCGCGGCCCGGTGAAGGATCCTGCTGTGGATGAAGGGCCCTTTGGGTCGGGCCGCTGCCCGTATCGCCCCCTGCATTGCTGAATTGCGTCTTGGGTTGCGGCGGAGAGCGTCGCAAGCTAACTTGTGAGATGGAGGCTCCGTTTATCGCGCCGAGCGCCTACCGGCACGGCGTCGAGGAACAGACGATCTTGCATGCGTTCAATAATCCGATCCGCTCTGAGGACCTCGAGGAGGGCCTGGTGATGCTGATCGGGCCTGACCGGGCCGGCAACCTGTATGAGCTCGGCGTTGTTGACTCCGAGCGGGGTCCGGTGGTCGTGCACGCGATGGGCGCCCGCCCCAAGTACCTCACCTAGACGCTGATGCCTCGCAGCCTGCAGGAGATCATCGACCAGGCCGCGCAGCTCGCCGTCAGTTTTGAGAGCCACGACCCCGACCCGAGCGAGGTCAAAGACGCCGCGGCGCTCAGAGCCGTGCGCCAGGCCGCTCACGCCCGGGCCCAAGCCGAAGCCGCCCTGGCCGGCGCGGTCTCGCTCGCCCGCGCCCACGGTCACTCCTGGGCGGCTGTGGGTGCGATGCTCGGCACCTCCGGCGAGGCCGCGCGCCAGCGCTACGGCCAGCCCGCCCGCCAGCACTAGGCACCGTGATGCACGTGGCGTTTGCCTCTCTGCGGTCGAGACCCAGAGAGGGTCGTTGAGAGCTGGCTACCGGCTGATGAAACTGGTGTGCGGCGAGCGAAGCGCCGCCGCAGGAGCCCATTCGCGAAGCGGTTGCAGGTTGGCCGGCTCTGAGAGGGGTCCAGTCAAGATAAGCCCAAAAGCGGTAATAGGCCCCGCTGATGGACCGTGAGCGGGGCTATTCGTCGACGAGGAGCAGCTCGAGCGCTCGTGTGCGGGCTTCTGCGCTCGGGCGGGTGTATCCGCGGGTCGTTTCCAGGCGGGCGTGGCCGAGGAGCTCGGCGACGATCACGAGGTCGGTGCCGCCGCGCACGAGCGTCGTCGCGAACGTGTGTCGCAGGTGTGGACGATCGCGTCGTCATCGAGGCCGGCACTCGCGACGATCGTGGTGATGATGTCGTGGGCGCCGCGGACGCTGAGGCGCTGGCCGCGCTGGTTGAGGAACAGAGCCGGGCTGTGTTTGGCACCGGGCCAGTCGGCGCGTTCGGTGAGCCAGCCGGTGAGTGCGCTGTGGAGTTGTGGGTGGATCGGGACGTGGCGGACGCGTTGGCCTTTGCCGAGGATCCGTAGCACGCCTTCGCGGGCGATGTAGTCGATGTGGCCCGTGAGGAACATCCGTACGAAAAGTCCCGCTAAGCCGCGGGCCGCGTGGGACATCGGTCCGAATCCGTCGTAGCGCGGTTGTCCGTTGGGGTCTTGCAACGGGCGGGTTGCCGGTGCTTCAGCGATCGTAGGCTCGTCCACGTGGCAGAACGCGCTGCACGACGATCAGCTTCGCTTCGATGTCGCGCGTGAAGCGCACGCGCCAGTCGCCGACGCGGACACGGAGCTCCGCGCTCCCGGTCAGACGGCGAACGTCGAGCGTCGGATCTCTGGCGACAACGCGATCGATCACGCTGAGGACGCGGTCTCTCATCTGCGGGTCGAGGGCGCATATGTCTCGTCGAGCTCGGGGCGTGAAGGCGACGTCCCAGTTCTCGTCGCTCACGCCCAGTGGTGCCCGAACTCGCGCTTGATCTCGTCCGAGGAGACCAGTGGGACACCGGCGGCGATCTCGTCACGGGCCTCCTGGACAGCGGCCTCCTCCTGCTCTGAGATCTCCTCATCCTCTTCGGGTAGCGAGTTGAGCCAGCGCGCGAAATCATCGCCGCGCCGCGCCGCGATCAGCTGCAGAGCCTCGTCGGCTTCCTGCTCGGAAAGCTCATCCACGAGCTTATGCAGGCGCTCCCGTGTCGTCATCAACTCGAACTCCAGGCATTAGTTAGTCGCGGTCTGGCTGCTGGTGGCGTTGCGCTCGATCGCACGGTAGACGGTCGAGCGCGCGATGCTGAAGAGTTCGGCGAGCTGGCCAACGGTGCGCTCGCCGTCTCGGTAGAGCTTGACGAGGTGCGCTTCCTGGCTGGGGCTGAGCTTCGGCTTCTTCCCCTGTAGCCGGCCCTTGGCCTTGGCGACCTTCATCCCCTCGCGGGTACGCATCCGGATCAAGTCCGACTCGAACTCGGCCACCATCGCCAGGACGTTGAAGTGGAGCCGTCCGACGGGGTCGGTTGGGTCGTGGATCGACCCGGCGAGCGAGAGCCTGACCTCGCGCTCCGTGATCTCCTTGACGATGTCGCGCGCGTCGGGCAGCGAGCGCGCGAGCCGGTCGAGCTTGGTCACCACGAGGGTGTCGCCTTGGCGGCAGGCTGCCATCGCCTGTCGCAGCCCGGGACGCTCGCGGTTGGTGCCGGTCAGCCCGTGATCAACGTAGACCCGCTCGGGAAACGACGCCGAGCGCCTGCAGCGCCTCCCGCTGGACCGTGAGATCCTGCTCGTCGGTCGAGACGCGGGCATATCCGATCAGCAGTCCGGACACTCCTGGAGTGTAGCGTTTGAGGTTCCCTCATCGCGAATGTCATCGGACGGGTCTTACGGAACACCTCCCGGGTAGGCGACATCGGGCGCCCGATCGACGGGAAGATGTGCCGGTGAGGGTTCCGTCTGCGGGTCGCGGACGGCGTTTCGGATGAGATCCGGGTTAAGAGGCAGACTTGTCGAATGAAGCGAGTCGCGGTCGTCGGGTCAGGCGGTGCCGGGAAGTCGACTTTCGCCCGCGAGCTCGGGCGGCGCACGGGCATCCCAGTCATCCACCTTGATCAGCACTACTGGAAGCCGAGATGGATCGCAACGCCTCCCGACGAGTGGCGAGTAGCACAGAGCGACCTGCTCGCTGCCGACGCCTGGATCGTCGACGGGAACTACGGAGGCACCTTCGACGTTCGCTTCGCCCGGGCCGACACCGTCATCGTGCTGGCGCTGCCGCGGTTGCGGTGCGTGATCAGGGCAATGCGGCGCAACCTCGAGCTCCATGGTCGCGCCGTCCAGGCAGCCGGATGCCCCGAGCGGCTCGACCGAGAGTTTCTGAGGTGGGTATGGCGCTACCCACGCGACAGTCGACCGCGTCTTGATGGCGCCTGTGACCGCTACCGCAACCTACGGGTGATCGAGCTGGCCTCTTCGGCACAAGCCGATGAGTTTATCCGAGACGTCGCGGCGCGCAGTGCATCCGGCTGACGCTCTGGACCCCGGTCCGGCCGTCCGTCCAGGGGCTCCGCTCACCGATCCTTGGGTTCGCGCGGTCGTCGCAACACCCGCTGAGATCGAGGGACTTTCAGAGCCGTCCGCTGTCCGTGGTTGAGTAGCGCACCGGTCGTCGCGAAGCCGAGCCCGAGGGCGAGGCGCCTGCGGCGATCGGTGCGCTGCGCGGCTCGCGGTGCGGGGGTCCCTGGGGTTCATCTGTCTCGTCGAGCTCGGCGGGGTTGATCGGAGGTTGCGATGGCGAGGTTCTCTGACCGGATGGTCTGTGAGGTAGTGCAAACGTTCTGGGCGGCGATGCAGCGCGGTGAGTTCATCACCGACGCTGCGGCCCAGGCGGGTACGTATCGAAAGAAGGGCGCTCGGTGGCTGGCCAGCGCGGGCGGGGTCCGCCCGCGTCGCGGCCGGGATCTGAAGGGCCGTTGCTCGACGTTTTCTGAGCGTGAGGAGATCGCATCGGGCGGGGGGTGAGTCGATGCGAGCGATCCCCGCAAGGCTGGGTCCCAGCCCGTCGACGATCAGCCGTGAGCTTCAGCGCAACGCCGGCTGCGTCGGTGCGAGCTATCGCGCGAGGACCGCGCACGCGCTGGCCTATGAGCGCGCCAGCGCTCCCAAGCCCTCGAAGCTGGCGCTCTGCCTCGAGCTGGGTCGGGCGCTCGAAGCCGACCTGGCCCGCAAGTACTCTCCCGAGCAGATCGCTGGGCGCTTGCGGGTCAAGTTCCCCGATTCACCGGAGCTGCGGGTGTCGAGCGAGACGATCTACCAATCGCTGTACTCCAGTCCCGCGGGGCGCTGCGTCGCGATCTGGCGCGGTGCCTGCGCACCGGGCGAGCGGTGCGCCCATGATCAACATCTCCCAGCGCCCGGCGGAGGCTTCAGATCGCGCGCTGCCCGGTCACTGGGAGGGCGAGCTGATCATCGGCAAGCAGAATCTCTCAGCGATCGGCACGCTGGTCGAGCGCAGCACCGGCTACACGATGCTCGTGCACCTCCCCGACGCCTACAAGCCCGAGCAGGTCTCAGACGCACTGGGCGCCAAGATCCAGAGCATCCCCGAGATCCTCAGAGCGTCACTGACCTGGGACCAGGGGCCCGAGATGCGCGACTGGAAAGCGGTCAGTGTCGCCGCGGACATCGACATCTACTTCTGCGACCCGCACGCACCGTGGCAACGCGCCAGCAACGAGAACATCAACGGCCTGCTGCGTCAGTACTTCCCCAAGGGCACTGACCTGTCAGTCCACAGCGCCGTCGACCTCGACTGGGTCGCGACTGAGCTCAACGACCGACCCCGCAAGCGGCTAGGCTTCATGAAGCCGATCGAGGAGATCGGACCACTGCTGTTGCGATAGCCGCCAGAATCCGCCGAATGCCGAGCGGCCGCAACTGACCTGGCCGGCCCGGCTTGGGGATATGAACCCGCCTGAGCGGCCGCGGCCGGTAGGTCCCGGCGCGCAGCTTCTCCACGAGCCCGTCGAGGAAGTCGCCCACCCCGGCGCGCACAAGATCGTCGATGGTGATGCCATCGACGCCCAGCGCGCCGCGGTTAGCCCGGACCTCGCCCCAAGCCCTCTCGAGCACGTCGCTGCGGGCGACCTTGTCATAGAGGGCGTGGAAACGACGATCCTGATCCTGCTTAGCACAGCGGTAGAGCACGCGTTGGAGAGCACGAACCCGGTCCACGCCTTTGGCGTGGCTGACGGATCTAGCCGATACGGCACTCATCAGAGTCCTCTCTCATCCTTTTCGTGCATCGATGAAGTACGGGC